>CAYGUR010000034.1:0-19173 GCA_964353035.1 uncultured Comamonadaceae bacterium | reverse complement strand
TTTTTTTGAAGCTAACTAAAGAACTTCTATCCCCAAAGAAAAGGCGGGGGCGGGCCCGCGAAGGCACTTTTTGCCTCGTAAAAAAATCACCTTAAATTTCTGTCCTAATTTATTCTCATTATGAAACTTGGCGCATTTTCTATCAGTTTAAACGTAAAAGACATCCACGCTTCGAAAGAATTCTATGGCAACTTAGGATTTGAAGTTTTCGCTGGTGACATTGAAAAGAAGTACCTCATTTTAAAAAATGGTGACACCATCATTGGGCTTTTTCAAGGAATGTTCGAAAAAAACATTCTCACCTTCAATCCTGGATGGGATCAAAACGCACAAACTTTAGCCTCATTCCAAGATGTGCGCGAGCTGCAAGCTGAATTGAAAGAAAAAGGAGTGCAAATTGTACATGAAACAGACGGTTCTGAATCAGGACCGGCGAGTTTTTCGCTCATTGACCCAGATGGAAATCCCGTGTTGATTGACCAACACATTTAACCCTGATTGCAAAGCTTCAACAATTTGAATGAGCACTGCGATTCAAAATCGCCCCTACTTCGTACCTTTGGTATTCACAACAAGCAATGAATCGCATCTTTCTCTTCCTTCTATTGATTTACGCGTGTTCAGAAGAGCCGCCGAAAGTAGATCCCGTTCAAGAAATTTTGATGACGGAAGAAGGTGGTGTGTTCCGAGGTAATGACATTGGTGATTCCCAACCACTAGTTTTGCAGCGAGAAGAGGAAAATGTGGTTTACAACATGCCTGATGAACTCACCTGCAGGATTCCTTCTTCAATGAAAGACAGTACGTTCTACGACATCACTTACAACTTCTCAGAAAACGGGCTATATGTGATTGAACTAGATGTCTTCCCGAAAACAACCACACAAGCGCAAATGCTTTTTAATAAGTTTCGGTCTTATTACGACACAAAATACGGCAGCTCATCTGAAGACGAAGGTTTTACGATGTGGAAAACCCAAAGTGCCAGAAACACCGATGTAGAAGTAAGCATGGTAGACGAAAGCATTGAAGCTGAGCGTCCGTATATCTCCATTGTTTTTCATGAATACGGCAACTGATTCCGTTTTACTTGATCTTCAGGACGTAACCATTGCGTTTCGGTCAGGTGACGAATGGGTCAATGCCGTCGAAAACGTCTCTTTTCAGGTGCGAAAAGGCGCTGTTTTAGGCATTGTTGGTGAATCTGGCTCTGGTAAAACCGTCTCGTCACTCGCATGCATGGGTCTTCTTCCTTCTGGAATCTCGAAAATCGTTGCTGGAAAAGCACTCTTTCGAGGCGAAGACCTTTTATCAAACGATTTCGCGTTAGCAAAAGAACTCAGAGGTCAGCAGATTGCCATGGTGTTTCAGGAGCCCATGACAAGTCTCAATCCATCTATGCGCTGCGGAGACCAAGTTGCAGAAGTCATTTTGGCACACTCTAAAGTAGGCGTAGCTGAAGCCAAAGCAAAGGTCATTCAGCTCTTCGATGAAGTAGACCTTCCCTTGCCAAATGAGATGTGGAAACGCTACCCGCATGAGCTTTCTGGCGGACAAAAACAACGGGTGGTTATTGCTCTTGCACTCGCCGCCGAGCCGCTTTTGCTCATTGCAGACGAGCCAACTACAGCCCTGGATGTAACCGTGCAAAAATCGATACTAGACCTCTTATCAAAGCTCCAAAAAGAACGCGGTCTGTCGATGATTTTTATCTCTCATGATTTGGATTTAGTGGCGCAAGTCTCTGATGACATTACCGTGATGTACAAGGGGAAAGTGGTCGAAGTAGGAAATGCGAAAAAGGTTCTGCAATCACCAAGTCACGCCTACACTCAAGGACTATTAGCCTGCAAACCACCCATCAACGGTGACCGCATCAAATTGGCCACCTTGGCTTCTATTTTAGAAAACAAGCAAGAAGAGCCTAAACACTACATTTCACAAATTGACCAGAGTTCACCCTTATTAGAAGTGCGAAATTTGGTGAAGCATTTCCCTACGAAAAAGAACCTTTTTGGGAAAGTAACAGCTGTTTTCGAAGCGGTAAAAGGGGTGTCGTTTGAAGTATTTAAGGGCGAAACACTGGGAATTGTGGGTGAAAGTGGGTGCGGAAAAAGTACCGTTAGTCGAATAATTATGGGGCTTGTCGAACCAACATCAGGTTCCATTGCTTGGAAAGAAGGTGCTTCGCGCAGCATTCAATTGGTATTTCAAGACCCGTATTCTTCGTTAAATCCGAGGCTAACTGGCGGACAGTCAATTGCTGAGGCATTATTGGCAAGTAAAACAGCATCCACTAAAGAGCAGGCACGAGAAATGTCAACTAATCTTTTGTGTGAAGTCGGACTGTCTGAGGAACATTATTCACGGTATCCGCATTCATTCAGTGGTGGGCAACGGCAGCGACTAGTAATAGCACGGGCGCTTGCCACTTCACCAGATGTGCTCATACTTGACGAATCCGTTTCGGCATTAGATGTGTCTGTGCAAGCACAAGTGTTGAATCTGCTCAATGAACTGAAAACCAAACGTGAATTGACGTTCTTGTTTATTTCACATGACCTTCATGTAGTGCATTTCATGAGTGACCGATTGATCATAATGGAGGCTGGAAACATTGTAGAAAGTGGTGATGCCCATCACATTTTCTCAGGCGCCCAACATCCTTATACACAGAAACTATTGGCGAGCATTCCAGAAATCGCTTAAGTTGTTGATTGTCGTCTTAGTAATTAGTACATTTGTTCTGCGTGTAATTTGTTTGCTCTTATTCTCGCAAGACTATTTTATTTAACCAAGAAATCATGCTACGAAAAATTGCCATGCTGGCGATCCTGTTGTCGGCTCTAAACGTCTCAGCTTCATGGGACATCTTTCAATCCTATGCAGTGCTAGATTACGGAGATGGAAACATCTTTCATGCTGGGGGAATCAATTCTGACGCTGCTACCTCATTCGATGGGCAGTATTACGGTTTTTTCAGGACTGGAGACACATTTACGCTGAATGGGGGTGAATTAAAAACATTCAAAAACAGTGGCTCCAACGTTTGTGGAGGAAGTATTTACTACCGCGTTTACAAAGTGTGTGAGGCTGGTGGTGCGTGGAACTCCATTGTTTTAGGGTTCGAATCTAACTTACCAAATCCAGGTGACCAACGCTGGCAAACAACCAATGCAGGAATTGATTTGTTAAGTGGGCTAACCAAAGGAGACTATATTCTTGAAGTATACTGGGAGGCCATAGGAGATGACTTCGGTGGATGCACTGGTTTTAAATATGACTCGAACTCGGGTGCAAATTTTACTGCCACTTTCACTGTTGGAACAGACGGTTTTGATGATAACGACATCACCAATGGTGCTGTTTGGAGTGGTGACACGGCTGATTGGAGTGTAATAGACGCTGCTTCTACAACCGGAAATGGCTCAAACGGAAACATCAGCGGTCCTATGGTGCGCAATGACGCTACTTTGGTGAGCAACGCCAACACAGGTGATGCTGCATTGGTGCTTCCAAGCGCTCAAGCTTACGGTGTATGGGAATTTAGCGTTGCCACTGGCAGCGGATGGCTTCCAAGTGCTACCAACAACTTCATTATTGTGCTCACTTCTAGCTCAAGCAACCCTGCTGACATGAAAATCGGCAGCATGAACTTCACCGGATACTTCATCAAATGGGTGCAGGACACTGCTGGAGACTACTTCGGATTATTTCGTCAAGACGGACTGACTGAAACGGCCTTGGTTAGCCTAGCTTATCCTGTGCTTTTCGATGCGGAAGCGGGTTATACATTGAAAGTAGTTCGCACTACTGACGGAGACTGGCGCTTGTATGCCGATCAAGGATTTGACAATACAGATGCTACTACCCTTCGTGCGTTCACAAGAGATAATGTATACACTACTTCGACCTCTTTCGCTGTAAGTACGAATATCACAAACATCAGTGATTCACGTAGACTTTATTTCGACAACCTATTGATGGGTGCTGGAACAGAAGTAGACTTCGCTGCTACTGATGCGAACGTGACGGAAGGTGATGTTGATGGAACCTACGATTTGACCTTCACCATTTCTGACGAAGATGATCGCTGTGCTACCGCTTTCGACGTGGTGCTTTTAAGTGGTGATGCTACACGAATTGGCAACTACACCACTCAAACAGTGACCTTCCCTGCGAATGATAACACGGCTCAAACGCTGAGTGTAACCATTTCAGGAAATACCACCTGCGAGCGCAACGAGACATTGGTTTTCGGTATTCAAAACATTAGCGGTGGTTGTGAAGCAAATGGTGGAATCGTTGAAACCTTCGTTCTAAATCTAAATGATGATGAAAGCGGAACCGAAGTTATGTTCAATGAAAACTTCGAAGGCAATGACCTAACTGGTTGGGAAAACACCACACAATGGTCTGTTGTGAATTCAATCGCTACCATTTCTGGAACCTATGATCTTCGTCACACACAAACTGTGGCGGCGAGTGATTACATCTCTCATTCATTAGATCAACTAGAACTCCGTGGTGCAGAAACCACATGGAACTTCAATATGAAATTTGGAGGAACAGAGTCGTCAGCTAATAACTGGGTGATGGCTGTAATCTCAGGTAACGAATCAGATGCATTCAGTGCCACACTCGACGGATACGCAGTAGGTGTAAACTTCGGAACAGCTACAGATAACCTTCGCCTGGTGAGAATCGACAATGGTGCCTATACAGATATCATCACCTCAAGCTATGACTGGAACACCAATATTGTGTTAGGAATTGAAGTAGTAAGAGATGAAGATGGGAACTGGGAATTGTTTTACGAAGAAGATGGTGCAGGCTTGACCTCAGGCGGTACTGCTACAGACGCTACTTATATTCTTGCTGACTACTTCAGTTTTGCGACTGTGGTGACCGTTGGAAATGTAAATAAAGCACGTATTGACGACATCAAAGTTGAACAATACGGTTGCTTCCAAGACTGGTACTCAGTTGGAAACGGAAACTCGGATGATCCTATTTGGTCACTTGACAATCCTGTTGGGACAGGTGGGGCTGCAACATTTGGTCGTTTCAAGAACGTTGTTATCCAAAACGGAAACACGGTGGCCCTTAACGCAGATGTGATTGCGCGCAATCTGACCATTGAAACTGGCGCCTCTCTTGATGGGGCTGCTGGCGATATTAAAACGTATGGTGACTGGACAAACAACGGAGCTTTCACTGCTTCAACTGGCTCTGTTACCATGAAAGGGAATACGTTACAAACCATTGGTGGATCTTCAAGCAATAGCTTTTATGATCTACATATTGACAATGCAGGTGCCACCGTTTCATTGGCTGCTGACCTAGACATGATCAATGTGATGTATCCAGAACAAGGAACATTCGACGTGAATGGAAACGTATTGACCTTAAAGTCTGACGCTGCCGGAACTGGTTCTATTGGTGCTTTTGGTGACAATGCTGACTTATTGGGCAACATCACAATGGAGCGTTACATCACCGCTGGAATCCAAAACTGGGTGAATGTTGGAACGGCTCTCACTGGATTGACCATTGCTGATCTTGCTGATGACATTATCACCACCGGTTTTACCGGCTCCGATTATCCGATATATGAAATCAATAACATTCAGAAGTATGATGAAACGGTGAACGGACAGTTAAATGATGGTTGGGAATTCACAGGTGACATCACCGATGCACTTGAAAATGACCGAGGATACATGATCTACATGCAAGCTGGTTCTCAAGCTATTGATTTGACTGGAGGCATCCAAAAAGGAAGCTATGCTCAGCCAATCAATTATAACGCATTCCAAGGAACGGCAATTGATGGTTGGAACTTGGTAACCAATCGCTACCCATCAGAAATTGATTGGGATGCCATGGTAGCACTTTCAACAAACGTTTCTACTTACTACGTCTATGATGCTGAATCAGGTGCTTACTTGAGTAGAAACGGTAACACACAAGTAGGATCAGCTCCACGTTACATTGCTTCAAACCAGTCTTTCTGGGTGAAAGCTGATGCCCTTGGCGCTATTCTTCAGTGGGAAGAAAGCGTGAAATCTTCTTCAGGACAAGCGTTCGAAAGAAGCATGGAAGCAGCGTCTTTCATCTCACTAAAAGTAGAAGGTGAAGACTACCTGGACAATGCATTCATTAGTTTTGTTGAAGGAGCAACTGCTTCTTATGAGAACGCATTTGATGCTCATAAATTAGGTTCAATGAATGGATCAAGTGTAGCAATTAGTACGCTAGATGCTGATGGATTGAACATGGTGAATAACACATTGGGTTCTATTGAAGACAACGTTTCTATTCCTGTAGAGCTATTTGCTGGCACAACTGGTACTTACACATTCAGCGTTGGTGAAGTTGTTGGAATCCCTGCAACATCTTGTATCTCTGTTGAAAATACAGCTACTGGTATCATCACTCCACTTTCACAAAACGATGCATGGACTGTTGAATTAACTGAAAAC
This sequence comes from uncultured Comamonadaceae bacterium, assembly GCA_964353035.1. Classification (GTDB taxonomy): domain Bacteria; phylum Bacteroidota; class Bacteroidia; order Flavobacteriales_D; family Sanyastnellaceae; genus JAQWQB01. Next base: position 12,688 of record CAYGUR010000034.1, on the reverse strand, counting down.
GAAGTGAACAACCAATTCATCATTCACTTGAGCGCTCCTGTCACTTCTGAAGTAGCTCCTATTTCTTGTTTCGGAAGCGACGATGCGAGCATCGAACTTACCGCTCCAGGAAATGGTACATGGAACGTAACCTGGTTCAACGAAGTAGATGTTGAAATTGGTTCAGAAAACTTTACTGCTACTACTGTTTTGGAAGACCTTCCAATGGGTAACTACCTCGCTGTTCTTACCAACAACGATCTAGCTTGTGCTTCAGTTGAACAAGTATTCACAATTGATGAAGCGCCAGTACATGCATTCAGCCAGTCTGCTGAGGCAGGAAGATGCAATAGTGCTGAAGGATACATCGAAGTTGAAGTGGCCAACGCTACCAGCATGGACATTGTGCTTTACCTAGATGGAACACAAATCTTCAATGAGACCGTAGAAGGAAACAACTACGTCATTGAAGGATTGGAAGCCGGAAACTACTTCGTTGAAGTAACAACTTCTTGTCTCTTCGCATCAGAAGCAATTGAACTGTTCGACCTCAACGTAGTGACTATCTCTACACCAGCAGAAATCACAGCTTCTCTAGAAAACGGCGTTGCCCCAGTATTGTTAACTGCTGATGCAGAAAACGCTACGGACATCGTATGGTTCCAAAATGAAGAAGAAGTAGGAATTGGATCTACATTGAACTTGAGCTTAACGGCGGAAGGTGAATACCTTTACACTGCTATTGCTAGCAACGAAACGTGTTCAGCCACAGGTCAAACTTTGGTAATCGTTGACAACATTATTGCAGTGAACGAAACTGAAGACAACCTTCAATTCTACGCTTCAGCGAATGGCATGGAAGTGGTGCTTGGACAAGCGATGGACAACCTACGCTTTGAGTTGTTCAACCTCCAAGGACAGTTGATCCAGTCTGAAAGACTTAACAGTGCTGAAGGACAACAAACAATTGAATTCAATGGAATTGCAGCAGGAACTTACTTGGCAACACTTTCTTCAAATGGAGAGGTGCTTGCTACAGTGAAGATTGTTCGTTAATGCCTAACCAACTATAAAGAGAACGCCTCACTTTTTAGTGGGGCGTTTTTGTTTTCAATACTTTTACACCTAGAACATACAGCTATGAATAATATTCTTCTAGAACATACAGATCACGTTGCAGTGATTACAATCAATAGACCGTCGCAACTCAATGCCTTGAATTCTGAGACCATCAAGGAATTGAGCAAGGCGCTTGACGAACTCTCCGCTGACGACAATGTGCGTGCAATTATCATCACTGGAAGCGGTGAAAAAGCCTTCGTTGCAGGTGCTGACATCAAAGAGTTTGCTGACTTCTCCAAAGAAGAAGGTAGACGTTTGAGTGCCGAAGGACATAAAATTCTCTTCAACAAAGTAGAGCGCATGACCAAACCCGTTATTGCAGCAATCAATGGTTACGCTTTAGGTGGCGGATTGGAATTGGCGATGTCTGCACACATGCGATTGGCCTCTGACAATGCGATGTTGGGTCTGCCTGAAGTATCGCTTGGAGTCATTCCAGGTTATGGAGGAACACAACGACTTACCCGACTTGTAGGCATGGGAAAAGCCTTGGAAATGATCTGCACAGCCGGAATGATTTCTGCTGCGGATGCCCAATCTTGGGGCTTGGTGAATTCGGTTAGTTCTAGTGAGGAATTGATGCCAGCAGCCATGAAGCTCGCAACAAAAATTGCCAAGCAATCTCCTACTGCCATTTCACATGCACTCAATGCCGTTCGTGCTGGAATAGCGCATGACCAAGACGGATTTACTGCAGAAATCACTGCCTTTGGTGAATGTTTCGGAACAGAAGACTTCAAAGAAGGAACAACAGCATTCCTTGAAAAAAGAAAGCCCTCATTCACGGGGAACTAAATCAACATGCATACGTGAACATCCCATTTTTAAATGTGTCGTTTACACGCTTACGCTAACTTACTTTGTATTTCATGAAAGTTGAAATCATCAATCGTTCAGATCATCCATTGCCTGCCTATGAAACCATTCAGAGCGCTGGACTGGATCTTCGTGCGAACCTCGCTGAATCCGTAAAGCTTGGACCGCTGGAACGGGCTTTAATCCCCACAGGCTTGTACATCGCACTTCCTCCAGGAACCGAAGCACAAGTGCGGCCAAGAAGCGGCTTAGCATACAAACAAGGGCTATCTGTTTTAAACGCTCCAGGAACCATTGATGCTGATTACCGAGGCGAAATCGGGGTGCTTTTGGTGAACCTCTCAAATGAAAAAGTTGTCATAGAGAATGGCGAACGGGTGGCCCAATTGGTCATCGCAAAATATGAACAAGCTGAATGGGCTGAAGTAACAGAACTCTCTTCAACGGAAAGAGGCGCTGGCGGATTCGGAAGCACAGGAAAAAAATAAGAGACATGAGAATCATTGTTCCAATGGCCGGTATGGGAAAAAGAATGCGTCCACATACCATTACAGTTCCTAAACCCCTCGTACCTGTTGCAGGAAAACCAATTGTTCAAAGATTGGTTGAAGAACTAGCCGCTATTGCCCATGAACCCATCGAAGAAATCGCCTTCATCATCGGTGATTTTGGCGATGAAGTGGAAGCCAACCTCCTCTCTATTGCTCAAAGTTTAGGGGCGAAAGGCTCTATCTACCACCAAGAAGAGGCTCTGGGAACAGCACACGCTATCCTGTGCGCTAAACCATCGCTCTCTGGAAAAGTCATAGTAGCCTTCGCTGACACGCTGTTCAAAGCCAAACTCAACCTCGACGATGACAAAGATGGCGTGTTATGGGTGAAACAAATCCCAAACCCTGAACAGTTCGGAGTGGTGAAACTAGATGAAGACAACAACATTGTAGATTTCATTGAAAAGCCTTCGACCTTTGTGAGCGATTTAGCAATGATTGGCATCTATTATTTCAAAGATGGTGAGAACTTAGCATCAGAACTTCAGTACCTTATAGACAACAACGTCATTAAAGGTGGTGAATACCAATTGCCAGATGCGCTGATGAACATGACCAACAAGGGCATGAAGTTTGTTCCTGGAAAGGTAGATGACTGGATGGATTGCGGCAACAAGAACGCTACCGTTGAAACAAACAGTCGGATTTTAGGTTACCATGCTGACGAACCTGGTTTAGTGGCGAACGACGTGAAGCTTGAAAATAGCATCCTTATCCCCCCCTGCTATGTGGGTGAAGGAGTGTCTTTGAAAAACTCAATCGTTGGTCCGCATGTATCAGTTGGAGCAGGTTGCACAATTGAAAATTCAGTCATTGAAGCGTCTATCATTCAGACCTCTACGACTGTTAAAAATGCTAATCTCAGCAATTCAATGATAGGAAATCACGTGGAATACCTTCAACGTCCTGAAGAATTGAGCTTAGGAGATTATTCAACACAAGGAAAGTAATTGAAAAAACACTTATACATCAGTTGCATTGCCCTTTTGAGCATCTTGCTCACAGCTTGTTCTGTGGGAAGCAAATCAACTGCAAGCAATAAAAAAGAAAAGACTACCGAAGGCAGAGAGTCTGTGGCCTTTCAAGAGCATTTCTTCGCTGCTATTCAGTACCGCAACAATGGCGACAAAGAAAAAGCCTACGTGCAGTTCAACAAGTGCAAAGACCTCAATCCGCTCAACAGCACTCCACACTACGAGCTCGCACGAATTGATTTCGTAAGTGACCGCAAAGACCAAGCCCTTGCAGCAATAAATCAAGCCATCGAACTTGAGCCTGAAAACTACTGGTACCACAAGACACATGCTGAGTTCTTGATAGAATATGCCATGTATGAGGAGGCCGAAAAGGAATTAAAATGGGTCATAAAAAACCGACCAGACGACTTTGATTCCTACTATGACCTCGCTTCTACTTACCTCTTTCGCGAAGACGGAAAAGGCGCTTTGGAAGCCTACGAGCAACTGGAACAAAAAATGGGGATTTCTCCTGAAATCACCTTCCAAAAGCAACGGATCCATCTTATCATGGGAAACACCGATGCCGCTCTTGAAGACATTGACCAACTCATTTACGCTTTCCCAGATGAACCTTCTTTCTATGGCGAAAAAGCCAGTCTGCTTTTCGAGCTCGGCAGAAATGATGAAGCGCGAGCCTGCCTGGAGCAACTGCTAGAAGTAGATCCTGGAAATGGACTGGCACACCTTCAACTTTCAAAGATGTATGCCGCCAGTGGAAATGACGAAGCATCATGGAAATCGCTGGAAATCGCCTTCAAAGATCCTGAAGTAAACATCGACGAAAAAGTGGGTATCTTGCTGAAATACTTCACACTAGCCGGTACAAACACAGAAGCCAGGTTAAAAACCGAGCAGCTTTTAGGATTTCTGGATGAAAGCCACCCGAACGACCCAAGAACACACTCCTTGTGGGGTGATTATCTGGTTCAAGAAGGAAGTTACACAGCCGCTCGGGATCGCTTCGCGAAAGCAGTTGAACAAGACCCTTCTCGTTCCCTTATTTGGCAACAAACCATCTCACTCGATGCGCAAATTTCTGATTGGAAGTCAATGCTCAAGCATGCCAGTGAAGCTAGAAGCATTTTTCCAACTCAACCCGATTTCTACCTTTTAGAAGGAAATGCACAGCTTCGTACTGGAGACCCTGAAGGAGCCATTCGAACCCTCAACACCGGAAAAGCGTATGTGATTGAAAACACAGAAATGCTTGCCAGCTATTGGTCATCACTGGGAGAAGCCTACAACGAAACACAACAATATGCCAAGTCTGATGAAGCGTTCGAAAAGTCCATTTCGCTCTTCAACAATGACCCCTTCGTCTTCAACAATTACAGCTACTACCTTTCAGTTCGAAACACTAAACTCAATCGCGCAGCTGAACTCTCGTTGAAATCGAATGAGATGATTCCTGGGACACCCTCATTTCAAGACACCTACGGATGGATCCTATTTCAGCAAGGGAACTATCAAGAGGCACGCACATGGCTCGAGAAAGCACGCAACAGTGGTGGTGAAAATGACCCCACCATTTTGGAACATTATGGCGATGTCTTATTTCATCTCGACCAAATAGACCAAGCCGTTGAGTTTTGGCAAAAAGCACTAGACCGTGGCGGAAATTCTGAGGTCTTAGAACGCAAAATCTCGGAAAGAGCATATGATACGAACTAGGCAGATACATTCATGGGTTCTTGCCTGTCTGCTGCTGCTCGGCACATTGGTCAGTGGTTGCTCTAACGAGCGAAGATTGGCGAAGGGGAAACCCTTAAAAAACCGAAGCTCAGGCGCTGTTCTTTCGAGGTACGAAAAGAATGAGTTCAAGTTTGAATGGGCTGGAATGAAGCTCTCTGCAGACGTTGCTTCGCCGGAAGGTAAACAAGGCTTTAAAGCTAACCTTAGAATGCGGAAAGACAGTGTCATTTGGATTAGCATTAGTCCTGCGCTTGGTGTTGAGGTCTTGCGCGTGATCATCACGCCTGACTCCGTTAAATACGTTTCGAAAATCCCGAACAACAAACACTACTTCTTGGGTAGGCTTGATGAAATGAGTGAATTTTCTGAGTCGGAAATTACCTTCGACATGATTCAGAACATGCTTCTAGGCAACCCGATAAACTTAAATCCACAAGATGACAAGTTCACTTCCCGCATTGATGACCAGCAATATGCCTTGATTTCCAAGTACAATCGGAAGATGAAAAAGGTGGTTGGGGTAGATGACAAAGCCTTGGAACCAGATGACTCATTGGAAATTGATGCCTCTGATAAGAAATACCAGCGCATTTTGAAACGTTCTGATGAAGAAGACCTATTGCTGAAGCGTTACTGGTTTGACGGGTACGACTACCGCTTGATGAAAACCATGTTTGATGATTTGTACTACAAACGCAGTGTAACCATTGAACATGATGATTTCAAAGAAGTGGATAATCAGTACTATCCATCGGAAACGAAAATGACCCTGTCAACACCTGAGATGACTTCAACATTTGAGTTCAAGATTACCCGTTTGAAGTTGAATAAGCCCTATGAGTTCCCGTTTGAAATCCCTAATGACTATGAACGCAAGTACACGCCGTAGCATACTTTTCCTTGCTTTTTTAGGGTTTGGTCTGATTTCATTCGCACAAACAAAAGCGGAACTTCAAGCTCAGCGCGATGAAATCAATAAACGCATTGAGTACACCAAAAAACTCATTTCCGAGAGTAAAAACAGTCAGTCAGAAGCGCTTTCAGAACTAAAAATACTGCGTGAACAGATTCGCTATAGACAGCAACTTCTAGGTTCGTTCGAACGAGAAGTAAAAGACATTCAGCAAGAGATTGCCAATTCAGAACGTTCCATTCACGAGATGGAAAGTAAAATCGCTTTGATGAAAGAAGAGTATGCCGCCATGATCTATCAGGCATACAAAAATCAAAGTAGTCACAATGAATTGATGTACATCTTCGCGTCAGCAGATTTTAACCAAGCATACAAGCGCTTCAAAATCATGCAGGAGTACGCTGAATTTAGGAAGCGACAAGCCAATGAAATTCGCGAGACACAGGAAAAACTCAGAACTCGTATCACCGAGCTAGAAAACACCAAAACACATAAGCAGAATTTGCTAGTAGAGAAGTCGAAAGAAACTGAGAAGCTCGCTGGCGACAAAGAAAACAGTGAGCGAGTTGTAGCTCAACTTCAACAAGAAGAGTCAAAGTTGCGCAAACAACAGCAACAACAAGAGGCTGAACGTCAGAAAATCAATGCCGCCATCAAGAATATCATTGCCACTGAATTAGCTGCTGAAAAGAAGAAAAACGACGGTAAATATGAGCTGACACCTGAAGGAAAAATCCTTTCAGAGAAGTTCGAACAGAACAAAGGCAGTCTCCCGTGGCCTGTGCTCAGAGGTGTTATTACTAGTCGCTTTGGAAAGCAGCCACACCCAACCATCCCTGGAATCACCACCGAAAATAATGGAATCGACATCACTACGGAGAAGGCTGCAAGTGTGCTGGCCGTTTTTGCAGGACAGGTCACCAGCGTCTTTACCATTCCAGGTGCTGGTATGAACATCATTGTGACACACGGTGCCTATAAGACTGTGTATACCAACCTTACAGATGTTGCCTTGAAAAAAGGGGACCGTGTTGAGGCCGGACAAAAAATAGGCAATGTTCTCCACGTTGGTGGAAAATCCATTGCCCATCTTGAAGTTTGGAAAATGACTGGTGAAGGAGGTCAACCTCAAAATCCAGAATTGTGGATTTCGAAAGAATAACCATTCAACGTTTAGCGCATTAGCAATACGTTTCCTTTCACTAAAATTTTCTCAGCGTTGCACGTTCCATTGTATTCAACCTGGTAGGAATATACTTCGTTCTGAACGTAGTGATCACTTCCATTGTTCGACCCGTCCCAGAAAGCATCAGTGCTCTCAGTTTCAAACACCATGTCGCCCCAACGATTCCAAATGGTGAGTCGGTAATCTCGCACATCAGCAGCCACAGGTTGGAAGACATCATTGATGCCATCATTGTTTGGTGTGAAGGCGTTCGGGATGAAGACTTCAGCATCTCGCGAAATGTGTTCTAAGACTACTAAACCTTCTTGAGTACAACCGAACTCATCCGTGAATTGATAACAATACTCACCAGCTTCAGAAGCATAGATAAAATCAGCTGGTTCCCCATTGCACCACAGGTAATTCGTTCCTTGGTCGTACGGAATCTCTAGCAGCGTTTGAAGGCCTTCACATGCCCTTGGCGTGTCAAGAAGATCAAGTTCAGCAACATCAATCACCTCAATCCCTACTGCGTCTGTGCAGTTGTTTTGGGTAGCAGTAACAGTGTAAATCCCTGGTCCAGTTACCACGGTTGAAAAGCCTGTATCTTCCGTATCCCAAAGATATTCTGCTTCAGATGGTCCTGTCACATACAACTCCACTTGTTCCTCATAGTAGCACATGTAAATGTCTTCTGGAACTTCGAGTTCTATTCCTTCAAGTACTTGAATCTGATCTGAAAATGTGTCTGTTGCATCACAAACGGGTTCATCAATCGTAAGAGTGATTGTGTAATTTCCTGGACCGTTAAAAACGTGGTCAAATTCTGCCACACTGTACTCAACGCCATCCACATCCCATGAATAATTGAGGTTTTCTCCAATACTTTCATTGTCGAAATTCACACTCATTGCTTCGCAAGCACCTTGTTGCTCCATAGTGAACAGCGCCTCGATGGTGGGTGTTTCAATAACCGTTACCGTAGCATAGGTCGTATCCATTCCTCCACAATTTCCAACACCTTCTACAATGAGTGTAACATCGTAAACTCCTGCTTCAGCATATTCATGCGATGCAATTTGCGCCTCTTCAATCGGCGATCCATCGCCAAAATCCCAATAGAAATTTGTTCCAGCACTGTTGTTTGAGAACTCGGCCAAGAAAGGATCACAACCTTCAATGTTCGGATTGCCAATGATGGCCGCTACCTCTTCCAATACGTTCACAGACAGCACTTGAGTATCTGTTATGTTGCAAAGCGTATCTGTAATCTGAAGTGCAATATCATAGTTGCCCGTTGCCGCGTAGTTGTGATTGATGTCTTCGCTTTCATAAGTCGTTCCATCATCCATGTCCCATGTAAAGGCTAGGTTTTCACCTACACTTTGGTTGGTTCCTTCTACAAGCAGGTTCTCACAATCAGTTTGCAGGAGCTGGAAGGCCGCTTCAATGTCTTGTTCTATACCAACTGTTACAAGAAGAGTGGTATCATCTTCCAAGTTGCAACTCTCAGGATGGAAGGCCGTGAGCTGCACTTCGTACTGACCTGGGCCGAAAGTATGAGTAGGATTCTCTTCAGTTGTTACGGGGGAGCCGTCGCCAAAATCCCATTGATAGGTAACCCCGTTACTGGTATTTTCAAAGGTTACCTCCAGTTCGCCACAACCTTCATAGTCATCAAAAAGCGATGAGGCTTCGACGCTTCCCACAATTTGGACTACTTCTTCAGCTTGGTCATCAGCAATACAACCATTGTCAACAGCATTAAGTGTGACAGTAAACTCACCTTCTTCGCCATAAACATGCTCCACATTTTCGCCATTCAAAATGGTTCCATCCCCCATGTCCCATTCATAGTCAAGCCATTCAATACCGGTTAAGTTCTCTGTAGTTACAGACAAATCTTCGCAATTCAATGTAAGGTTGAAGGCCGCGTTAAAGTCAATAGGTTCCGAAACTGAAATCTCTAAGTATGCTGTATCTGCCAAGTTGCATGAAAGTGAATCAGAACTAATCAACCTTACAGTATAAACTCCTGGATCGGTATATTCATGACTTGGCTCGAATTCGTTGTTGATAGGCGACCCATCACCAAAATCCCATTCGAATACATCCCCAACACTGAAATTGTTGAAGTCAATGTTGTGGGGCGCGCATCCATTCAGGGCTTCAGCACTTGCGGTCAATTGGGCGTTTACACCCGAAACTTGGAAATCCATTTTGAAGACGCCAATGTCCCAACCATCTTGATCAGAAGCCCAGGCATCATCGTTTGTAGGAAACCCGCCTATGGTGCATACTCCTTGGTAGACAATTCCATTCTTATCAAATCGAGAAGTACCTCCATCTACGTGGTTCGCACCGTAATAGGTTGCAAACTCCAGCGTTTCAATTTCTGGACCATAAGCCGCTAAATAAAAGCCTCCTTCTGTATACACAGCATCATCTGTTGTTACGAGTCCCGTAGTAGCACCATGCGCTGATATGTATATGTTGTCACATCTGTCAACAAGAAAGGCAATTGGAACTCCGCCACTACCCCACGTTCCAGCAGCAACTCTTGAGCTGGCCACTAGATTGGATAGGGTTGGATCGAATTTCGTTATAAAAAGTGTTCCGTTTTCTTCTGAATATACGCCATCTGTGATTGGCAAATCGCTTTGTGTTTGTCCGTAAACCCAAATATTTTCGTCATTGTCCAAATCGAGGAAAAAGATGTTATCAGCTTCATTCCCTCCGTAATATGTGCATTCCAAGAGGTCATTCGCGTCAGCACTGAAATGAGCGATGTAGCCTGAGTTTTGTCCTGCACTGGTCGTCGTTTGGTATGCTCCTGCGCTCGCTGGAAGGTCAGCACTCGCTGTGCCTCCTGCCATGTAGACCGAACCATCTGTGGCGAAGCGCATTCCAAAACCTGCATCTCCATTCACTCCACCAAAATAGCTCGACCAAGTAAGCGAAGTAAGTGTTGGGTTGAACTTGCAGAGAATGGCATCTTGATCATTGGCCCCACCAAATGGACCAGCGCCATATGCGCCTCCTGTTGTTGGAAAATCATCAGATCTTGTACTTGAAGCAATAGCAGGATTTCCATTGTAATCAAGAACTATTTCGCCTCGGTAATTGTCTCCGTAATTGTTGGTGATGCCATTTCCTCCGTCATCACCTGTTCCCCCAATCAATGTGCCTCCGATGAGCGATGCGCCATCGTCAGAAAAGTGAGCAATACCTATGTCTACGCCACCGTTTGGCGTTTCGTCATAGGCACCATCTGTTGTTGGGTAATCATCAGAAGATGTAGTTCCAAACGTGTAAAGCTCTTCAAATTCGTTTGCGATGATAGAATGCGGAAGGTCAGATCCTGAACCACCCAAATAGCTAGCCCAAAGTAAATCTGTGCCATCAGGGTTTAATTTACTAAACGCCATATCTACACCGAAGCCGCCGCCGCCATTTCCAAAAATTTCTTGAAACGACCCCGTATCAGTTGGGTAACCTGAGCCGAAAGACCTGGCTCCTGTAAAAATATTCCCCGCAATATCATATGCGGCACAATGTCCGTAATTGTCAGAACCCACTGTCCCAGAAAGCGTTGAAGCAATCACAAGTGGGTCAATGATCAGTTTGCGTGATTCGTCGTAGCCATTTGGGAACTCGAACGACATCTTTCCATCTTGAAGCACATAATTACACTCTACCTCTTCCAATTGGTTTCCAACCATTTGGTAGGCATACGGCGCTTGTTCAATGACATCACCTACAGAAGTATGAAGTAATAGGTTACCGTTTGAAAGCTCCATGCTGTCAATTCCATCGTACGACAGTTGAATCAAATTGGCATTCGCACCCACACCAACAATAAAATCGTACTTGAACTGACTGTCAGAGTTGTACACCCTCAACCCTATTCCATCCCACACATCTGCATAGCGCACTGCACTGAACGCTGGCACATACGAGGCCCACTTATCTGGATTGTTGCCAATGAAATAATTGTAGTAATAGCTTTGCTCATCTTGTCCAACCACGTTTTCAGTTGTCCCACCTACAAAATTCACTTTGTAAGCGTGACCGCGGAACTGCCAAGCATCCAAGGTTTCTTTGTCCCATTCTGAAGATTCATGCACTAAAGCGAAATCTTCTGGGTGTGCAAGCACCCATGTCATGGTATTTTGCTCCAGAAATACGGTGCTACCGCCCATAGAGGCTTTGTACAGGACTTGGCTTGGCCACTGTCCTAAATTCTCTCTAAAATCAAATGAAAGCCTAGGGGAATGGGCGAATGCAGTCGTCATTACCAAGGCAAAAAGTAGAAGTGTGCAGGTCTTTTTCATTGCTCAATCACGTGGATTCAATATAAGGACTCATTTCTTCTGAAAATGGTTGTACGATAGCATGTTAAGAGAATTCGTCATTCTAGAAATCCTACCATTTCTCAGCCCTTTTTAACAACTCAATTCAAGTCTTTGTTCGCCTCCAAGCGAATCCAAAGTTTCTCTTCGTTTCAACTAAACTACATTTCATTTATGGAATCATAAAAGCTTTCGCATCTCAATTACGAATTCGGGCTGAGAACCCCTATTGTAAACCAGGTTGCACTGCAACCACAAACTGAATGTTATGAAAAAGAGAATCCTAATTGCACTCATGAGCGTCTTCGCCCTAAGTGCTTCTGCCCAAACATGGGGCGAATTGTACGGAGTCGTTCTGGACCCCCAGGGGACACCAATTCCAGGGGCAACAGTGATTGCCGAAGCTGGAGAAAAAATGAACGCCGTAGCTACTGACATGGACGGTCAGTACCGTATTAAACCCCTGACTCCTGGCTCCTACACACTGAAAGTGAGTTTTATTGGCTTAAAAAGCGTCACCATTATGGGTGTTCAGGTAAAGCCAGATCAATCTATCCGCATAGACGATATTCAACTTAAAAATGGATCAATAGATCTTCATGTGGCAGAGAAAATAGAATATATCAACCCGCTCATCAATCCTGAGGAGACAACCAAGATGACCACCTTGGCTGCTGACTTGAAAAACAGTCCGGCAAAGCGCGACATTAAAAGCATTATCTCTTCAATGACTACTGATGTCAAAGTAGACCCTGTAACACAAGAGCTCTATTTCAGAGGCGCTAGAGGCAACTCAGTGCAATACATCATTGATGGAATGAAAGTAAATGGCGCTTTCGGCGGAATCCCCGCTTCAGGAATAGGAAGCGTTTCAGTCTATACCGGCGGAGTGCCCGCCAAGTACGGAGATTTCACTGGTGGAGTGATCATCATAGAGTCCAAAAATTATTTTGACCTTTACAACGAGTGGTTATACTCCCAAGATTAACACCTAGTAGCCAATGTTTGGCAGAAAACGCATAACTCAATTAAGTGATAACGAACTCCTAGAGGACTACCGCCAACGCGGAAAGCAGGAG
>CAYGUR010000033.1:0-19276 GCA_964353035.1 uncultured Comamonadaceae bacterium | reverse complement strand
CGACATCAGTTTGTGAATGTCCTTGTAGGCCATCGGGGCCTCATCCATTCCAGAGCCAATGACCTCAACACCTTTATCGTTTAAGTGTTGCATCACTTCATCTTTGTCAAGACGTTGTTTAGCAGCAGTTCGTGACATGGCTCTTCCAGCTCCATGTGATGCAGAATTCAAGCTTTCGGCATTTCCTTTTCCACGAACGATGAATCCGGGCGCTGTCATGGATCCCGGGATGATTCCTAACACGCCCTTACCAGCAGGAGTTGCTCCTTTGCGATGGACATAAACATCAGAGCCATCCCTTGCCTTTTCTTTCCATGCGAAGTTATGATGGTTTTCTATGGTTGCAACTGGGGATGTTCGAAGTCCAACCGACATCCGTTCATGGATTTGATGATGACAGGCAGAAGCATAGTCTCCAGCCAAATTCATAGCCAACCAATACTCTTGTCCGATTTCAGAATCCATGTTTAACCAAGCTAAATGCTTTGCTTCCTGCGGAAGTTCGCACTCCTTCATAGCTAACTTAGTATAGTGATTCGCTATGGTTGCTCCGAAGCCGCGTGATCCTGAATGGGAAAGCAACGACAAGTATTTTCCGGGTGCTAATCCAAACTCATTGTGTTCATCTGTAATTTCTGCTATTCCGAACTCAACGAAATGGTTTCCACCTCCAGAGGACCCCAACTGTTTGAAGGCTCTGTCTTTCAATTCAGCGATCAATGGAATTTCAGAGAATAAGCTATTGTCAAGCACTTCATGTCCACGCGGACGTTTGAAGGTTTCTCTTCCAAACATAGTGTTCATCATGAGTAACTTTCTCAAAGAGGCCTTGTTGGTTTCTATCATGGAAGCCGGCAAGTCATAGATCGACATGCACATACGACAGCCAATGTCAACGCCAACAGCGTATGGGACAATCGCATTTGTAGTTGCTAAAACCCCTCCAATTGGAAGTCCGTAACCTTGGTGAGCATCAGGCATGAGTGCACCAGAATGTGTCACTGGTAAACGCATGGCCGTTTGCAATTGCTTCAAAGCGCCTTCTTCGATTCCTTCAATACCATAAATGGAGTGAGGTTGAGGCGAGTCCAACAATGCAATCATACGGTCTTCTTCGACGACAGTTAAACAGTCAGCAAGGGTATGAAATCGTTCATCGTCTTTATACTTCTCTGGATTTTCAAGCACCAACTGAAGCGTTGAAATCGCTTGTATGTGTTCTTTGTCAGGGATGGAAGCAAAGATATTCAAGGCGATACCTACTTCTTTTCCTTCCTGCAATCCAAGTTCGATTAATTGTGTTCCTGTAATTTTCATGTTTTTATCATTGGCCGACTCCCTTCGGATTAAGGAAGTCGGCGGGTATATCAATTAAAGAGTTAAGTCAAGAAGAGATCGCGCATTTGGCTGATTATCTGGCTTCCACCAGAAACCGTAATGCTATTAATTTTCTCCGCAATACGCTCTGTGTATTCCATTTCTTTCAACTTCATGAGCATTTGGTTCTCTTCCATGAGTTTGGCTGTGTTCAGCAAGCTCCGAGTTGAGGCAGTCTCTTCCCGACGCATGATGGTATTAGCTTGAGCTTTCTTTTGCGCCACCAACACGCTGTTCATGATCTGCTTGATTTCGCCAGGTAGAATGATGTCTTTGATGCCACAGCTTATGACATGAACACCAATTTTTATGGCTTCTTTTCGCATCTGTGCAAGAATCAGTTCATTAACGGTGTCTTTCTGTTCAAGCAATTCATCAAGCGAATTGGCGCTGATGTAATCACGGATGGCAAACTGAGCCAAAGCATACAATTGCTTGTTATAGTCAGCGCATTGAATCACTGCTTTTTCTACATTTTCCACCTTAAAAATAAGGTTGAAATTAACCCGAAGATTGGCTTTGTCGTTCGTAAGCAATTCCTGTCCAGAAATCTCAATCTGACGCGCACGCATATCGGTTTTAATGACAGACGTTTTTACACCAAACCGCCAAAACCAATAGGTACCAGGAGGGAGGGATTCTTTAAACTCACCAGTCAAGAAGAACAAGGCATTCTCGTATGCTTCTACATTGACTGTTTCTACCATTGCGCTGATCCGACTATTTTGCAATACCGCTTTTGGAACTGTATTTGACACAAGCCCTTCGCTTTTATCTACCTTAATAAAAGTGTAATTGATAAAGTTGTTCCAAAAGGCATATGTACCCACAGACAATGCTTCGTTGAACTGACCGTTGACCATCACAATCAACACTTCATTGTCTGCCACGTCAATAAAGGTCAAAAACGATGCGACTGAAGGTTTGTTTCGAAACACATTGATGTTCATCGTTGGCTGAAAACGCACAGTAGCATCCACTATGCTTACCTGTTCATTAAGCCACAACCAATGTTTTCCTGGAAGGATTACACGGTCAATGTTTTTTGACTTCGTTACCAAACCAACCTTAAGTTGAGGGATGTTTACTGATGTTTTCATTTTATTGTTGTTTTAATGATTCATATTTTAAAAAAAAAGGCCACTCGTCTCATTCACTCTTGATGAGCGGATTCACCTTCATCAAGTGCAGGTTGTCAACTTTCGCCAAGCACCATTTGAACGCTTCCAAATGCGCTGTGCTGAATGCAGACAATGTGCATTTCAATTCAGTGAATTCAAGCTTATCGCAAGCTGCCTTTGTCCCGAAGCACAAAGGCTGAACTCCTCGAGTGACCTCTCTCACCATTTTCACAAGTGGCGCTTGTTATTGGATAGATTTTGAGTCTATCATCTCACCGTAAGAGATTGGGTTTTACCCCTGGGCTTTGTTCTAACCAACTGAACTATGGTCTTCCGACCAGGAGGATTCGAACCTCCGTCCTAAGCGTGTGTGCTAAGCGCTGCATCAAATAGAACATGGTTGAGCAATGCTGCCATGCTACAAGGCCATACAGAGACCAATGTGAAATTTGAAGAAGCTGACTTAACGTTGTTTCTTCCGAAGAAGAATGTTGTTGTCACTTTATATGTATTCAAAGAACGATTTCTGTTGTATTGATGAAGGAAGTTGTACTTTCGTAAGCCCCGCTGCCGACCTCTTCTTCAAATGACAGCGGGGCTGTTTCCATCATCTACAGAGCAAAGGTTTTAGCTTACTGCGCAGTGTTTTTGCGCAGTAGAATTTATTTTCTACTTTTCTAAAAATTTGTCTGAGATGCCCGTCAATAGGAATGCCCTTATTCGTTATAAAACCATCGATAAATGTTTACAGAATCGTTATCGGACGTGGACTTTAGAAGATTTGATAGAAGAATGTTCTGAAGTCTTGTATGAGTATGAAGGCATTGACAAAGGTGTAAGTAGAAGAACGATACAAGCTGATCTGCAAGTCATGCGCAGTGATAAATTGGGATACAACGCACCGATTGTTGTGATTGACCGGAAGTTTTACACCTACGAAGATCCAGCGTACAGTATCACCAACATTCCCATCTCTTCCCAAGACTTGGATCAACTTGGTGAGGCAGTTCAAATGCTCAAGCAGTTTTCAGGATTCAAACACTTTGAACAACTCAATGGCATGGTACAGAAGTTAGAAGACCATGTTTATTCCACCCAAACCCACACAATCCCAGTGATTGATTTCGAAAAGAATGAAAATCTGAAAGGAATTGAGTTGTTAGATCAGTTGTATCAGGCCATCGTTAAAAAGGAATTACTTTCCATCACCTATAAATCTTTTACTGCTCGGGCTCCTTCAACATTCGATTATTCGGCTTATTTATTGAAGGAATATGCGAATCGATGGTTTTTGATTGGAAAGAAATCCAGCGATGCTCAAATTTTAATGTTAGCGTTGGATCGCATAGAGGAAGTCAAAAAAGGGGTAGGTGTTTTTCAAGAAGAGCCCACATTTGACCCATCGACCTTTTTCGAGAATGTGATTGGTGTGACAGTGAACAGGATTGCTGAACCCGTTCAGATTGAATTTTTTGCTGATCATAAAACGGCCCCATACATTGTAACCAAGCCTATTCACTCTTCGCAAAAGGTGATTGAACGAAATCACTTTGGCGTGAAATTTAGTTTGTTATTGAAACCTAATTTCGAACTTGAGAAAGTACTACTCGGTTTTGGTGAGCAGATTCGCATCCTTAAACCTGAGCGCCTTCGGAGAAAAATACTGGGAAGACTTATGTCATCTGTAGATAATTATGATGCAGAAGTCACACCTGCTGTGATTAAACGAATGAGGGAACAATTGAAAAACCGCGGGAGTTTCCTTTTGCCTAAAGGATATCCCGTTCGTTTTGTCAACCGCATGAATTTAGTGTTGAAGAAATGGTTTATGAAGCACAATGAACTAGCAGCTTCAACTTTCGCCATTCGCGAAATTCTGCAAAAGGTTCCCGAATTGCAACCTTATGTTTTTTCAGAAGAACTCATTACTCTGCTTCATGAGATCAATCCGAAATTGCATTTGGTGAAGTCCATCTACTTTGACAAACGAAAGGAGGCAGACTGGTATGTTACTTGGCACCAAGACCGAACCATTAACGTGATGGAGAAAAGGGATGTGAAGGGTTTTTCGGGTTGGACGTTCAAAGAAGGAATGTATTCGGTGATTCCTCCCGACGAGATTCGAATGCAAACGGTTTCCATTCGAATTCATTTAGACCGTGTTGATGATCAAAATGGTGCCTTATTGATTTTTCCAGGTTCTCATAAACGATCTCTGTTGGACGAAGAAGTTCGTCTTATCACAGACAACGGAAGTGCTCAATCATGTCAATTGGAAGCAGGTGGAATGCACATATTCAAACCGTTGATTCTTCACAAATCCAATCAAACACACTCAGATGGAAGGAGACGGGTTATTCACTTGGAATTTGCACCAAAGGAATTGCCAGGCGGATTGCGCTACAAGGAACTTCATGATTTGCGCACGCATGCAATGAACCCCTAACGCATTGCGTTGTAAGAGTGTGCACAAGCACAACCAAACCTGCTTCAATCTTGACCTGGAACTTCAAGATTGATCAACCCTATTTCTGACCAACACCAGTGCTATCTGCTTCATTTAGAAGTTGGTGTGCATGTCTGTATAACATTTATTGGCTCGGAAATGCTGTTGTAAAGCCGCAATTTGAAACCATGAGCAAGGAAACCACCAACGAAGTTGTCACGCACGATGACTCAACTCCACAAAACAAGCAAGAGAAAAATCCGTGGGAAGGAAGTGTTCTCAGATCTTGGAGAGCCCGCCTGACCTCGTTCTCAGGTGTTAGCATGAAAGTGCTCGGACTCTATTACACCGAATGGAATAAGTACCTCAACATTGGAACTTCAGTACTTTTTACAGGCATTTGGAGCGGGACGGCTGCTGGATTTGCCATTTCATACGTTTTTCCAAATCAGCTGTGGATTGCCACTGCGTTTGCGGTGTTCTGGGGATTGATGATCATTAACCTCGACATGCTCATTGTTGGGACGTTCATTAAGTACAAGGGAGATTTCTGGCGACAAGCAGCGGCAGTGGGAATTCGGGTGTTGTTGGCAGCTGTGATTGCGTTTACCATAGCCGTTCCCATTGAGATGGAGCTGTTCAAAGATGAAATCAAAACGAAGGCCGATGAGATTCGAATGGAGCGTTTCGAGGCATTTGAGTCCAAGCTAGATAGTTTGCCTGATGTGCTGGCCTTGAAACAACTTCAGTTGGCTCGGAATGAAGCACAGATTCGTTTTGAAAACGAAATGCAAGGCGCACCGGGGACTTCAGAACGAAGAGGGATTGGTCCCATCGCGAAGCAAATCCAAGAAGAAGTAAACCGTATTGATACTGCGATGTCCTATTTGAATGTGCAAGTAGACACCACCATTTCGCAACTCAGAAGAACATTCCTAGCTAACAATCCTGTTGTGACCACAGACGCAGATTACGGATTTCTAATTCGCTACAAGGCCTTCGCGCAGCTCAAAGCAGAACCAGACAAACATGTGTTGTACATCGCCTGGTTTATTTCACTGCTCTTTCTGTTGGTTGAAATCTTACCCATTCTAGGAAAAGCCATTCAACGCAGAGGGCCGTATGATTCTCGGGTGGAGATGGAATCAACGTTGGCGAATAGGGCGAATGATGAACGAGTTTAGCGTTGTGAGTCTGAAGTCTCAACATGCTAAACTCGCATAAGAGCAAGAAGGCAAGAGCAAGAGCAAATTAAAAAGTTGGTCATTTTAACATACCCAATGATTCTGTGTGAGTAGGAGGGTTTTCAAGGTTGTGTTCAATAACTGCTTTAGCTCTAGCTCTTGCTCTTCAGGAAGGACGCAAGCGGACCTTCTCTACTCTTGCTCTTACTAGAAAAAAAACGATTTCATCTTAGATGAAATCGTTTAAGAATCAGCAGGGCTGTTTCCAAAGAGACTGTTTGATTCCTTTACACATTCAATTTTTGTAACCGAGCCTTGATCTGCAACGGACTCAACTCTTCAAACGTCAACTTAACTTCTTTTTGTCCGGGTGCTCTTTCTTGGATGGCGAGGAATGACTTGTTGTCTTCAACTTTAATGGATACCACAACTGCCTTTCGGTTTGAGGCCCCAATAAATTCTGCTTCACCGTTCACAAAGGAGCGTTCCATCACACCATTGACAGAAGGAAATAGGAGTTTCACAATCGATTCCCCGTCACATTTATTCTTCACCATGATTTGCTCTGTTGGCTCATTGGGAAAGGCATCACAGTTGATGTAATGCATCTGGTTGATTTCGCCAGCGTAATAATTCTGAATTTCTGCACGCTTCTTTGCCAGTTCTTTCAATGCAATATCACGAACCTCAGGATCTTTTATGGTCATGATTTCATCGGGTACATCGCTCATGTAAAAATTCGACTCTGTGGTTCTTGTTTGATATCTAGCAGCAGCATCGATGCCGAAAACTCGGAGGAATTTGCACCAAAAGCGACATTCGTAGCTCGTGCCGCGACGAGTAGTCAGGCTTCTGCTTTCACCATATGCGCGAAGAATGTCGGCTTGAATAGGACTAAACACAACACCTTCTCTTTCTGTCCAGTTCATATCATGGCCGGTGCCAGTGGATGTCCATAAGGTCATATCGTCTTGCAACTCATCAGTGGGGAAGAGGTAGGTGATGGCTTTGTCTGTTTTATTGTCCAGTCGTTTTCCATTGCAGCTTGCTTCCAAGTATACGGTTCCTCCGCTTGAGAGCATTTGACCATTGGATAAGGTGTGTGCATTGTTTAAGAGTAAGTCGGTTGGATTGAGCATTTCATCCACTTTCAATTCAATGCAATCATTGCATTCGGCATAATCAAATGTTCCTGCTGGAATGCCTATGACAGTTCCGTTTTTACAGACGATTGCTGTGTCTTTTCGATTGTCAATACAAAAGCCTTGGGATCTGGGTTTGAGCGTTTCCATGATGGAGGCCATGGTGATGAGTTTTTCATCCGCTTCGAAGCGCACTTGCACCCTTCGATTCATTTGCTTGCCTTCTTCCACCTCATTGGAGGCCAACGGATCTTCTTCGCCATAGAAATTTGAAGAAGTAACTTTGAACCCTTCGTTGAACAGTAGCGCTTCAACGGCTGTAAGTCGGTCTTTCGAAAGGGCAATGTTGAATTCATCAGATCCATCACCGTCGGTATAAGCATGGAGCTCAATGTTTCGAATATAAACTTGTTCGGAAAGGAGGTCCAAGAGCTCAGAGGCTTCATCGGACGTCACTTCCGAACTGTTACTAGCGAATAAAACGAAATGTTCTTTGGATTTTTGGGCTGCAAGTTGGTAGGTCAGCGCAACGATGGTCATCGTCAAAAGGAAGTTTCGAATGTTCATAAGATATAATTTTGGTTTGCTTGTTTCCCGTGCATGCAACTGCATCAGATAAGAATCCGATATTAGCAGTATCAATAAAAAGGGTAAAGGCAGGCAGAACTGTATCTTATCCAAATTCAAACGCTAGACCATGAAAAAGGCTTTTACTATTTGCATTTTCGGACTTCTTCTCTTCGTTTCAACTTCGCTCTATTCTCAAAACGAATGTGATGGACTAAATATTGTTGACATATATATGAATCCGATAGGGATGGAAATGTTGATCATTAAAGTTGAGAACGCTTCAGAGCAAATCTTTGACTATCCTGGCTTCAAAGTCTTTCACGATGGCGAAGAGATAGGCGCTGAGGTAGTGACTTTTTTCGGAATAGGTCTAGAAAGCACACATTTCATTCCACTAGAGAATCCATTTAGTGATGGTGAAGAAGTTGAATTAACATTGGAACTTTGGACTGGGTTTTATGACAGTCTAGCCTGCACTTCTGAATGGACGGGCAAACCATTTGATACATCCGAGTGCTTTGAAATCGACTTTTCATTGCAGTGGGGTGGTGGACCAGGCGACTTTCTCAACATGGTGATGTACGATCAAACAACGGAAGAGGAAGTATTCAATGACGAAGGTTTTTTTGATATAGTTACTCCGAGTTTCACACAAACAATGTGTCTGGAGCAAGGATGTTACATCTACAAAGTAACGGGCAATGAGACCCTACAGAGTAACTACTACATTAGTTTGTACGATCAGAACTTCTTTTCATATTACAACAACAATTCAGCTGAAGGAGATCAAGGCGTAACTGATTTGATTGAGGTGTGGGAAGGGTGCGAAGTGCAATCTGTGAACGAAGAGGCAAGGAATGAATTTCAATTGTATCCGAATCCATCAAATGGAAATTACACCATCTCTTCTCTGAATAAGGTTCAGCAGGTCACTGTTTCTGATTTAGGAGGGAAGGTGATAGCCCAGCAGAATGGAGTTGTACCACTTCCTCGAATCGGAACTGCAGGTATGTATCTGGTAACTGTTCTATTCGAAGATGGAAGTGTTCAAACCCACCAGTTGATTGTTGAGTAATCTAGAACTTAAAGTTCACTTTTAGGTTTACCCGTCGTCCAGTTAAGAAATTCGGAATTCCGTAATTCCGTCCGGTCACATCTTCAATCCATGTATAGCTGATGGTGTTGTTAATACCTAGGATATTGAAAATTTCGATTGACACGAAACCTGACTTATACCAGCGGTTCTTCTCACGGTTTTTCTCAGTGACGAAATCTCTTGAAAAACCAATATCAACTCTTCTGTAAGCACTGGTGCGAAGGATGTCTTTGTAGCGTTCAAAGGTAGGAGGACCATAAGGCAGACCTGTTCCATAAAAGAGACTTACGAACACTTTGTATTCTGGCCATTTCGGCATTTCGTCCTGAAACAACATAGAAACACTCACACGCTGGTCAGTCGGACGAGGAATGAAGCCTGGTTCGCGCAAGGTACTGTCAACCGGACTGTCATTGAGCGTAAATCCGGGCACAATTTCTTTCCCTTCATCATTGAAGTAAACAAAGTAAGAATCATTGTCAATGTCTTCTGCGGTGCGAAGGACTGACACTCGCATCCAGCTTTGAACGCCTTGAATGAATTCACCGTTGACCATGAAGTCTGCTCCAGTAGCGAAACCATTGGCGCTGTTGGTAGCGTAGTACCTTAGACGAACGTTTTCAACTTCGTAAGGGATGAGTCGGTTCAGGTCTTTGTAGTAGAGCTCACCAACAAATTTGAACGGACGGTCAAACGCTTTGAACACGTAGTTCACTCCAGCTACCAGGTGAATTGCTTGTTGCGCTTTTATGTTAGGATTTATTTGTCCGTCTAACCCGCGCATCTCACGATAGAAGGTCGGTTGGTAGTACATTCCACCAGCGAAGGTGAATACAACATTGCGTCTGATTAGGGTGTCGGTATCAGTGGTGTCATTCTTGTACCAACGCGGCTTGAACGACATGTTTGCTCTGGGGCCGCCCACAAACTCATTGTTGAAACTCCAATAGTTCCCTCGAATTCCAGCGTTGAAAGTCCATTCATGTCCTTCTTCAGATTCATACTTCCAAGAATCTTGGATGTACCCCATGACACGAGTAGATTCAACAGTGTTTTCAGATTTGATAACATCATTCAGAATAAGCTCAGCATCGGGTTGCAGTTCAGGCACTTGGTAACCGATGCTGTCAACAGGGTGGGGGGTGCTGTATCCGGCAGAATCCAATAAGCTCCACTCACTCAGTTTGTCGTAAATGTGTTCGTATTGCACTGTAGCGCCCCATTCCAGCGTGTGTTCATCGTTTCCAAGAACAGCTATTCCTTTGTGGTTAAAGCTAAGAACGGTCGCTTCCAATTCGTTTCGGGCGTGATCGAGGTAGCCACCTGTTCCTCTATTTTGAAGGACATCACCAAATTCGTCAGACCCTAAATCACGTTCAAGTTCGTCAAGGAAGTACTGTCCGAGGATATCGAAAGTTTCGAACTCATAGGTTTGAAAGGCCGAAGCTGTAAAGCTGAGTTTACTCACGTCTGACAGTCGCTCAGAACTGAAGGCCCCGAAGTAGGTGTTGTAACCTGTTTCTTCTTTTCCGTCGAAGTATACAGTAAGTCGAAGTGCCTCATTGATGTTCCCCACATCAGTCTGTCTGGTTTGTGGAATGAAGTTGAATCGATTTCGCGAGATGTTACCTAGAAAATGGTGTTTCCACCTCAGGCTATTTTTCGGTTTGAAGGTCAGGTAGGTTTGAAAGTCGAGGTAGTTCGGACTGTACTCACCGGTTTCATCTAGGCTTCCGAGCACATAGGAGTTGTTTCGGTACCTTAGTCCCGAATTGTGGCTAAACGTGCCGCTGTCGTTCACATCTTCTATCTGAATAGAACCTCCTAATAGTGACGCAGTGAATTCCCCACCAAATTCTTGAGGCTCTCTATAGGTGATGTCAAGAACAGAAGACATTTTATCACCGTATTTCGATTCAAATCCCCCAGCAGAAAACTTAATGTTATCAATCATTGAAGTGTTAGGGAAGGAGAGACCTTCTTGCTGTCCGGCGCGCACTAAGAATGGCCGATAGACTTGGATGTTGTTCACATAAACGAGGTTTTCATCGAAAGATCCTCCACGCACGTTGTAGCTTGAGCTCAGCTCACTAGTGAAGTTCACAGGGGCTTGTAAAAGCAAGTCTTCAACAGTTCCTCTGGTTGAAGGAATTTGAGAGGCAATGGCGGGATCTAATCGTTCCATGGGACCTGTTCTGTCGCCGTCTACTAAGATTTCGGCACCAATGAGTTGGACCCCTTGTTTGAGTTTGACATTTTTCGTGTAGACCTTCCCGGCTTCAACAAAAAGTGTATCTGTGTATGATTTCGAACCAACAGACGTGAAAGTGAGAACAACCTTTCCTGGCGTGACATTGATGGAATAGGTGCCATCTACAAAGGTAGAAGTACCTTCAGAGAGGCTATTTGTATTTCTGACGGTTACGCCAGGCATTCCTTGTCCTGATTCATCAGTTACAGTTCCTTTTATGGTTGCCTTTTGGGCAAAACCGGTAAGGCTGAAGAGGATTGTAATGGTTAAAATGAGGTACTTCGGCATAGCGCGCGAAACTACGTTTTTTTTGTAGGATGGAATGATAACGGGGGGAAGAGAATTTTCGTGTGGGGGAGGGGGAGTTTTTGATCATTGATTTTTGAACTATTGGAATCCTTCGAGGATTGGACAGGACACAAGCCCTCGCGGGCCCTCCCTCCCCCGCCATCCAACCGGCCGTGTCGAAGGTAACCGGTTTACAAATAGCTCCAACAACAACTTTACAAACGTCTGTACTTAATTTGTAAACGCAATTGTCAAAGCCTCAGGGCCATACATCACCAAACTTCTGAATTTCACTTTCCATTTCCAAGCTTTTACCGCTCCACTTTGTAACTGTGCAGTTCTGTTTTGTGCGCGTTCGATTGCAACATTTGCAAGCAAGTTTGATACACATTCTCAAAAGCAAGCTCCAGACATTGGTTTTCTCTTATTATATTACTCTTCCAACCAAATCAAAATGAAAAACATACTCTTCGCTCTTCTTCTTATTCCTTTGTTGGCGCAATCACAGCAAGTAGAACTTGTCAAAGACTTTACGAGTGATGCAACCGGTGAGTCTCACTCGCCTAGCATGCAAGGAGCAGTTTGGAACAACCTGTATTTCTATGCTGGAAGATCGCAGTACAATGAAAAAGAACTCTGGGTGACAGATGGTACCTCAGAAGGTACAACTATGCTGAAAGATATCAATCCGGGTAATCCTTCGTCTGACCCAGCAGATTTTGTTTCCATCTCAAACGGTGTGCTATTCACAGCGAAAGACCCCGCCCATGGAAAAGAGTTGTGGTTCTCAGACGGCACACCAGAGGGGACTTATTTAGTGTTAGATATCTACGAAGGAACACAAACGTCTAGCATTCAACGCTTGATACCTCTTGGAGAGGAGGTGATTTTTGTGGCAGCGTCCATAGAAAACGATGGGCTGGCGCTTTGGAAAACAGACGGCACAGCAGAAGGAACATTCTCCTTTTTTGATCCTATAGATGGAGGTAGCGTATTGGTCGGAGAGGATTACCATGAACTCAATGGTAACTTGCTACTCTCTTTGAGCATTCCTGCATACGGACAAGAGCCTTGGATTACAGATGGGACGGAAGAAGGGACTTTCTTGTTAATGGATATTCGCGTAGGAAATTTTACTTCGAGCCCTTCGGGATATTACGCTGTTGGTAATCAGGTGTTTTTCAAAGCGAATGACAGCAACATTGGTATCGAATTGTATCGAACGGATGGTACCCCAGAAGGTACAAGTTTGGTGAAAGATATAAGCCTCGGTTCTTCAAGCTCCAATCCTCAAGCTTTCGTTGAATTGAATGATGAGCTGTTTTTCAAAGCAACTGCGAGTGGGGAAGAAGCGCTGTGGAAGTCTGATGGGACGGAAGTTGGAACAGTCATCGTCTCAGACTTAGAGAATGGTGAAATGGGCGACGAAATTGTGCGAATTGGAGACCTCATCTACTTTGCGGCTGACTTACCAGCTGAAGGAATTGAATTGATTCAATCTGATGGAACAACAGAAGGGACGTTATTGGTTGATGATGTGCTGGAGGGAACAGCTGATCTTGATCCTATATACCTAACCGTATTGAACGATAAACTGTTTTTCAATGGAAGCACTGCGAATACGGGAGACGAATTGTGGGTATATGACCCCGCTACAAACACCTTCGAGTTCATTGACGTTAACACCCAAGGAACTCAGGGTGGTCAACCCTATTTATTGTTTGCCTTCAATGACCTATTATATTTCAGTGCGTTCAGCAATGGCATCGGTTTCGAAACGCATGTGAGCGATGGAACGGCTGCAGGAACAGAACCTCTGATTGATTTGAATGATGAAAATAATGGAGCAGTGAACGCCGGATATGTTACTTTAAATGACCTCGTGCTGTTTGTTGGTCAAGTCAATGAGGATTCTCGACAGTTAGTGGCTTCACAAGGTACTGTTGCATCTACAGCTGTGGTGACAGATTATGTGCACGAATACTCGAGTTCCATCAGGAATTTAACCATCTTCGATGATCGCCTCTTTTTTCGAGCTGATGATGGAGAAAACGGAACCGAGCTTTGGTCGTCTGATGGAACTCCAGAAGGCACAACGTTACATTCAGATATACGACCGGGATTTGGAGGGTCCAACCTAACTCAAATTTTTAATGTTAACGATAAATTAGTAATGCGAGGGTTTGTTAGCGGAGGCTACCAGATGTTCGGACTAGACGGATATGAAGGCGAAGTCAACTTACTGCTTGACATCTTTGGCGAAAATGATGAAGATGTTGATCAAGTCACAAAAGTAGGTGATGAAGTGTTCTTCTCTGCTTATGATCAAAGCGGATTCGGAGCGAGTCCTGACCTCTGGAAAACGGATGGCACAACAGCTGGAACAATTAAAGTAAAAGATTTTTCTAGTAGCGGTCCTAACATCGATTACTGCAAAGAGGCCAACGGGAAACTCTGGTGGTTCGCAGAGTATTATTTTTATGCTGAAGATTGGGGACTGTACACAAGTGACGGAACCGAAGAAGGAACCTATCAAGTGAAGCAGTTTAATTTGAACGGAAACAACTACGCTGCTGACAATCTTGTTGCTTTTGATGAAGGAATTATTTTTTCAATGTATCTAAATGGAGTTGGCAGCGAATTGTACTATTCAGATGGCACGGAAGAAGGAACCTACCTAATTAAGGATATCAATATTGGTGGAAATAGCGGAGTGCTTTCACGTATTGTTAAGATGAACAACGAAGTCTATTTCTTCGGGAATGATGGCTCATCAGGGTTGGAACTTTGGAAGTCAGATGGGACAGAGGAAGGTACGGTACAGGTAATTGATTTGGTCGAAGGGAGTGAAGACGGTGTGCTTGATCCTCAGTTGTATGTAAGTACCATGGAAGTGTTCAATGGCAAGGTTTATTTTGGAGGGAAAACCACAGAGGGAGACTGGGAATTGTTTTCTTCAGATGGAACTCCTGAAGGAACTCAACAAGTTTTTGATGTGAACCCTGGTGGCAGTTCCAACCCTAGAGCATTCTATCAAGCAACAAATTACCTCTACTTTACTGCTGAAAATGAAAGTTTTGGCACTGAACCTTGGCGAACAAATGGAATTGTCACTGAATTGGTTGACGATATTGCTCCTGTAGGACTTGGAAGTTATCCAGAAGCCTACCAAGAATGGGGAGATGATTTGTATTTCGCTGCCTCAAACGGCGAAGGAACGCTAAACCTCTACAAATTCGACCAACGTTGCATCATTCCTGAAATCACCGAAATACCAAATGCCATTTGTCTGGGAGAAGAGCTTTCAGTCAGCGCCGAAATCATATCTTCGGATGGAAGCACAACTTCTGCCACATGGGATTTTGGAAACGGAAATCCCGTAGATGGACTTTCCGCAGACTTTACATTCTTAACAAGTGGCGAACAAACAATCACGCTTCACTTGGAAACCGAATTGGGATGCACGAATGAATCATCATTCTCACTCATGGTGAATGAAACACCCGTTCCGAGCTTTGAAACACCTGCAAGTCCGCTGTGCATCAGCGAAGCTTGGGAACCAACCAATCAAACAACAGGAAGTAATGAAAATACCGACTGGAGCTGGAATGTTGATGGACAGCTGAGTGAAGATGAGAATCCGTCGCTTCTATTCACAGAAAGTGGAACGTTTGAAGTGGTATTAGCTGCCTCCAATGGTAATTGTGAAGCTTCTTTTAATGCAAATATCGAAGTCTATGAGCCGAGCTTATCGGAAGCCATTGTGCAAAATGTAACATGTTTTGGTGATGAAACTGGAGGTGTTGAAGTAGCTGGAGAAGGGAATATTCAGCCCGTTTTGTTTAGTGTTGATGGAGAGACGTTTTCCGAGATCAATTCGTGGTATTACTTTGAAGCTGGTGGCATGACAGTATTCATCCAAGATGGAAATGGATGTATTGGATCCGAAGTGATTACCATTGGAGAATACGAGGAGTTAGATGTTTCTGTTACATGGGGACCAGATGATGGAACAGGTACCCTTGGGTTCATAGATGTATCCGTTGTTGGTGGACAACCACCTTATGAATACAGCATTGACGGGGGTGTTTTCCAAGATAGCGGACTGTTCGAAAACCTCCTTGCAGGTGTGTATGAAGTGACCATCATTGACGACTACGGATGTACAACAACCGTCTCAGTTGAAGTTTTTCCTTCTGTTTCAGTTACCGAATCAATCGGGTCAAGCATTTCAATCTTCCCTGTACCAGCTGATCAACATATTCATCTGAACATTCCTTCAGACTGGTCAAATGAACTACTTGAACTGCTAGACATCCAAGGAAGGGTAGTGGCAACGCAGCTGTTAACTTCAGGTCAAAACACCTTTGATGTGTCAATGTTCTCAAATGGGATGTACCTTGCACGTATTCCAGCCACAGGTTGGACCAGTCAAATTCAAATTCAGCATTAATGCAGCGACTATTAGTAGCATTCTTCGCCATCGCTTTTTCAAGTTGTGTTTCGGCCCAAGCAGATCTAGACATTGCTCGGAATTGCAATGAAGCGCCCTCTTTACGGGAGCTCATGACCATATCTACCACTTCCTTAGATGATTTAACGGTGGAAGAGCAGGTCATTGATACCAAGTCGAACAAAACCTATTTCAAAGACGGTAAACTGTTCACTGGGTGGGCATTTACTTTGTACGTGCAGACGGTCCACAAATTTCGTTTCTACCACATTGAAGAAGGGAAGGTTAAGCGTGAAGTAGCCTACTATGGCAGCGGACAAATCGACTTCGACTTCAACTTCAGCAATCAAATGCCAGAAGGATGTCATAGAATGTGGAACGAAGATGGAACTGTCATCAGCGACCAGTTTTACAAGGCTGGAAAACTACACGGAAGGCAACTGCACTATACAGATCAAGGTGTGCTGGAACGCGATGAAACGTACAAAAACGGCGTGCTCCAAGAGCAATAAGTCTATTTATTGCCTAATACTGCAATAGCATTTCCTTTGAGCTTGAGTGAGTCGCCCATGACTTCTGCATTTTCCAGTAACAATGTTTGGCTTGAACCACTGGTGAAGTCTTTAAGTGCGATGCTTCGATCAGGTCCTTTGTGAATGAAGACGATTGTCTTTTCACCAAGATAAGTTCGCTCAAAAGCAAACAGATCTTCAGAAGCTTCTTTGATCACTAAATCACCATATACCAAGCTCATTCGCTTTACCCTCATTTTCGCCAAAGCAGAGACCGCAGTGCGCAGTTTTTGTTGGTCTGAATTCAAATCAGTGAAGAACATCATTCTTCTGTTGTCAGGATCATTGCCACCTGGCATCGCAATCTCATCACCATAATACACGCAGGGAATTCCAGGCGTGGTCAAAATGAACGTTTGTAGAAGCAACATTTTTTCGAATCCTTCTTTCCCGTTGTTATTGATTTCACGGGTCCAACCCGCCAGTTTTCCATCTTGAGAAAAGTCTACGCCGCCATCAGCATACGAAGCGAAACGCACACGATCTTGATTGCCCGTGATGTTGCCCATCAGGTGATGAGAACCGTAATAGTGAAGACTTTCTTTAAGCACGCGTTCTAGGTTCGAAAAAGAGGTTTCATCCTTCGCGAAAGCATCCACACAAGCATCGTACAAATTGAAATCGAATTGTGCATCTAGCATCCCAGAAGATACGTAGCTGCTTATCAGCTCTGGATTTCCATACGTTTCTCCAATTTGAAACGCTTTTCGTTCCTGACCGTTTTTCCCATATGGATTCAATACTTCGTTCTTCGCTTTCAAGGTTAACATGCGCCAGAAGCTCTCAGGAATGTGTTTGGTGGCATCATGACGGAATCCATCAATATCGTAATTTTTGAGCCAGAATAGGGCGCTATCTGACATCGCATCTGCTACTACAGGGTTCTCGAGATCAAGCGTGGGAAGAAAGGTGTCGAACCAAGTGGTCAAACGTTGTTCATCCCAGAGTTCAGTGTTCATTCTGCCGTCAGGCAAATAAAGTGGAGTTGCCCAGTCTTTGTGCTGCTGATAGACCGGGTGGTTTTGATGCACATGGTTCGCAACATAGTCAACAATGATGTTCATGTTGTCTGCGTGCACTTCGTCAATCAATTCTGTAAAAACAGCTTCCGTTCCAAAATGAGGGTCTATTTCTGATGAACTCACAGGCCAATAGCCATGGTAACCGCTAAAGGTACTTGTGATTCCTTTGTCCCACAATCCCCACGCACCTTCGGCATTGGTAGTGATGGGAGAAACCCAAATGGTATTCATTCCCAACTCATCAAAATATCCGTCATTGACTTTTTTCGTTACCCCCGCTAAATCTCCTCCGAAATGATTGGCAATCGGAAGAATGCTGGAATCATCCACGGGCATATTATTCGTTGAATCACCGTCAGCAAAACGATCAACCATTAAGAAATACATAATCCATTTATGTGGATCTGTTCGTGCGAGTTCGTTCGATGAAGTAACAGGAATGCCATTTTTCAATGGAATCTGTAGATCATTTCCTCTCAAACCATTGTGTTCGACCCAAACACGTAGTGTACTGGTTTCTAAATTGAATGCAGCCTCTGGAGGGATGATACTCCAAATTGTGTCTGCCAATGGTTGTACATTCATTTCTGTGACGAAGGAATTCTCCCACCACACATGCACTGTGGCCTCTGAACTTACTTCAATTGGAATTCGTTGGTCTAGTGGACTTCTTGTTGTAATTGAAGGAGCCGAAGCCTCTGGATTGCCAACAACAAATGTTGAATTGAAGCCTCCTTGACCGTTGCTTTTCTTCTGATCATTGGTAGCATCCAGCATCCACTTTCCGTCTTCCACAATCTGATATTCATATACACCTGGATTCAGAATGAACGTGGTTTTCCACTCTTCACCTTCGCGCTGCAGAGGAGAAGCAGAAGCGTTCCAGCCGTTGAGGTTTCCGGCAATGGCAACTTGAGATGGAGAGTTTGGACTGGTATAGGTGAAGCTGTATTTCTGTTTTTCAGATTTGAAAACAGGTAATTCATGGCGAACTCCATTCACACTTATTTCCAATGGTGTGATTGAATTGATAGGTGTCTGGTTAATTCGCACTTCGTACGTCGTGGTGTCAATTTTAAGCGTATCATTTAAAAAAACGACATGATCAATTTGATCTACAAGCTGAATGTAATCGCTTAAGTGAACTGTTGTGGTATCGAAGGATAGCTTGATGGGTGAAGCGAGTCCAGCTATGTAGTCAACGTGTTCATTCGAAGTATCAACAGTGTCTACCGAGTTAGAATCTGAACACGAAAGGAGCACCAAACCAATAAGAGCGTAGAGAGGGTATTTCATAAGGACAGTATAAAAAGAAAGCCGCAATGCGGCTTTCAAGTATTATTGACAATTTAGGATACTGAGTATTTCTTGCGGAGGAGCACCCATGTAAGTAAATCCTGGACGCATAATGCGAAAGATGATTTCAGAAATTTCTTCGCCTTCAGGAATCTCAGTAAAAAAATCAGAAGGGATGAAAATGAGCCTAAACTTAGAATCTTCACCTTCCATGAGGCTCAATTGCAATTCAGGAGTGCTAGTCACGTTTGCCGCAGTGGTGTATTCATAGAATGAGAACGGACCCGTTTTCGCCACCATGTAAACATAACATTCGTCACTGTTCATGTTTTGCAGACCAGCAATGTCTTCCTGTGAATTGTCATAGGTAATGTGAATGAAATCGTCTTTTTGTCGAATCTCAGGATACAAGCACAGACGTGCATCACACAACTTCGGAACAAGCTCAACCATCAAAT
>CAYGUR010000032.1:700-19846 GCA_964353035.1 uncultured Comamonadaceae bacterium | reverse complement strand
AAGATAGGCTACGCGGTGAACATCCACACAAAAACCATTGATGATGATGGAAAACGAAAATTCTACCAAGTTCCTGAGTTGAATAAATTTCGGTACGGATTGACAGCTCGAATTGGTGTGGGAAGAATCAGTGCGTATGGATTTTACAGTCTGAGTCCCTTTTTCAAAGAAAATCGTGGAGTTGAACTTACGCCAATTGTGGTTGGGCTTTCGTTCCAACTGCTTTGATCAGATAAAAAACTGATAGCTGATCATCACAAAGTGAATCAGAAAGCCAACTGAGAAACCAAGATACACTTGAGACGTTGTATGCAATCCTTGATAGATTCGAGACCATGCCAACAGAGCCGATAGGATTAACCACAAGGCCAGCATCAATCCAATTCCCAATAAGTGCAATTGATTGAAGGCCAACAAGGCTCCTGCTACGCCACCCATCGCCATTAAATGAATACTGATTTTTGTAAGAAGGTTGATGACCATCGCCAAGATCAAAGAAACAATCAGGCTGAACAAGAGTGCATAAATGGCATTCGGAAAATGAAGGTGATTCCATCGCAGGAAAGCATAGGTCAAGATGTAATAGAACAAGACCAATAAAAACGGCAGATAGCGTTCGTTTTTGTTTGAAACCTCAATGTCTGATACAATTTTACGCTTCACCATAACCAAAATTGAAACGCCTGGCGCAATGATGCATATCAGTAGCATGACCACTAAGAATCTAAATTGCCCAGACGAAATCCCTAAAAAAGGGTCTATGGTGTAGAGGATCAAGAGCGTGAACAGCGGCATCCACAACGGATGAAGCACGAACGAAATCACTCTTGCCAAAGAAATCATTTACAGCTGTTTACGGAGTCTAGCCACAGGAATATTCAACTGCTCTCGGTATTTCGCAACTGTTCTTCTAGCAATATTATACCCTTTGTCTTTCAACAATTTAGCCAATTTTTCATCGGTTAGAGGCTTGCGCTTTTCTTCTGCCTCAATGGCGTCCTGAAGAATCTTTTTCACCTCTCGCGTGCTCACTTCCTCACCATCATCTTTCGAAATGGATTCAGAGAAAAAGGATTTGAGTAAAAATGTCCCATACGGACATTGAACGTACTTGCTGTTCGCCACACGAGAAACGGTTGAGATATCCATGTTGACCATTTCCGCGATGTCTTTTAGGATCATCGGCTTTAGCTTCGTCTCATCTCCCGTTAAAAAGTATTCCTCTTGGAAAGCAAGGATGGCCTGCATGGTGATGGTGAGTGTTTCTTGTCGTTGACGAATGGCATCAATAAACCACTTCGCAGAGTCAATCTTCTGCTTCACGAACATCACAGCATCTTTCTGTTGCTTCTCTTTCGTTTTGGTATCAGCGTAGGTTTGAAGCATCTCTCTGTACTGTCCGCTAACGCGAAGCTCAGGTGCATTTCGTTGGTTGAGTTGCAGTTTCAACTCATCCTCTTCAATGGAGACGAGGAAGTCGGGAACAATGTGTTGAATTGACTTCGATGTTTCTTTCAAGGAGTTCCCCGGCTTAGGGTTGAGGCGAACAATCTCATGAATGGCCGCTTTCAACTCTTCTTCTTCGATGTCTAGTTTGCGCGTAATTTTATCGTAATGCTTCTTCGAAAACTCATCAAATTGATCGCGCACAATTTTAATACCGAGGTCTACCGCTTCATTTTTTCCCTTTTTTCGAAGGAGTTGGATAAGCAGGCATTCTCTCAGATCTCTCGCCCCCACTCCAGGAGGATCAAACTCTTGGATGACCTTCAATACCGTTTCAAGCTCTGCCTCTTCAACCATCACATTTTGCGTAAAAGCCATATCGTTCACAATGGCGCGCAACTCCCTTCTCAAATACCCTGAATCATCTAGGTTTCCAATCAGGTTTTCAGCAATCAACTTTTGTTTTTCGTCGAGGATTCGCATACTTAATTGCGAGTTCAGATTGTCTGTAAAAGACCTTCCGCTACCGATGGGAACTTGCTTATCATCGTCATCTCCCCCGCTATTTGAAGACCTCGTCTTGTAATCAGGCGTATCATCGTCGAGGTAATCAGACATATCAAAGTCTTCCTGAGCTTCAGTGCGATCATCCTCATACTCGTCAGAATCAGAATCAGAATATTCATCATCTCCATCAGACTCTCGTCCTTCTTCTAGGGCAGGATTCGACTCCAACTCTTCTTTGATGCGTTGCTCAAGTTCGATGGTAGGAACTTGCAACAATTTCATCAGCTGAATTTGCTGGGGCGATAGCTTCTGTAGAAGTTTTTGCTGAAATGTTTGCTTAAGCATAGTACTTCGCGTTGATCAAAATTCTGCGTTCTGTGGTGTTCTAGGGAACGGAATTACATCACGAATGTTCCCCATTCCTGTGATAAACATTACCAAACGTTCAAACCCGAGTCCGAATCCAGCATGTTTTGCTGTTCCGAACTTCCTTAATTCAAGGTACCACCAAATATGCTCCTCTGGAATATTAAATGCTTTACATTTTTCAACAAGTTCATCAAGACGCTCTTCACGCTGACTTCCGCCAATGATTTCGCCAATTCCAGGGACTAGAATATCCATGGCCGCTACCGTTTTCCCATCTTCATTTGCGCGCATGTAAAACGCCTTAATACCGGCAGGATAATCAGTGATGATTACAGGCTTCTTGAAATGCTTTTCAACGAGGAAACGCTCGTGTTCAGACTGCAAATCAATCCCCCATTCTATCGGGAATTTGAATTTTTTCTTTTTGTAAGGCTTCGAATTCAACAAAATTGAAATGGCCTCAGTGTAGGTGATCCGCTCAAAATTGTTGTTCGCAACGAATTCCAGTTTTTCCAACAAGCCCATTTCCGGACGTTCATTTGCTGGCTTCGACTTGTTCTCATTTTCTTCTCTTTCGTTCAAGAAGGCGATGTCTTCCGCGTAATTATCTAGCGCATAACGCACAAGGTAACGCAAGAAATCTTCGGCCAAATCCATGTTGTCAGTCAAATCATTGAATGCAACTTCTGGCTCAATCATCCAGAACTCAGCCAAGTGTCTAGAAGTATTGCTGTTTTCAGCTCTAAAAGTTGGGCCGAAGGTGTACACCTTTCCCATTGCCATGGCTGCAAGCTCTGCCTCTAACTGTCCGCTTACGGTGAGGTTAGACACCTTCCCGAAAAAATCTTGCTTCTCGTCAATTTTCCCATCTTCTGTACGGGGAAGATTATCGAGGTCCAGGGTTGTTACTCTGAACATTTCGCCTGCCCCCTCAGCATCGGAACCGGTGATAATGGGAGTGTGAATGTTGTAGAATCCGTGGTCATTGAAGTACTTATGAATGGCGAAAGTCATTCCATGACGAATGCGAAAAACAGCGCTAAAGGTGCTTGTTCTAAAACGAAGGTGTGCCTTTTCACGAAGGAAATCAAGTGAATGGCGCTTCATCTGAATCGGAAATTCATCTGGATTTGCTTCGCCCAGCACTTCGAGTGTCGCCACCACCACTTCTGTTGCTTGTCCTTGTCCTTTAGAAGCTACCAACTCACCGGTTGCGCAAATCGAAGCTCCTGTAGTGAGTTTTTTGCGTGTCTCTTCATGTACCTCGTCTCTGTTGATGACAAGTTGAAGATTCGCAATTGTAGAACCATCGTTCACAGCTATGAACGTATCATTTCGGAATGTTCTTACCCAGCCACAAACAGTGACTTTTTCTCCAATTCTATCTGCAGAGAGCAGAGATTTTATAGCGTCGTACTTCACAAGTTCGAAGATTGAAAATTAAAGGTGCAAAGATGCGATTTTTCACGCTGTCATTCACTGTTCAATCCTCCGAAACTTCATCAAATCCTCTCGTGGGAGCATTTTTCCGGTCTGATTCAACCACTCCATCTCTCAACCGCACAATCCGATGGGCATGCGCAGCAATGTCTTCTTCGTGTGTCACCAAAACAATGGTATTCCCATTTTGATGAATCTCATCGAAGAGTCGCATGATTTCGTGGGAAGTTTTCGTGTCTAAGTTTCCCGTAGGCTCATCAGCCAAGATAATAGACGGACGGTTAACTAGGGCGCGGGCTACAGCCACACGTTGACGTTGACCGCCCGAAAGCTCATTCGGATTGTGATCCATTCGATCAGCCAATCCAACTTGAGTCAGCACTTCTTTTCCTCTTGCATCACGCTCAGCTTTGTTAAACCCGCCATAAATCATTGGCAACGCTACATTTTCGAGCGAAGAATAGCGGGGGAGCAAGTTGAACGTTTGGAATACAAAGCCAATTTCTTTATTTCGAATTTCAGCTAGGTCGTCATCGTGCATCAAGGCCACCTCTTTTGTATTAAGTATGTAACTACCACTTGTTGGCGTGTCTAAACAGCCAATGACATTCATCAGGGTAGATTTACCGCTTCCTGAAGGCCCCATGAGCGCTACATATTCACCTTTGTTGATCTCCAAATTGACACCATTCAAGGCTTTAACAACTTGATCACCAACTTCGTAAAACTTGGTCAAACCCTTAACTTGAATGAGACTTTCCATGAAACAAATATAAGCGCAATACAGGGCTAATTTCAATCAATTTGGTCAACGGTTCGAAATCATTCGTCAACGGTTAGCCAAGTGAATTTGCGCATTTTGTTTGATTTTAGATTCTTAGGCAACCCAAATGCATTATTTTGCATCTTAGAAACGTAAACTTGCTTAAAGGCCAAAAGAATTCCAATGAAACGAATTTCAATACTTACACTTTTCTCACTCTTCGGAACCTTTGCGTTCGGACAAGTTCAAGTAGATTATCAAACTGCAGAACAAGCGGTCTCGCAATTGCTAGGTCCTGGAGTTACGGCATCAAACATTGTCTTCACAGGCTCGTCAGTCCAACTCGGATTGATGTATGGAGCAGAAGGCATCACATTCGAACCAGATTCTGGGATTGTTCTTTCTTGCGCAGACGTTGTGAACATTGAGCTTCCAGGCGGATTTGAGGATGTTCCTTTTGGCGAAGGTGTATCTGGAGACCCAGATTTGCTGAGCATTGCGAATTCCGTTCCCCCATTGATCAACCAGAACTTCTCTGTAAGTGCAGTGAACGACTTGGCGATATTGGAATTTGATTTTGTTCCGAGTGGAGATTCTCTCTCCTTCAATTACTCTTTTGGTTCTGATGAGTACCTGACATGGGTCAACTCTTCGTTTAACGATATTTTCGCCTTCTTCCTATCTGGACCTGGCATTGTTGGTCCTTATGATGCGCCTGCAGAATTCCCTGACGGAGCTATCAACATTGCGAGTGTCCCTGATTCAGACCCACTTCTTCCTATTACTATCTCTTCGGTAAACAACGTTCTAAACCAAGAATACTATATTGACAATCCGAATAACAACGACATTGCAATTAACGGGTATACAGCACAATTTACGGCCTCAGCTCAAGTTGAATGCGGAGCAACTTACCACATTAAACTTGCGATTGCTGACGGAAGTGACACGGCGCTCGAATCCATTGTAGTTATTGAAGCTGGTTCTTTCCAATCACCTTCTACAGTGTCTGCAAGTGTGCCGAATGCGCCGCCTTCATTGCCAGAATTAACGATGTTGGAAGGATGTGTTGACGGACTGTTTACCGTATTTCGTCCGAACCTAGAATCACCTGACACTCTCTATCTAGAATTGGGTGGAACTGCAACAGAGCTGGACGATTACCTTGAGTTACCTGATTTTGTTGTCTTCGGCGAAGGCCAATTGACACTTGAAATCCCGGTAACTACCATTTTTGACGGAATAGATGAGCCACTCGAAACAATCTTACTATCATACAGCTACGTGAATGCTTGTGGTGATCCAGAAGAAGTGCTGGCGCAATTGAATATTTTGAACTACAACTTACCAACCTTAGACTTACCCGAAGAGGTGTTCTTGTGCAACGGTGAGAATCAAAACGTTTCTGGTGTTCCAGACGACGGATTCCCTCCATTCATCTACGATTGGTCCACGGGTGCATCTACCAGCAACATCAATGTATCAAGTGATGGACCTGAGACGATTTCAGTTTTAGTAACGGACTTCTGTCTAAGTGAAGTATCCAGTACTTTTTCAGTTGTTATTCCTGATCCGTTTTTCGTTCAACCAGATCAAGAGATTTGTTTAGGAGCAAATACTGGCGACATGGTCGGAGGTGGTTCTACACCGTATCAGTTTGTTTATAACACGGATTCACTCACTTTGAATGGAACTACTTTTACACCTGAGTTCGAAGGGATTTACCAAGTAACTGTTGTTGACGCGTGCGGAGAATTTGGAGAATTTATCATTGAAAGCACAGCTTGTGCTACCATCATTCCAAACGTTTTTTCACCCAACTCTGATAGCAAGAATGACTTTTTCGTCATCGCTGGACTCGAAGGATTCCCGAACAGCGAACTTAAAGTTTACAACAGGTGGGGAGGAATTGTTTTTGAAAGCACAAACTACTTGAATACTTGGGGCGCTGATGGAGTAAGCGACGGTGTATATTATTACGTATTGAATAGGTCTGATGGTAAATCCTTCAACGGACAAGTGACCATCTTAAGAAATTAATACCAATACCTTTTAGTTAACCAATGAAGAGCCTGTCATTTCGATGGGCTTTTCTATTTCCATTAAATCCAAAACAGTGGGTGCTACATCAGCCAAAATGCCATTGTTGATTGAGCTGACTCCGTGTGAAATCAAGACTACAGGAACAGGATTGGTAGTATGCGCCGTATTCGGACTGCCATCGCTATTCACAGCCATATCTGCATTTCCGTGGTCAGCAATGATGATGAATGAATAACCGTTTGCCTGACCTGCCTCTACAACTTGTTTCAAGCACGCATCAGTGGCCTCAACGGCTTTCACAATGGCTTCAAAAACACCTGTATGCCCTACCATATCTGGATTAGCGAAATTAAGACAGATAAAATCTGCTTGGTTCTCACCCTTCATGGCTGCAGAAATAGTTGCAGCAATCTCTGGGGCGCTCATTTCAGGCTGTAAGTCGTAGGTTGGTACTTTAGGAGAATTCACCATCATGCGTGTTTCTCCTTGAAAAGGGACCTCTCTTCCGCCCGAAAAGAAAAACGTCACGTGTGGGTACTTCTCAGTCTCTGCAATTCGAATCTGTGTTCGACCTGCTTTACTGACCGTTTCACCGAGGGTATTCGTCAAGTCGTCTTTTTCATACACAACGTGCACTCCTTTGAACGCTTCATCATATTTTGTCATGGTGAAATACTCCAGATTCAACTTTTGCATTCCAAAATCAGGAAAATCTCTTTGGGTAAGCACTTCACTAATTTCTCTGCAACGGTCAGTTCTGAAATTGAAGCACAGAACAACATCTCCTTCTTGAATCAAGGCTACTGGCTTTCCTGCTTCATTCACCATGGAAATCGGCTCAATGAATTCATCTGTCATGCCGGCCGCATAGCTCGCTTTCATGGTTTCCAAGATATTGGTCGAAGTGGTTCCTTTCCCTATTGTGAGCAGGTCATAAGCTTTCTTCACACGTTCCCAACGCTTGTCTCTATCCATAGCGAAATAGCGTCCTATAACGCTCGCTAACTTCACTTGTGTGCCTGAAATATGGGCATTCAATTCTGTCAAATATTGCAGTCCACCTTTAGGGTCGGTATCTCTACCGTCAGTGAAAGCGTGAATGTAGATCTGCTCAACACCTTGTTCAACTGCTAAATCACAAAGGGCGTGCAAATGTGCCTGAGTAGAGTGTACACCACCGTCAGATAGCAGCCCCATAAAATGAAGTGCTTTTCCTTCTTTCGCCCTTCTCATTGCATCGAGTAATACAGGATGCTTCGCGAAAGACCCATCTTTTACGGCATTGTTGATCTTCACCAAATCCTGAAATACCACTCTTCCGGCACCAATGTTCATGTGCCCTACTTCACTATTCCCCATTTGTCCGTCAGGTAGCCCTACGTTTATACCATCAGTAAGTAGTTCTGCTGATGGAAAGTCACGTTCAAGCGAATCCATAAAAGGCGTTTTCGCCATAAAAACCGCATCGCTGCTGTCTTTCGCTCCATGTCCCCAACCGTCGAGTACGATGAGACAAACTTTTTTCTTAGTCATGTTCTTGATCTATTTCAGGCAATGATACTTCAAAGATTGCCCCACCACCTTGTCGCTCAAGTATTCCTACTGTTCCGCCATGTTGATGGGCAATTCGACTTACAATGTACAAGCCTAGTCCTGTTCCTTTTGAATTGCGTGTTTCTTCATTTCCAACACGGTAAAACTTCTTGAAGATATTGATTCGTTCCTTTTCAGGAATTCCAGGACCCTGATCTAATACGCTCAACACAATTTTCTGCTTTCTTCGAAACAACTTCACTTCAATAGAAGTGTTAACCGGTGTATATTTTCGTGCATTGTCTACCAAATTGGTCAAGAGTGATTCCAATTCCAATTGATCACCAAAGACCACACAATTGGGCTCTACTTCAACTTCTAGCGGATGATCTACACACAACACTGCTTGGAGTTTCGAAGTGCGTTCATTCACGATATTGGACAAGTTGACCACGCCTTTTTGAGCATCAGCCTTTTGCTCCAGTCGTTTTGAAAGCAGAATATTCTCTACCAAATGATCCAGTCTATGGGTCTCATTGACCGCGTCTGCTAAAATTTTCTTCTTTTGTTCTGCACTCAACTCTCTGGCTTGCATGGTTTCCAGAAACAATCGCAAGGTTGCAACAGGGGTCTTTAGCTCATGCGTTATAGACAGCGTGAAATTCCGCTCTTGTCGGGCCAAATCAGATTCTCTCCGCATCGCTCGTGCAATTTGCCACATCCCAATAATCAGTAAGAGCATGAATACCACTCCTTCACCCGTGACCATCCACACTTTTTTTCGATAGAGGTCGTAGGCATCAGCGCCAGACAAGTCAGTGTAGTTCAACTGACTTTGCAGCTCATAAATTTCTCCGTGAAGTTGGATAATGTGAATGGCCCACCAAAAAAACTGGAACAGTACATAGAACCCGAGGAGTTGAAAAACAATGCGCGTTCTTTTGTGTTTGGAGTCCATGGTCATAGAGTTCCACAAAAATACGGAAAATTGGGTGCAAGAGGGTGAGTTCACCTTATAAGAAGCTCAATGTTTTGTGAGCTAGCCCCGGCTTCGCTTTTTAATCGAGTTCGCACTAGGTCCTCATTTATGATGAAGAGAACAATTGCGGATGCGAAAGGATAAGATGTTGAACGGAACAGAAATAAAAGGAATTGGTACGCCAGCGAAATAGGCATCATATTGGTTTGTATTTGTCTTTGATGGAATTTTCGGGAGCCCGAACTTCGCTCTGGGGAGGAGGAGTGGTGGACCCCTCGAGTAATCGCCTTAAAAAACATCGTTTAAACACCCCCATTTTCATTGCCAAAACACCAATTTCACCCCATAAAAAAAGCCCCCCAAACGGGAGGCTTTCCATCTTCCAACTGAATGAAATTATTTTCTTCCGCCTTTTGGTGCTTCCTTGTCACCTCCAGCAACTTTCGTCGTTAAGTCAGGAGCCATCATTTTCGGAGATTCCTTACACACAGCTATGTGTAGTTCATTCCCAGTTCGGGTTTCCCAAATATAGCTTTCACCAATCTCCCAGCCCATAGCACTCAGTGTGTTAACGGCTTCCAAAAGTGAATCAAACTTGTATGAACGCAATGCATCCATATCAATGCGCATTTGTTTGTCTTGGATCAACTTCCCCGTTTTTGAATCGAAAATAACGCGAACAATTGGCCTACCTTGTTGCTCAGACATCATGATCTCACCAAACACTTTTGGAACATCCTCTTTCACAGCTTCTCTGCTGTTCACTTCTCTAGTTACAGTTTTTGGCTTTTGAGCCATTGTCATCATTGGCACAGCCAGCAACATAAGTATCAATACTCTTTTCATAGTCTATTTTTATAGCAGCCTTAAAGATAAACGTTTCCTGATAGCTTTAGATTTAATGAAAAGTTAAAATGTTTTGGAATGGTTCGCTTCTCTTACAAGAAGGTAGTCCTGAATCTGACTTTCAATGGTTTAAACCATGTGTAAATTTGTTCAAACTACTAACTATGGGAGTCATTTGCATTATAAGTAACAATCAATTGCCCGAAGCATTTTGGAAGAATCACTTTAAAAACTCAACCATTCAACTAAGCTCTTTGGCTCAAATCAAAAAAATCATGGTTGACAATGAACCGCCCTCCGCATTGATTTTTGACGATTACTTTGCCGTGAAATCAACTTCGCGGGAGACTTTGAGCAAAATTGCTCGAGAGCTTGCGTCAACGTCTGTTTTTCATCTTTCACCAAAGAATGTCTTTGGCCAAAATGAAGTATCAAGAGTCAGATACCATTCGTTCTCAAACACGTTTATTAACGAAGTAACTACCTTGTTTCAGAACACATCGTCTTAATAACGAAGTACATGATGTTGCTTTACCATTCGTAGGCGCTTGAACACGATTCCCATCTCGAAAAAGTCCAAGGACAAAGTGAAATCATCATCTTTAACTAGGCTTTGCCAGGCCTCTTGCATGTCACGTGACCAATTGATATCGTCTACAACAAAACACCCCCCATCCTTGAGGTGTGATTTTGTCATTTCTACGTAGTTCAGCAGTGCAGCTCCTTGGTGATGTCCATCAATGAATATCATATCATAGGTTCTTCCGCTCAGAACAGAGGGAAGTTGATCTAAAAAGGTCGAACGATAAAACGTCACATTTTCAACATCCAAATACCGTCCCGTCTGTTTTGCCAATGCATGAATAGACTGACTCCCTTCAATGGTTTGAACCTCACCGTCTCCTACGGCCATTGCCAAATAAGCTGTAGTAACACCCAATGATGTTCCAAGCTCTAAAACCTCCTTGTACCTGAGGTGTGTGACAAGACGAAAGAGAAGCCGTGCATATTTCGGACGTTTTAAAGCTGATTTAGCAATGGAGCGAACAGCACGTTGATTCTTACTGGTATACTTCGACCCCGCTCCAAAATCCTCAACCTCAATTACTTCCGACGAATGCAGTAATTTATTGCGCTGTTCTTCGAGCAATTCAAAACAGTAGAACCATTTCTTTTCGTTCAACACGTTCTCAAATAAATCGAAAATAAATGCAGAATGCGCACGGTGAATCCCCTTGGCAATCAGTAAATAACGGAAGTATTGCAACGCTCTAAACACTTTGCAAAGAAAGGGAATGAAAGAAACTATTGAAAAAATTATTCAAGGTGTTGTGACGATTAAAAATATATCTATATTTGCCATCCCGTTAGCGAACGGAACATCCTTTTCGAGTTTCGATTGATGTTGAAAACGTAAAGGGGCGATTAGCTCAGTTGGTTCAGAGCATCTGGTTTACACCCAGAGGGTCGGGAGTTCGAGTCTCTCATCGCCCACAACACAAAAGCACCGAATTTCGGTGCTTTTTTCGTTTATAGTCGTTGGCAATGAAACGAATGACGGGCCTCAAAATGAAGGTCACTAGACCACCTCTGCAACCACGAAGACGCTTCCCCCAATAAAGATCAAATCCTTTTTTGTAGCGTAGAGCCTCGCTGCCTCGTAGGCTTTCCTCACTGAAGCGTAGTGATCCCCTTTGAGGCCGAACCCTATTGCTTTCTCCTTCAAATCTTCTGCCGCCATGGCACGTGGAATCTTTGCTGCACAGAAATAATAATTCGCTTCTTTTGGAAACAAAGACAACACTTCTGAAAGGTCTTTGTCATTGGACGCGCCTAAGACGATGTGCAAATTGTGAAACTCTTGCTTAGCCAAAGCTTTTACGATAACCTCTAAACCTTGGGCATTGTGAGCACAATCAGCAATAGTCATGGGGGATTCTGAAAGGATTTGCCACCTACCTA
Source organism: uncultured Comamonadaceae bacterium (assembly GCA_964353035.1). Lineage (GTDB taxonomy): Bacteria > Bacteroidota > Bacteroidia > Flavobacteriales_D > Sanyastnellaceae > JAQWQB01. The sequence goes on along the minus strand of CAYGUR010000032.1, from coordinate 7,958 downwards.
AAAGCCCGGTATTCTCAACCACTTTCGAAAACCCTGTTACAACATGATCCAAAGTGAGTGAATACCCTTTTTTTCGGAGTTCCCGCAAAGCCGTTACTGCTGTTCTTGCGTTTTCTTTTTGGTAGGGCCCTTTTAAGTCGGTCTCCGGCACTGAAATATCTAATAGTGCACTTTCAATCAATGGCGCTTTTTTCTCTTCCGCTTTAGCGCGAATAACGTCCATGGCTTCTGTGGGCAAAACCCCTGTCACAATTGGAATGGCCGGTTTAATGATGCCTGCCTTCTCGCCTGCTATGGCAGCAATGCTATTCCCGAGAAACTGCATGTGGTCTAGGCCAATGGTGGTGATGACGCATACATCTGGACGAACAACGTTGGTGGAATCCAATCGTCCACCCATGCCCGTCTCAAGCACTACCACATCCACCTCTTCATGCAGAAAATACCAAAAGGCCATTGCTACGGTAATTTCGAAGAACGAAGGTTCAATAGAGGCCCACTTTCCCTTGTAACGCTCTACAAAATCTACCACAGCATCCTGCGACATTTTCTGTCCGTTCACTTTAATACGCTCTCGAAAATCTTTGAGGTGGGGCGAAGTGTACAATCCCGTTTTGTATCCGGCTTCTTGCAGCACTGAAGCCATCATGTGCGAAGTAGAACCCTTTCCGTTGGTTCCAGCTACATGAACAAATTTGAGCTTCTCCTGAGGATTGCCCAGCATGTTGCACAAAGCAATGGTATTGTTTAAATCAGCTTTGTAGGCTGCACCTCCCATACGTTGAAACATGGGGAGTTGCGAAAAGAGGAAGTCAAGGGTTTCAGTATAGTCCATGGCTTAACCCTCTTTTAAATCATTTCAGTTTGTAACGGAAGGTCAAATGCCCCTTCTGTTCTGCCGGCGCACCTTCTTTAACTTCAAAGGAAGCCTTTAAAGCTGCCTTTTCAGAAATTTCAAATAGGTAACTGTTTGAAGTTGTGCTCTCCGCATAATTTCGCTTGGTTCTTTTCACCCTGCCATCTGGATCAACGTACACGTCAATCACGACGATACCTTCATCAGTAATATTTCCAGAAACAGCAGGCTTACCTATCATTCCTCGTCCGCCTAAGAACCCAGTAACACCTTCGCCATCGATAACACCTTTACCATCAATGGCACCATCGTTTATTCCTTGATTTCCAACACCTTCACCTTCTCCGTCAGAAGGACCGCCACCGCTTTGGCCTAATGAGCCCAAGGCACCGGTCAATTCATTGGACGGTTTTGGGTCTGGCTTGGGATCTGGAGTTGGTTTCGGCTTGGTGGTGGTTGTTGGAGTGCTAGACGACCCAGACTCAACCACGGCATCTGATGTTTCTTGAGTCACAATATCTTGTGCATCAGCGGCTTCAGCAGAAGCACTTTCTGACGTTTCTTGTTGTACCTCTTCTTGAGGTGATTCAGACGGATTTTCGCTTTCGGTATCTCCACCTGCGTTGTAAGTATCTCCAAAGTCAGCCATCCCTACCTCAACGAATGTATCTCCGGGAGGTGGGTTTGGAATTGAATAGGCGGTGAATACTATGGTAGCCACCACAATCAATAGAAAAATCAGGAATGCAGCAATGGCCGACTTCCTTCTATCTTGCTTGAGAACTTCAACGTGCTTTTCCATTATTCATCTCTTTTAGGAGAAGAGCCTAACATAACTTTCCATTCGTTGGCCTTCGCCATACCAATGAGTTCAACGGTTGCACCTGTAGGCACTTCTTTGTCTATTTCTAGATACAACACTTTATCTGATGCATCTTCCAACTTGATGGTGAGGAGGCTTTCGAGGCTTTCTTTTTCAACCTGTCCGCCATTGACATAATACGTCATGTCTGGCTTGATAGAAACCGTCAATTTCGAATTGATGCTTCCAGTGCCTTTGCTTTGCGGCAAATCTACTTGCACTCCATTGCTGGCGAGCGTTGAGAGGATGATAAAAAAGATGAGGAGCAGGAAGACAAGGTCAGTCATAGACGACATGTTTCCTGTAACACTCACTTTATTTCTTTGACCGAGATCCATAAGTTTACTTTCCTGGTTCTTCCAAAATATCTACGAATTCAATGCTTGAAGCCTCCATTTTGTGGATCACTTTCGAAACTTTGCTCACGAGGTAGTTGTAGGCCATGTAAGCGATAATCCCGACGATAAGCCCCACAATGGTTGTTATCATTGCTTGTTTCGTCCCTGAAGAGATGTCATCTACCTGCACAGAGCCGGCAACTTCCATGTTCACGAACACCTGAACCATACCAATAACCGTACCAAGAAACCCTATCATTGGGGCTGCTCCAGCGATTGAAGCAAGGGTGCTCAAGTTCTTCTCTAGCAAGTAAATCTCTAACTTTCCTACGTTCTCAATTGCTACGCGAATATCTTGCAAAGGCTTACCAATTCGACTAATTCCTTTCTCAAGCATTCTGGCCATTGGCGTATTGCTGGTAGCACAAAGATTCTTGGCACTATCAAGTTTTCCTTCATTGATGTAATCCTTGATTTTGTTCATGAAGTCTTTCTCTTCCTTCAGTGCTTTATTGATGGCGAGCGTTCGTTCAATGGCAATGTAGATGGCAGCTATTGACAAGAGTGCCAATGGAATCATGATGTACCATCCTCCTTCCATCAAAAGATCGAAGATAGAAACGTCAGTGGTAGTGGTAGCAGTATCAAGGCTGTCTGTGGTGGCCTCAGCCCCCATGTTAACTCCCTGAAGTAAAACGAAAAGCAGGTTCATAAATAGTTTCTTTGAAATTCTAAACGCTGAAATTATCGAATTATTGATACCCCCGCTCCATATCTTAGAGCAGGTTATCAATAATCAAGTATTAAGAACAAATGATTTAGAGCATGTACATGAGGTAATAAACTGCAGCCCCTGCAAAGTAACCTGCAATGGCCAACAAGCTCATCTTCTTCATGTACCAAATGAAATCAATCTTTTCTAGTCCCATAACTGCCACACCAGCAGCAGAACCAATGATCAGCGCACTACCTCCTGTACCCGCGCAGTATGCGAGGAACTGCCAGAAATGACCATCTGTCACAAATTGGGCTGACCAGTCATCCGTGGCAACAGGAACAATGTCATACATTCCCATGGACGCCGCAACAAGTGGAACGTTGTCTACAATGGCTGAAAGCAAACCAATGGCCAAGTCAATGGCAAACACATTGTGTAATGAAGTACGAAGCCATTCGGCCATCACCAATAGATGTCCTACTTCCTGAAGAGCTGCTACTGCAAGCAAGATTCCCAAGAAAAACAACACCGATGAAGTGTCAATTTTCTGAAGGACGGCAATCACAGAAAGGTGATGCTTGTCTTCCGTGTTTTTGTTGCGGTGAAGGATTTCTGTTAACAACCATAAAAACCCTAAAGACATCATCATCCCCATGAATGGAGGGAGATGAGTAACTGTTTTAAACACCGGAACAAAAAGTAATCCTAGAACACCTACAGTGAAAACCATGTTACGTTCTCCAGGAGTTGTTGGATTGGTGTAATGCTCAGCGCCTTCGGCTTTTGCTGGTCGCGCCACCTCTCCTTTTAATTTGAATGTCAAAATCAAAAGTGGAACAAGTAGACATACCAATGAAGGAACAAAAAGGTGCGTGATAATAACTCCTGTAGAAAGTTGTCCGCCAATCCACAACATGGTTGTAGTAACATCACCAATTGGAGACCATGCTCCACCGGCATTGGCCGCAATGATCACTACGCCAGCAAAAAGCCACCTTGTTTGCTTATCAGCAATGAGCTTCCGAAGCAAGGAAATCATCACAATACTTGTAGTCAAGTTGTCCAATGCCGCAGAGAAAAAGAAGGTCAGAATCGCAATAATCCAAACTAGTTTGACCTGGTTTTTGGTGGTGATCCGATCTGTTATCACCGAGAATCCTTCGTGGGCGTCAATCAGCTCAACAATGGTCATAGCTCCCAAGAGGAAGAACAAGATACTCGCAATTTCTTGCAAGTGATGCAGCAATCTGAACTCAAAGAAATTATGCTCTTTGTATTCTACGCCGTCTCTCCAACCTGATGGTTCTTTCAAAGCGTTGACAAGCTCTTCTTTCGACACATTTTCAACTCCTTCCATTCCTTCAACTACTACTACATCCTCCTGAGCTAACTCTGACGAAGGAGTGGTAATGGCCGTATATTCATGTGATGTGTGATGTGGAATTTCTCCATGTCCACCAATTACAAATACGCCCCAACAAATGGTTCCTGTTAACAATGCGAAAGCAGATTTATCAACTTTCAACGGGTGCTCTAATGCTATTCCTAGGTATCCTAGGACGAATATTACGAGGATGAGGATTTCCATAATTTCTCTCGACTATTTTCTAAAGAAGTTTTTTCAATGCAATGGCAAATGCCGTTGCCGTAATTTCTGTTTTTGCTGAACTCCGTTCATGAGCAGCAACAATGGCCTTGCGAATGGTATTTGAGGTATCCACAAAAATGGCTTCGTCAGACATGTCTACGTTTCCATCAGACATTAGATACGCAAATACCCTAGCCATTCCGCAATTCGCAATAAAATCAGGTATCAATGCCACACTTTTGTCGGTAAGTTCAGCAATAGGACCGTAGAAAATTGCGTCATCAGCAAACGGCACATTCGCACCACTAGCAACCACTTCCAATCCGCTGGAAATCATACGCTCAATCTGGTCTTTGCTCACCAAACGAGACGCTGCACAAGGAAGGAATACTTCAGCTTCCAAATCCCAAATCTGCGCATTTACTTCATCGAAAGACAGCATTCCTTCAGCGTGCAAAGCATTTCCATCCTTATCTAAGAACAGCTGACGAATTTCTTCGAACGATAGGCCATCAGGACGAATGATTCCTCCTACGCGATCAATGATTCCCACAATCTTCGCCCCAGATTGAGCTAAATAATATGCAGCGGCAGAACCAACGTTCCCCCAGCCCTGGATCACCACACGCTTCCCTTTCAGTTCACCACCATAAATATCGTAGTAGTGACCAACGCTTTCGGCTACCCCGTATCCTGTAATCATGTCTGCCACGCAGTACTTTCGATCAACAGAGGGTGTATATCGTTCATCTTCCAACACTTTGATCACCCCCAAACGAAGGTTCCCAATTCGTTTTACTTTCTGTGCTTCATTTGGCTGAAAATGTCCGTTGAACACCCCTTCTTGCGGGTGCCACACGCCACATTCCTCTGTGATTGGAATAACTTCGTGAATTTCATCAACATTCAAATCACCACCAGTACCGTAGTAGCTCTTCAACAATGGCGCTACTGCAGCGTACCATCGCTCAAGCACTCCTCTTTTCTTAGGGTCTCTTGGGTCGAAGTTGATGCCCGATTTAGCTCCACCAATCTGAGGACCAGAAACGGTAAACTTGATTTCCATGGTTTTTGCCAATGACTCTACTTCACGCTTGTCTAGTCCAAGTCGCATGCGAGTACCACCACCAGCGGCGCCGCCTCGCAGAGAGTTGATAACCACCCATCCTTCAGCATCTGAATACGGGTCTTTCCATTCGAAAACAACTTCAGGACGTTTGTTTTCGTAAGCACTTAGCAGGTCTTTCATAAAAGGAAATAAAATCCGCTCAAAAATAGGAAATGAAACCACTCTGAGGAGACAGAATTTCAAAAAGTCATGACGACTTTACATTGAAAACTTCTTTTTGTGGACATTTTCGGTCATTTTCCTTTCACAAAAACTCCCGAAACATGGTTGTGTTGCGCACCAGTGACGTCTGACAGAACATTCACCTCATCATGCATCCACAAAACACCTAAAAAGGCAAAAATCAAGGCTTCTTTGAATTCTATGAGCTCAGGATGTGGAACAACAACTTTAAACTGAACATGCTCTTTGATTCGATCTATCAAAAACGAATTGTAAACTCCACCTCCCGTGAACAGCACTTCGCCTTCGACCGAATTTAAATCGCTTGCAATTCTCAGTGCGATGTGTTCTGTAAATGTGGCTAAACAATCTTCAACAGGTAGAGATTCAGACAGCAAAGGTAAGACGCTTGCTTCCACCCATTCTCTTCCCAAACTCTTCGGGGCCGGAAGCTGGAAGTAGGGCAAGTTTTCCAATTGGGCCAACAATTTGCCTTCGACCTTTCCCTTTCGCGCTAGCACTCCTCCTTCGTCATAATCAAGCCCCAGTGGTTCAACCACCAGATTCAGAACGATGTTCGCAGCAGAAAAATCCCAACCTAGGCGCTTCCCGTCTATTTTTAGCGACACATTTGCAAATCCACCTAGGTTGACACAGGCAGCAAAATCATTGAAAAGCAACTCATCTCCAATGGGAACTAGCGGTGCGCCTTGTCCGCTCAAACGCACATCTTTCGTGCGGAAATCAGCAATCACATCGCACCCTGTTACCGCAGCAATCGCACTTGGGTTGCCAATTTGATGTGTCAATCCGCGCAACGGCTCATGAAAAACGGTGTGTCCGTGTGAAGCAATAAAGTCAACTTGCTCGTTGCCTAAAAAAGCTTTCATCGCTTCGCCACAATACTGGCCAAACTCAAGATCTAACAGTTTCAATTCGAGTCCAGAGTTCATTTGAGCCGCAGCTAATTTCGATTTCCACGCTGCCGAATAGGGAATCGTCACTGATTTACGAATTGAAAACTGCCAAGATGAATTTTGTTCAAAACCGACTAAAACAAGGTCCAATCCGTCCAGTGACGTACCTGACATTGCTCCTAATACTGAGAAATTGCGAGTTGACTTCATTCGAATTGCCATTTGATTACGAATGGACTAAATTTGCGCGACCTGTGCAAGTAGCACAACCAAACCATTTAAACATTTCACATGTATTTCGAATTGACCGAAGAGCAAATTGCCGTGCGCGACGCAGCTCGTGACTTTGCCCAAAATGTACTGAAGCCTGGTGTAATTGACCGCGATGAGGAACAACGTTTTCCTGCAGACGAAATTCGTCAACTTGGAGAGCTTGGATTCATGGGCATGATGGTTGACCCGAAATACGGTGGGTCTGGAATGGACACTGTTTCTTACGTACTGGCAATGGAAGAAATCTCGAAAGTAGATGCTTCTGCCTCTGTGTGTATGTCGGTAAACAACTCACTGGTTTGCTGGGGGCTTGAAACCTTCGGGTCAGAAGAGCAAAAGCAAAAATTCTTGACGCCACTTGCTAAAGGTGAAAAAATCGGTGCATTCTGTTTGAGCGAACCTGAAGCAGGTTCAG
>CAYGUR010000032.1:0-690 GCA_964353035.1 uncultured Comamonadaceae bacterium | reverse complement strand
GCCATTGACATGGGTGACCACTACTTGTTGAACGGCACTAAAAACTGGATAACCAACGGGTCTACAGCTTCGACCTACATTGTGATCGCACAAACTGATGTAGAGAAAGGACACCGTGGAATCAACGCCTTGATCATTGAGCGCGGAATGGAAGGCTTCATTGTTGGGGCGAAGGAAAACAAACTCGGGATCAGAGGAAGTGACACACATACCTTGATGTTCCAAGATGTGAAAGTACCGAAGGAAAATCGCATTGGAGAAGACGGATTCGGATTCAAATTTGCCATGAAAACGCTTTCTGGCGGAAGAATTGGTATTGCTTCTCAAGCATTGGGAATTGCATCAGGCGCTTACGAATTGGCTCTTGCATACTCGCAGGAAAGAAAAGCGTTCGGAAAAGAAATTTCTAAGCACCAAGCCATTTCTTTCAAATTGGCCGATATGGCAACTGACATCGAAGCAGCAAGATTGCTTTGTTTGAAAGCCGCTTGGTTGAAAGACGAACACAAAGACTACGATCGTGCAAGCTCTATGGCGAAATTATACGCTTCAACAGCGGCCATGAAGCACACTGTTGAAGCTGTTCAAATCCATGGTGGATACGGGTTCGTAAAAGAATACCATGTAGAACGTTTGATGCGTGACGCGAAAATCACACAGATCTACGAAGGAACTAGCGAAGTGCAGAAG
>CAYGUR010000031.1:0-19898 GCA_964353035.1 uncultured Comamonadaceae bacterium | reverse complement strand
CGTTGGGAGCACCAGTTATGGGAACTATTCCGAAAAGGATCAACGTGTTGAAATTGGCTGGACTTGGATTCGAACTGAACTGCAAGGAACTGGGTTCAACGGAGCACTCAAACAACTGATGCTGAACTTTGCCTTCAACGAACTGAATTTAGAACGCGTTGAATTTAAAATTGACAGTCGGAACATACGCTCTAGAAAAGCAGTAGAAAAGCTCGGTGCCACCTTCGAAGGAGAACTCAGAAGCCACACGGTGATGACTGATGGATTCCGAAGAAACACCTGTTTCTACAGCATCCTCAAAAGTGAGTACATCAGCTGACGTTGAGTTCCTTCTGCAGGTTTTCAATGGTATGTTCAGGAAGGTCGAACTTATCCAAGAGCATCAATCCGTCTAATGCGTTATTGAATTTCGGGTCAAGGTTGAAGCCCAAAATCTTTGCATTTTGATGTAAATACTTCTTCAAAAGAACCGGAAGTTTAAAAGAGCTAGGCTCAATTTCTTCAATCAGCTTATCCAGTTTTTTCAGGTCTTTTTCTGTTGCGTTTACCAATGCTTCATGGTCGAACAACTCATTGCTTACGATAAACTCTTTTCTGGGCCTCACGAACTGGGTCAACTCCTTGTGAAAGTAATTTTGACGAATAAATTCAATCATCAACCTCTTTGATGTGCCCTTGTAGTTGCCGCTGATGGTCACCGGCCCGATGAAATACCGGTATTTCGGTTCTTTCACGGCAACTGTCAAGATCCCTTTCCACAACAGAAAGAGCGGCAATCGCTGTTTTTGATAGTCTAACGCAACAAACGACCTTCCGAGTTCAATGGCTTGTGGTAAGATAGCCCTAAACTCAGCTTTCATTTTGAAGAGTGAATTGGTGTAAAAACCTTTATGTCCGTAGCGACGCATAATTTCATCACCCATTCCAATGCGGTAGGCCCCAACAATCTTTCGGTTCGCCTTGTCCCAGAGAATGAGATGTTTGTAATAGTAGTCGTATGCATCTAAATCCATAGACTTGTTCGTCCCTTCGCCAACAGCTCTAAAGGTGACCTCTCGCAACCTCGCCAATTCTTTCAGTAGGTTCGGGATTTGATAGCTTTTCGCCAAATAGCATTGGTATTTCTGCTGTTCAAAAAGCAAGGCTTCAGGAATTTCATCTAACTCCCTTTTCAACACTTCTGGCCTTCTTGGAGGAATAATGTCAACCGCTTTTCTCGGGAAATCGAAGCTAAAAAAAGATTCGCGTTCAACCTCCAATGAAGTGCCCAGCGCATAGGTTTTTGCGCGCAAGAACCGACCTAAATGAGCGGCGTCTGCGAAGCCTTTCAAGTCATTTGATGAAATGGGATTGCCAATACGGATTTTGAATACTTTTCCTTTCTTATTCATGAGTTCAGCTGGAAGGCGGAGTGTTCGTAGCGATGGATGGATGACTCCTAACAATTGAAAGAGGGTGCTATTTTGTCCTTCGAAATAAAACGGAACAACAGGCACATTCAAATTCTTGATGAGCTTGATGGCTTGTGGATTCCAGGTGGCGTCAGTGATGGTCTTCAAATCGCGTTTCATTGCACTCACTTCGCCTGCCGGAAAAACCCCAATTGGATTTCCGTTGTGCACATGGTCAATGACATCTCGAATGCTGGAGTAATTCGTCCCAAGCTCATCTTGATCATCGAAGGGATTAACACCAATGATGCTTTCATGAAGCTGTTTGATGTCGCCCAGCAAAACATTCCCCAATACTTTGAAATCTGGGCGAATACGTTGGATGATGTTGAGCAGTGACAATCCGTCAATGGCTCCAAACGGGTGATTGGAAATAGTAACAAAAGCTCCTTCTTTTGGAATGCGTTGCAAATCTCGCTCGTCTACTTCGAAGGAAATACCCAGTTCAGACAGACAGGCCTCAATGAACTGGCTTCCTTCAAGGTTGTTGAGGTGGCTGTAAAATTCATTGACCTTTTCAATTCCTGATAACCTGAAAAGAATACCAACAAGCGGGTTCTGAGAGTTGAGTTTCATGGCATCAGCCATTGCATCTCGAGATACTAGTTTTTCCAATTTTTCGCATTAGAAGTTCATTCAAATCTAAACTCCTCATTGCGGGAAACAGGCACTAAAAAATCAATAAAACTTTAAGGGAATGTTAGGCTTTTCGCCACAGTTAACATAGGCTTAAATCTTGACGCCTAGCATTATAACATCATCAATCTGATCATGGTGTCCCTTCCACTGGAAGAACTTCTGGTGAATGGTTTTACGCTGAGCTTCCAAACTCATGTTCTGAATAGAATCCAAGATTTGAAGCACTCCACTCTTCTTGAGTTTCTTTCCATTGGGGCCTCCAAATTGGTCTGTAATGCCATCACTGAATTGATAGAACACATCGCCCTTTTTGAGTTGAATTTCGCTCAATTGAAACTCCTTCGTTTCACCAAAAGAATCCCCTCCTATGGAATGTCGATCACCTTTGAGTTCGATCATTTGTCCATCTTGATACACAATGATCGGCCTTCTAGCGCTCGCTGTGCGAAGTATCTGGGTATCGAAATCGTATTCAACAATACTAATGTCCATCCCATCTTGAACGCTAAAATCAGTACTTTCTCCTCTCAACATGCCAGTCAATTCTCTATCCAAGGAAGAAAGAAGTGTGCTAGGTGACCAGACGTCAGGGTTCCGACTTACATCTTTCAGAAGAACAATACCAATGAGCGACATAAACGCACCTGGTACACCATGTCCTGTGCAGTCACCACAGGCAATTAAGATCTTGCTTTGGAATTTTTCGACCCAATAAAAATCACCGCTTACAATGTCTCTCGGCTTCAAAAAGACAAATGACTCAGCGAATGCTGAGCTGAGAGTAGTGCTATGAGGTAGCATTGCTCTTTGAATGTTCTTGGCATACAGAATACTGTCTGTAATATCTTTATTTATGACTTCGAGCTCCTTATTTTGTTCAACAACCTCTCGTGTTCGCAGATCAAGTTCCTTTTGAAGAAACTCCTGATTTTGAAGCATGATACGCTCTCTTCGTTGAATAAAAACTCGAACAATAAGAAACACCAAAGCTGATACGAGGAAATAAAACCACCACTTCTGCCAAAATGGATAATCTATGAAGAATGAAACGCTCGCTACCTCATCACTTCCTTCCTCGTTCTTGTTGTAAGCACGAACTTTGAAGGTGTATTCTCCTGGGTTCAAACGTGAGTAACGTGCCACATTCGATTTGGAACTTTCAGACCATTCTAAATCATGTCCTTCCAAAAAATACTTATAGGTTACGTCTTTCGAATCGCGAAAGTGAACGCCACGAAATTCAAACTCAAACTTGTAGGCCCCAGCCCCCAGTTCAATTCGTTCACTTGGATTGTACAAACTGTCAGAAATCATCACCGAGGTGAGGTTAGTCACAGGCTTCATACTTTCAGGCACTTCCTCAGAAGTAGAGCATTTCAATACACCATTGTCTGTTCCCATGAACAGTTCGCCAAATTGATTCATAGCCATGGCGTTGTTCTGGAAATTCAACATTCCGAACTCGGCGTTGCTATAGTTTTCGATATAGCCAGACTCAGGGTTCACCATGCTTAGCCCCCCGCGGTGTCCAACCCAAATGTCATTCTTAAAGTCTGAATGCACTGAGTAGCAATAATCTGAGAACAATCCCATATCTCGGTCATACAGCCTCCACTTCTTTCCGTCAATCATGGCCACACCAGCGCCATCAGTCCCTACCCAAATTCTCCCTAGGTTATCCTCAGATAAGGTCATAATGTCAACAATCTTGCCTTGCAGCGGCAGTGGAATATTTTGAATCACTCCTTCTTCAATGTAAGTCAAAGTTGTGCTATTGGCTCCAACCCAAATGCGGTTTTTGCTATCTCGCATCAATGCATTGATCACGTTATGCGACAAACCAGACTGCATAGACAAATGTGACTTCACCTTAAAATCTTTGACTTGATACAAACCGAAATCAGTACCCACATATAGCATCCCGTTTAGCTCAGACAAGCAATTCACTCTTTGGTTCAATTCATCTTGAGCAAGTTTGACCGACTTGAGTTCTCCATTGCTATTAAAATACAACAGTCCAAGCGAATTGGTTCCAACCCAAACTATTCCATTGGTGTCTTTAAATAAACAATTGACATTCAACAATGTCGCTTGATCTGCAAACGAGTTGTAGTGTTGGATAACTGAATCCAGATCCACAGTCATTTTGAATAGTCCAGTGCTGGTTCCTATGAAAGCGATACTGTCTTCTAGTAGCACAGCATTGACGATTCTAGGATGTTTACTACTGCCTAAGCTGTATTGAGTAAAAATGTTGTCTTTCATTTTCACGAGGCCTTCCCCTTGACTTCCCAACCAGATAATATTCTCTCTATCAATTAGAAAGGTGGCAACACTTTCAACCGTTTTTGTTTTCCCTTTATTGATAAACTCTGCCCTTCCAACAACTGAGTCATGCACTTTCGACAAGCGAATCATACCATTGGCTTTGGTGGCAAGCCATACTTCTTTTTGAGGTGTTACTTTTAGGCTATTGATTTTCATAAGCCCAATCCCCTCAAAAGGCATTTGCAGAGCAACAGCCTCTGTTTCAAATGTCTTCTTAACGAAAATCCCCTCTTCTTCACAGGCTAAAACCAACTCCCCTGTTTCATTGTTAGTTGTCAATGCTGAAACCGAATATCCCAGAAAAGAGTCGTCCCAACTCAATTCATACTTGTTGGAAGGATCAATTAGCGCTAAACCAAAATCAGTCCCTACAGCAATTCTTCCTTGCCATTCAATTGCAGAAGAAATAAGCGCACCTTCAAAGTCAATGGAAATCGGTTCTGTGGCAAGTGAGCTGTCAATTTTCACCACGCTGCCTTCTTGGTAAAAGGCATAAGCTTCCTTTTCCAGAATCACGAATGATTTTACTCTACTTTGATTGAGTTGACTCGTGTAGACTGAATCTACCTTATCTCCGTCGTAAACAGAAATCCCTCCTTGATTGTGCCCCAACAAAACGAGGTCATTGGTAAACTTCCTAGAACTGGTGACAAAAGATTCGGCAAGTCCATCTTCGGTGCCGTACTTCCTGAAATCGAATCCATCATAACGGAATAACCCTTCGGTAGTTCCGATGAGAATATATCCATTTTGATCTTGTTCTAAAGCGTAAATAAATCGCTCGAAAAGACCCTGACTTTCATCAACAAAATGATATTTGAATGACTGAGCAAAGGAACACATGAAGGTTCCTGCAAACAGACACAGAAGTACTACCTTTTTCATCATCTACGAAGTGGTTCTGCACGTCCTTTTCCTTTAAACTTTGGAATTCCACCAATTGGAACTGTGTAGAATGGAAGTAGCTCCCCGTATTGGTTCGTGACATAAAAAACAACGTTGTTGTTGTTTACGTGATGTTGATCGTCTTTGGTAAACTGAATATCAAGCGATTTGCCACGCTCTTCATTTTTAATCATGTACTGACTTGTTGACCAAGCATCATCACCTGATGTTTCTAGTTCTGCAGCGAACGTAATCACAGAGTAGATACGAATGTAGCCATCATCATCCCAGTCAAAGTTCGCTTGCGCTAAGTAAACGACGTCTTCATCGATGTACGGATACACATGCGAAGTTTGCCAAGCGTCAGAATGCAAACGAAACGTATATTCAAATGTGAAAGCATTTCCCCCTTCAACAGGAATATTTGTATCCGGACTGGTAGAAAGAAAATAGCTGTAAAGGTTTCCGTCATCTCCACGAACTCCTTCACAAATCATTTTGAAGATGTACCCTCCGTATACTTCGGAAAGTTCACCTTCACTTGGGTTCAGCGGACCGAAAGTATACCAATTTTCATCATAGGTGTCTTTTTGTCCGAATGTCTTACTTGCAATTAAGTTTCCACTTTTGAAATTGCCAATGGGATTCGTTGAACGGGCATCATCATCTGTAATGCAACCATTTCCGCCAAAAACAGAAAAACGCGTCAAGGTGTTGAAGCTCGACTTCATTTCGTCTATAGCTCCCCCACAATCTGGGTCATAAACCCGAATGTAAACAGGTTGAGTTTGTTCCTTTGGAATGGAAAAAAAGAATACTTGGCAAAAGTCATCATCTCCCCAAGACGGTTCAGCCTCACGACCAAAAGTAACCAAATAAGGAATATTTTCTTCTTTTGCAGGAACAGCTTGAGCCATGGAAAGCGCAGTACTGAACAGACAAAGTACAAGGGTGAAAAGGCGTATCATCAGTTAATCTTTATGGGATGATTTACGCATTCCGATCACAAAAGTTTCAGATTACTCTTCAAAGAGCAGGGTAAATTCAACCCGTCGATTTTGAGACCTACCAGCCTCATTCATGTTATTTGCAATCGGACGGGTAGCTCCATACCCTTTTGCTTGAAGCCGGTCTCTTGAAATCTGCTTCGAAATCAAGTAATTGACCACCTCATTTGCACGGTCCTCAGAGAGTTTTTGATTAAAATCATTCGCTCCTTGGTTGTCTGTGTGAGCTGAGATCTGCAACCTCAATCCTTCATCAATGATCAGTATATCAACAATTTGATCTAGATTCTCCTTTGACGCAGCAGAAATTTTTGAGCTATTCACTTCAAATTGAATGTTTTCCAAAGACTGAACGAAAGAATTCATCACTTCTTTTTCCTCATCAGAGTAGTAGCTTCCTTTTTGAATAACCTCCTCTTGGTATTCATTTGTTGAAACATCTAAAACCACTGCTTCATGGTAACCATTTTCAAGAAGTTCCCTTTGCAAGGCATGAAGACTCAATAGGTCATTGGTTTTTCCAACGCTATAGTGGAACATACTGTCAGAAAAAATAAAGCGTTCAGTAATTTCTCCCTCAATATTTGAGAAATATGGATCATTAAATGGAACCTGCCTATTCGATTCATGAAACTTGACAAAGTAGATTAACTCAAGTTCTGGCTCTTTCAGTTCGTATGCTAAACTCGAAGGACGAATCGATTGCATGCGATCCATTTTCATTTCGTTGGCAACTTTCAATTCATCATTGCCTACGGTAATCATTCGGGATCCACATCGAACTTGTCTTCTCCCATTCACAGATTTACCTATGGCGCCTACTGCAATTTCATAGGTTCCTTCAGCGTCAAACTCAATGTGAGCTGTATCTCCTAAAATGCTTGATTGACCTTGAATCTGCCAGAAATATTGGTCCACTTCAAAACCGTCTAGCTCATGATCATTCACTTCTAAGTGAAGCGCTTCCTTCACTGAAATTGCATTGGGTACTTCGAAAAGGGGAATCCTCGCTGGTTCGATGTCGATATGTATTTGAGAAACCTTAGCAAATTGGATTTCTGTCAGGGTATCATAGATGTTGAACGACAAATCGTAACTACCAAATCCTGGATAGCAATGTTCGTGCGACATTCCTTCTGCCTTGGTGCCATCTCCAAAATCCCACTCATAAATAATTGGTAAAGTATCTGTCTTTTGAATCTCAGTTTCTTCAATCAGATAACAAAATGAAGTTTCATACGCTTCCGGACAGCCACGTAACTCAGGAAGCGCAAACTTAAATGCATACACATCAGCATCTCCCTTGTTTCGGTCTGAAGACAAGTATCCAGAAAGTCCGTCTTTTACAAAGTAAACTCCATAATCATTAAATTTTGAGTTAAACGGCTGGGGAAGCTTCTCTGGTTTCACCCACTTTTCATTGGTGCCTAATTGGGTGCTAAACACATCAAACTGTTGCGCATTTTGCAAACTATCGCTGGCAAAAAAGAGTCTCCCGTCTTGCGCTAAAAAAGGAAAAAGCTCTTTTCCTGCAGTATTGATTTCTGCCCCTAAATGAACAGGAGTATCCCAACCGTGCGTGGTGAGATTCGAATAAAAAATATCAGACTGCCCAAGGCTACCTTCCATATCACTTGAAAAGTAAAGGGTTTTGCCATCAGAACTTAAACTAGGATGAGCACACGAATAATCCCCTTTTGGAGAATTCCACTCAAACGGTACTGGAGTGGACCATGTGCCATCTTGGTTGCGCACAGAAAAATAGATTCCTGGCTTCGCTAAAGGCGAAAAACGACTCTCTTTCACTCCCGAAAATGCCAACAGGTTTGAGGTCGAAGAAAAACTTAAAGGTCCCAAATGAATAAAGGATTCTAAGAACGAAAACTGCTTCAATAAAAGTTCTTCACCTGAACTGGACCTCCAGGTTATGGGGAGTCCGCCAGTAACATCTACTGTTGCCTTCAAGGTGTTCGACCTTTGATCGCTGCAATAAATAAGATCTTCCCCTAGTACAAATGGTGCGAACTCATGGCTAGAAGTGTTGAACTCCATTTTCATGAGCTCAAATTCTTGTCCGGAAACAGACAAAGTCAACAGTGTGAATATGGCAAGCAAGAAACGCATCAGAAAAACCGGGTATTAAGTGCTTTTACATTTTTCTTCAAGTCAAACTGAAGCGAAATTTCATGACTACCATTGGAGTAACTGCCCAGATTTGACAGCGCATAGTCAAATGCATACGCCAACGAAAATTGATCTAAGAATTGAAAACGAAGCATTCCAATCACAGACCTGTTATTTCTCCATGAAGCACCAACCTGGAGCTGTTTTCGAAAATCAAGCAAAACATTAATGTCTGCTAGCATGTCGCCAAAACGGTCTTTAGTCAACATCGCTGAAGGACGTACTGCTATTTTTCGATTCATAGGTATTTCATACCCCATGTTCAGATACACTGGCATAGTCTGTGCATTGAACGAAGCAGTATATGTTTGCCCGCCATCGTACGCAACATCCATGAAAACAGGAGCTGAAAGACTTGCATAGTAGTGTTTTCCAGTAAAATAAAGTCCAGCACCTAAAGTTGGTGTGAGGTAAACTGAACTTGCGCTTTCAAACAATTCATCACCAGATTGATTGGTGGTAACATCTTGCCAATTGTTTTGTCCTTGCTGCACACCACCTGATAATCCAAAATAGAGATTGTGCTTTCTAAAGCGCAATCGGTAAGACCCCATTAAATTAATGTTTGAAGCATTCGAAACACCAAATTTATCAATCGAGGCGACGGTTCCTAAACCAAAGTTTTCGCCCTTCAAAGGCGTGTGAGCACTGAACACATTCGTGGTGGGTGCACCTTCAAAACCAGACCATTGCGCACGATGACTTACAGTTCCAGTTAAATACCCAGCAGACCCTGCAATGGCGGGGTTCAAAGGCAGTCCATTGTGCATGTACAACGAAACGACTCCAGGTACCTGTCCAAAACTGGTAGATGTTAAGATCAGGAGCACTCCTAAAATCAACACTTGTCGATATGTCTCTATGAATCTTTTCATCTTCTCAATACTAAATATCCTTGGTACGTCTCATCATCGAGTTCCAAAATGATGTAATAAGTATCTGACGGTAGTTCGCGCCCTTTCGAACTAATTCCACCCCAATCGTTTTTGTAATCATCCGTTGCAAAAACCTCTATCCCACTCCGTGAGAACACCTTGAATTTTATTTGATCGAATTGACTTGCTCCGCGAATAACAAATGTTTCATTCTTGTTATCTCCGTTTGGTGAAAAGCCCGTTGGAATAAGCACCTCATCAAGCGAAATCAGCAGCGAATCAGAGGTTGCCACACAAGGTCCATTGCTCACAATGACCACCAGATCATAAGTACCTGGAATGAAACCAGCTACTTCGATGACTCCAGTTCCAACATCAGTTTGTTGTAACTCATTCGGCCCTTCCCAATTCCAATCTAACGTTCCAATTCCGTTGAAATTGGCGTCGATCGTCACTGGATTCGCATTCAGAAGCTCCATATCTTCTCCTAAACTCACAGCAGTCACTGGTTCATAAAATGTGACTTCCACTTCGTCAAAAGCAGCGCAACCTTCCTCTGACGTTCCCTCCAACATGTACGATACCGTCATGTAAAAATCTCCTTCAACCACCGGACTCATGGTATTCGCATTCGAAAGAATAACTCCATTCATGTCAGATTCCCATTCCCAGAATACAGCATCGCCACTGGCTTGCAACTCCGTTTGAAGTCCACAAACATCGAAGTCATTCCCTGCATTCACCACGGGTAACTCACCAACAGTGAGCTCAATGGTGTCAGAGTTCGAGCATACACCAAGTGAAACGACTGCCTCGAGAACGAAGGTACCCGCAGTTTGCAGCTCAGCCATTCCGTTTTCATCGACAATGTCGCCAATCCATTCAACGGTTCCGTCGGTGTAATTCAAGTAACTTGTTAAATCGAGTGTTTCATCTGTCTCACATTTAAAAAGCGCATCTTCGGTAAACTCAACAAAGACTGACTCAACGACCGTTACATCAAAGGTGCAAGTTGATTCATTTCCAGCCTCATCTGTGGCTAAAAATGTCAGTTCTGTTGTTCCAAGCGAAAATGCATCACCACTTTCGTATCCACTCTCATCAATTTGAGTTATGGTAACTTCACTGCAATTGTCAATGGCCGTGGGAACTGCAAACGAAACGATGTTTTCACAAGAGACAATGCTCTCGTTGCACGCAAACTGTGGGGCCTCAGCATCAGTGACAATTACAAAGAATGAACAGGTTGAAATGTATGTGCCTTCAACGAAAAAGTCATACGAAATCTCCGTTTGGCCAAGTTCAAAGAAACTTCCTGGGGCCAGCCCTTCAGTGAGTTCCAACGTTGCTTCGCTACAATTGATCATTATTTGTGGGAGCGGATAATCAACCACTGCGCCGCAAGCGCCAAAATCATTCTCAACTTCGACATCAAACGGACAGGTAGTCGTGATAATCTGGTTAATATTATAAATCAATTCAAAGCTGCAAGTCGCCGTCGTATAATCATCTGTTGCTGAAAAAGAAACCTCGGTAACTCCTTCTTGAACCGGAGTTCCTGGTGCTGGAGTTTGAACTAATCCGAATTCTCCGCAAGCATTCGTAACTTCTACAAGCGAAGTGTAGTCTTCAAGAATAAACTCGCAACTCGAGCCTGAAACTTCCAGTTCATCACTGCATGTTATTTCGATCCCATCTGCTTTGATCACAGTTAACTCAAATGAACAAGACGAAACGTTCATTGACTCATCAGTTGCGGTTAGTTCAATGGTATAAACTCCTGGTACCAATAAGCTACCAGCAAGAGGTTCCTGAACAATTGTGATAATCCCACAAGCGTCATCTGATAGACCTGAACTGAAGCTTGGCAAACTCAAAGCACATCCCTCAAATTCGATTTCTTGATCTTCCACACACGTTATTGCAGGTGGCGTCTGATCAATCAATTCCAGAACGAACGAGCACGCCGTTTCATTTCCAGATTGATCTTCAGCATGCAGCACAACATCAATTTCCTGTGTCGAAGCGTAAATAACACCTGGAGAAGGCGACTGAGTGACATTCACTGGTCCGCAAGCGTCGAATGCATTCGCCAATTCCGTAAAATCTGGCATGACATAGCTGCAGTTCACATCCAAAGCTTGAACTTGATCATCAAAACAATCTAGCTCGGGTGCCTCATTATCTTGAAATAAAATTTGAGAAGAACAGGTAGATATCAATCCGTACGCATCGGTAACCTGGTAGTCGACCTCATATGAACCTGGTCCGTCAATGACCAAATCTTCGAAATTCGTTTGAGTAAAAGTAAGTGAACAATCATCAATGGAAACCAAATTCTCAAGATCTAGTGCTGGCACACTGCAATCAGGATTTAGCTCGACAATGATAATCTCCGGACATTCGATGACGGGCTCTAAGTTATCTACACGAATGAGCTGAGTTGAACAAGATGAAAGCTGCCCGAACTCGTCTTCAACAGTCACCATCAAAGGTGTGTTGAAATCAAAAGGACTTCCTATCGCGATGCTCTGTGTAAATAGTAGAGTCGAATTGTTCCCGCATGCCGCTGCTGCAAAAACATAATCAGACGCATCGGGTACGAAGGTATCACAATTTGAATCGATACTAATATCAATCGACGTTGGGCAAACGATGGTCGGCTCTTCGAGAGTTGGCACTTCAAGAACAGATGAACATGTAGCTGAATTGCCATTGGCATCTACCACAGTGAACTCGATTGGATACGTTCCAGCTGCTAAAGTTTGTCCGTCTAAATCGGAGGTAATGCTGAAACTGCAATTGTCTGTTGCCGAAACAATTCCGGACCAATTCCCAACAACGAAGTCACAATCACTATTTGGAAGAACGTTGTAAACTGATTCACACGCTATAATCGGACTGGTAGTATCTGTAATGTTCAATTCAGTATCACACAAACTTGAATTCCCATTCGCGTCAGTGACAGTAAATGTGAGCGTATAAGTTCCAACGCCTAAGCTGGTTCCCGAAGCAATACTTTGTGTAACTGTGTAGGAACTGCATTCCTCTAACACACCCACTTCACTGACCAATGAAGGAAGCATGAAATTGCAATTCGTCGTTTGAAAATTCAATTCGCTTGCGCAGTTGATAACAGGATCAGTGGAATCTTCGACGAACAGCTGGAAGGAACAAGAAGTAGAAAGTCCAGAATTGTCAATGACTTGAATCGTAATTGTATGAGTTCCTGGCGCGAGAAGAGCACCAGCTGCTGGAATTTGAGTGACGCTCGCGATGCTACAGTTTTCGGAAATCGGCATGCCATCTGGGAAATGCTCTAATTCATACGTGCAGTCTGCGCCAATTGTGCGCGTTTGATCATCAAAACAAGCAAATTGAGGTGCTTGAACATCTTCAACAAAAAGCTGGAAACTACAACTTGAAATATTGCCTGACACGTCTGAAGCGAATATGTTTATAGTCTGCCAACCCAAACTTAACAGCGTGCCAGCAGCAGGAACTTGATATACTTCATCAATTTCACAATTGTCTGTTACAATGGTACTTGAAACAAAATCATCTAATAAATAAGTGCATCCAGTTGACAATTCAATGGTAACAGATTCAGGACAATCCAATACAGGGTCTTCTGTGTCTTCTACAAATAGTTCAAAAGAGCATGTTGCGCTATTGTTGCTTGAATCAAAAACAGTCAGCTCAATCGTATGATAACCAGCTGTCAAGCTAGTGCCAACCGATGGGTTCTGTACTACAGACGCAACCGTGCAATTATCATTAACCGCCACTGAACTCGTGAAATCAGCTAACGTGTATATGCAAGAGGCATTTGGCCAAACGGTAAGGTCTGACAAGCAACTGATGGTTGGATCAATGGAATCAATGATATCAACTTCAAAATCACATACGGAAAGATTGCCTGATAAATCTGTTATGGTAACGCTAATTTCATGTGTCCCAATACCTAAAAGTGTCCCTGCAGCAGGTGTTTGAATGACACTACCAATTCCACAGTTGTCAGAGATGTTCATTGATGACGTGAAGTCCTCAAGTACATAGGAGCATCCACTTGCGATGTATAATTCTGAATCTGGTATGCAATTGAAGGTGGGGTCGGAATCATCCTCAATCTGCAGCAAGATTGAACATTCAGCAGTGTTGCCACTTAAGTCTGTAACTTGAATGAGAATCGTGTATTCCCCAGGGCCAATAAGCGTTCCTGCAGGAATACTCTGTTCAAACAGCTGAATCCCACAATTTTCTGTAATACTCAGCATGGTTGAATAGTCTGGAACAAGGAATTCACAAGTTCCTTCCAATTCTATTTCCTGGGTGCTCAAACAATCGATCAACGGAGCAGTGGTATCTTCAACCGTTACGGTGAAACTACAATCTGTCGTATTCCCATTTGCATCCGTCACCTCTATGCTGATGCTTTGAACCCCCAAATTCAATGGAGTTCCTGGAGCAGGAAGCTGCTGGATGCTAGCAATCCCACATGCATCACTAGCTATCACTTCGCTGGTGAAATCTTCTAACAAATAAGTACATGCATTATTGGCTGACCTAGTCTTGTTAGACGGACAAGTAAGACTTGGAATCGTTGTATCAACCACGGTCAAATCAAAGGTACAGCTAGCTTGATTCCCAGACACATCTGTGCTTGTAATTTCTATGGTATTTACGCCAAGAGACAAGGCCGTTCCAACATCGGGTGATTGCACCACATCAACCATGCTGCAGTTATCGCTAGAGGTCGCAATAGTCGTGAAATCTTCTAATAGATAAACGCACCCGCTTCCTGCTGATCTTGTTTGGTTTGAAACACAAGTCAACGAAGGGATGGTCGAATCTAAAACGGTCAGGTCAAAAGTGCAACTCGAAGAATTAAGCAATTCATCAAACGCAACAATAGAAATGGTATGCACACCAATTGGTAAATCAGTTCCCACACTCGGAGATTGGGCATAAACCACATTTCCACAATTGTCAGTGCCTGTAACTAACGGAATAAAATTTTCCACTGTATAATTGCAGCTAGCATTCACACTCCGGGTTTGATCTGCTGGACAAGTAACAACCTGTGGAGTATCATCTACTACCGTCAACTCAAAAGAGCAAGTGCCCGTGTTGCCAGAATCGTCTACCACAGTGATCTCAACTGTGTAAACTCCTGGCGAAAGCAATGCTCCTGGTGCTGGAAGCTGTGTATTGCTATCAACTCCACATGATTCTGTGACCGAAGCAAGCGAAGTAAAGTCTTCCAATAGATAGATACAAGAAGCACTTGCTGATCTTATTTGATCACCCGGACAAACGACAATTGGATTTGTTGAATCCTGAACTAATAGGTTGAAGGTGCAAATTGATTCATTTCCAACAGCATCCTCAGCATGAATTTCTATCGTATGATTTCCAATTGATAAACTCGTTCCTTGACTCGGAATTTGCGACAACGATCCTAATCCACAATTGTCTGTTACGATAATTGACGAGGTGAAATCTTCAACCGAATAGTCACAACCATCCGTTACTTCTCTCACCTGATTAGTCAAACAAAACATTGATGGTGCGGTGATATCATTAATCGTCAAGTCAAATGAACAACTAGCGCTGTTAAGCGCTTCATCCGTAGAAGTGATCGTAATTGTATGTGTCCCTAACGAAAGTGTTGTTCCAGCAATAGGTGTTTGTGTCGAGGTGATTGTTCCACAGTTTTCTGAAACGGAAACAAGCGCTGTAAAATCTTCAACTTGGTAGGCGCAGGCATTATTGACAGAACGAACTTGATCTGCTAGACAAGTAACAACCGGTGGAGTATCATCTACTACCGTCAACTCAAAAGAGCAAGTGCCCGTGTTGCCTGAAGCATCTACAACCGAAATCTCAATAGAATGTACACCGGGTGTCAATGACGTTCCTGGCGCAGGAAGTTGCGAAGTACTTTCGATCCCACAGGTTTCTGTGATTGAAACTCCACTGGTGAAATCTTCAAGCGCATAGGTGCAGTCGGCTGCCGCACTTCGTTCAACTGAACCGAGACATGCTACAACAGGCGCAGTCGTGTCGTTACTCACAATTGAAAAGTCATAAGCAACAGTGCAACCATTTGTATCTTCCACAGTCATGGAATAATCACCTGTTAGCAAATCCGCAAGATCTATTTCTCCATTTACAGGAACAACTTCGTTTGAATAAAGTCCCACTGGATTTCCACCAGCATCAAAATCTAAGCTAAAAACATATCCAGGGGTTCCGTCTGTAATTTCGAAAGAAGCTCCTCCATCTGCATTCGTCAGACATGTTGTTGATTGAACTGAGTTCGAAATGAGGTTCAAGGATGTTGGCTCGGTGATTTCAAATTCATACATCGTCACACAGCCCGCTCCATCTGTAATACTTACAGAATACTGACCTGAGCTGAGATCTTCTAATTCGTTCATTTCTTCGCCAGAAAGCCCGAGTTCCTCCCATTCAAAATTAAATGGCCCTGTTCCTGTTGCCGTCAGTTCAATGCTTCCATCACCTAAGCCATTGCATGAGACTGGATTAATATTTTCTGCTAACGCGAAATTCGATGTAGCAAAAGTGAAATACGTGTTGTGAATCGCATTGAACTCAGCTCGACGCATTCCGTTGTCTGGCGTTAAACAAATGCTTTCGAAAACTCCTGTAAATAGACTGTCTGTGCTCAATAGAAGGGTCGTGTACGGATTGTTCGGTGCATCTGGCATCGAAATACGCACATTTCCAAAATCAACATTTTCGCTGATACCCCAATACCGAGGCATACGAATCGAATCTTGCCCTAAGTAATTTACTGATGGACGAGCTGAAGCGCCATTGTGTCCGAAAACCAAAAAGGCGTCTTCCGTTATACCTGCATCTACCTTATCTATTCGAATGATGGAAGAGGGTTCAATTGATCTTGATCCTTCCTGATAGAAATAAGCATCTGCATCAGCGCCAATGCCAAATACATCGTTGTTTAATTCAGCCAAAGCTCCTGTGAATCCCATAACCACATTTCCCGATGTACCAACATAGTCTGTTACAGGTGGATGATTCAAGGTGATGCCATAACGGAGTGCTAAGTAGCTTCTAATGCGCATAGCATCCTCTTGTGAGGTCAACCCTTGATACGCTATCACCTCAGCTACCTCCCCCATAAAACCTTTCGATTCATCGTACGCTTCAGAAGGCATACCAAACACAAAAGGTCCGCCGTCATTCGGGTCTGAATTCATGAATTCGTTATAAAGAATAGATGCTTCATCTAAAATAGCAACCGCTCCCGCTGAATGATAAACAGTGTCTGTTCCATCAATAACGATATAAGTTCCTTCAGCTGAATCAAATACAGTCTCAAGAATAAAAGGCTGGTTGAAGTGGTGGTGTGCTGCGCGAAAGTAGTCGCCATTTGGTGTCCAAACACCTACTGAATCACGATCAATATCAATTCCATATCCGGCATCTGGATTTCCTACGTTCAACAAAGTACGTTTCGTGTACATGTTGGTATCAGCCACAAGAACCATCCAATAATGTAGCCCTTCGGAATTCCCGAAAACGGCCTTTTGATCAAGGACCATGTTGTCATTTCCATCAAACATTACCGTTGGATGTCCATTGAATTGGTTTGCTTTCCTAAACGGACGATTTTCGTCTAATTCATTGTGATTTTCATCACGCGCGAATGAGGGATAAGTTGATTCAAGGTCTGTCCAGGTATTGACCAATCCTTGTTCATTATTCGCATAATCAGCCGTGCCATCAGAGGCCTGAAGATCTGCTCTTAACCAATAAGCCAAATTACACGTTCCTCCTCCCGGATGGTTCGCATTACCAGCAGGTGGTGCTACAATTTCAATTCCGTTCGAAAGATACGTACCGCAATCAGCGGAATTGGTCCATAACCGATAAAACCCTTCACTAGCGCCATTCAACGTGAATTCATCATTCGAGCCGAAGGCAATTAAATCATTATACAAAGCACCGTCAGCGCTATACTGTAAAATGAAGTCTGAAATGGGCTTATTCGGATAAGAAAAAGTGGCCGTTAAAGCACCACAATTGTCCTCTACAGTGGCCGAAAGCGGTCCCGCATTTCCAAACTGATAACACAAACTGCTGCCTGATGCAGGCAACGAATAATTTGCAATAAAGCCGCTCTTATCTGAGGCGGAAACTGGCCCGTCATTCATGTTGCCACTTCCCCGGCCACAAGCGTACAACTGATCGTTCAAAATAGCCAGATCGAAGGTGACCACATTTTCATCACCTTCAATGGTTTGCGACCATTCATAGTCTCCTTCTGACGAATAACAGATAACAAAACCACCTGTCGTGCCTGAATGAGCGCTGTTCCAATTGTTTAAATCCAACTCCTCTTCAAAAAGCCCTCCACAGTATACTTGCCCTTGGTCATCTGTAGTAAGGGCATAAGCCCCTTCTTGATCAGTACTATTTTCAGATTCAATCACATATGCCCAATCTGTATTACCTGACTGGGAATTTAACCTTGCCAGAAACACACTCTCATTTGGTGCAAACCTATATGCATTTCCTGGAAAAATAATCGAAGACCAGAAAGCTCCTTCTCCAGTTCCACAAACATACACCCCATTGCAATCCATGGCAACTCCCATGCCCTCTAATGAGTTGTTGTTTTGAAGAATCGCCTTTATCCAAACCATTGCTCCATCTGCATCAATTAAACAGATCAAATAATCTAAATCACTATCATCAAAAGACAATTCATGATTGGAACTTGAAATAAACGAACCTGAAGCATCATATCTTGAGAAGGTTTGGCTGTCTTGACGGAACGAACAATGAACAGCTGTCTTGCCTTCATGCACAGCTAGCTGTGCGTGCGTATTATCATAATTGGCAGACACATTATTTGATGATCCGCCAATACCGTCAATCCACTGAATGGTATGACTAAAATTTCTGCGCTCCACAAAAAACTGCCTGTCTGAAGCATATGAAACACCATTCGCACTGTAACCTGTCCCATCATTTTGATAAAGAATGGAATAGCCTGTAGCATCTACAGCTAGATCAACGACTCCAGAATTCGCCACTGTATCATGCAGAACATAATCGATCAACACGCCATCAGCTGAAAAGTGAGCTAAAAATGCGCGTTCCTTGTTCGCCATGTTAGACGTCGTAATTGTTTGTGGTCCAACGCTCGTCTGCAGCGCAATAGAGCGAGAAATATATCCGCCAGCCAAAATGCTTCCATCTGGCAAAACCACTACAGATAGAAATTCATCTTTTTTGTTACTCCCACCTGTCAATGACCACACTAAGCTTCCATCAGATGCGTACTTCGCTAGAAACAAATCATCTTCTCCTTCAGAGTTAACGACAGTCGTTTCAGACGCGACGTCAGCAATGATGGTAGAACCATTTGAAGAAAGAATGTTATTTTTAAAGCTTCCTGCCGTGTAAACAGCACCTGTTGAAGGGTCTACAGCAGTTGAGTACAAGAAATGGTCACCGCCGCCGTCAGTCGTATTCATCCATTCCAAAGATTGGGTGAACGCTGCAACCGGCGCGATAAAAAG
The DNA here is from genome assembly GCA_964353035.1 of uncultured Comamonadaceae bacterium. GTDB lineage: Bacteria > Bacteroidota > Bacteroidia > Flavobacteriales_D > Sanyastnellaceae > JAQWQB01. The sequence continues at coordinate 951 of CAYGUR010000031.1, read as the reverse complement.
GAATAAAAACCACAAAACTCTGGAGAGCATAGGGCAATAGTATCTGATTATTCGTATCTGTGTAACACATCCAGTCTTACGAACGTCTTAGCTTTAGGTTTCAAAAATCTGAAGTCAACATGCTTCGTAAAATAATCCTTCATTTTAGTCGAATGAGTTCTCTGTAAATCGTTCAACTTCGGAACAAGTTTTTTCGCCCCACTAAAATGTTTTTTATACTTTCAACGTATGAAGAAGCTTCTGGCAATTTTTCTCCTACTGCCCCTTTATTTTGGATGTGATGACGCTACGTCTCCCTTTCGTTCATGTCCTGATTTTGATATTCAAGGACACCGTGGTGCACGTGGTTATTTGCCTGAAAATAGTATTCCCGGATTCGTCTTGGCCTTGGAGCAAGGGGCTACCACCTTAGAGATGGACATTGTGGTGTCTAAAGACGCTGAAGTTGTAGTCAGCCATGAACCGTGGATGAACAATGTGATTTGTACGGATGCTCAGGGAAATGAATTTGACGAAGGAGACGTAATCAATCTCTACGCTATGTCTATGGATGAAATACGAAGTTTTGATTGCGGCACTAAAGCCAATCCAGCTTTTCCAACCCAACAGCGCATGGCCGTTTCCAAACCTGCCCTTTGGGAAGTGATTTCTGTTACCGAAAGGCTTCGCACGAAAGGAGATTCAGCTTTACCCCATTATAACATTGAAATCAAATTCAAAGATGAGTGGGTAGACCGCTTCCACCCCAATGCCCAGCAGTTTGCCTCATTGCTCATTGGGGAGTTAAGACAATTGGGCATCTCTGATCGAACGTGTGTGCAATCTTTCAGTAAAGACGCACTCGAAGCCGTGCACTCAATCGCCCCTGAACTTTGCACTACTTGGCTCATTGAGGAAGAAATCGATTTTGAGGAAAATGCATTCGATCTGTCGTTCATTCCCTCTATTATC
>CAYGUR010000030.1:0-20650 GCA_964353035.1 uncultured Comamonadaceae bacterium | reverse complement strand
TAATCAGCTCGAAGGAGTTTTGTAGCTTCGGAGGGCTGGTTGGCAGGAGGGGGAGGGAGGGCCCGTGAGGGCTAAGTTCAGTTTCGAGTCTAGAGTATGATATCAACAGATTGTGACCATCCCTAAATAACATTGACCATTTCGATCTAAAACTCTTTTAAGACCCCAAGTGCATCTGAACCTCTGGGGCGAAAGGAAGTTCGACCCGTCCCTAAATTGCTTTGACCAGATCAGCTTCAATTCTCCTAATGAATCGCGAAATTATAAACGACTTTCGCTACTCACAGACTTCACCATAATTCCCTAAAAACAGCAACAAATCTGTGGCATTCACAAGTCCATCTAAATTAAAATCACCCAAACAACTCACCCCCTCTTCATCACAATTAAATTCACAAGAAAGATCATCAACAGTTGCTGTAGGATTGAAATTAAGTGCGTCTGGATAGGTGCACCCAAGATTTCCACATGATATAACTGTTACAGTAATCTCTGCTTCTCCACCTGTATTCTCGTCTGAGGCATGAACCCAAGAAGAAAAAACGCCCGGTTCGGTGTAGCAAATGCCAGACGGACTCTCATCCGTGCTCAGATTACTTGTTGGAACTGCTCCCTCAAAAACCCACAAATAATTTGTTGGCAACCCTGATGTTTCAGCTGTGTAATTAACACATTGCCCAACGCAGATAATTTCATCACTAACTATGATATTCAAATCGATTCCTGGCACCAATGCCTCACAGCAAAGGTGATCTGAGACATTGAATGTAGCTCCATTCCAACATTCATACTGAGTATGATAAGAATGTAAACTACCGTCCAATTGCCAGAGAAAATACCAAATGATGTCATACAAACTATTACAAGGACTTTGCGAATCGGAACAAGAGTATCCGCAGTTAATCACCGGATTACCCGATGAGTCAACAAAAGCACCAGAAGGTGATAAATTGACAGAAGTAAATTCTTCAGGCACGCCTGATATACTGGTGGATGTTAAGCCGTCACCACAAACATCATTGTCGCCTTGAAAACCGGCATATATAACCTGCGTCACATTCCCGGCAAAGGGCCCTGTAATGTTCACTAAACAGTCTTCATAAGTGCACACACCGATTTTTAAGTTCGGAATATCTTCATCACAATTGATGTTTAAAACACCTCCTTCAAAATTTGAATAAATCACCACATTGCCATTCTCGGGGTAGCAATATTGTGACCAAAGGTTCCCAGTAAACACTGTACAGATGAGAATGAGCCCACTGATTTTCATAGTTGATGAATACTTAAATTGGGTAATAAGCTGATTGGCTTCATGATTTAGTAAGATATCAATTTATGTCGCGCTCTTCACTTCCGGATCCGGTCATAAGCTGGGTTGACAGAACACACAATTCAAGGCTCCGTTTTACAGAACTTAAAGAAGTACAAAGCAATCCATTCTAGCCACAAACCTCCCCATAATTCCCTAAAAACATCAACAAATCTGTGGCGTTCACAATTCCATCCAAATTAAAATCACCCAAACAGCTCACCCCTACTTCATCACATTCAAATTCACAGGAAAGGTCATCAACGGTGGCGGCAGGGTTGTAATTGAGCGCATCAGGATAGGTACAACCTAAAATTCCACATGGAATTACAGTTACCGAAGAAGTTGCAGAACCCGACCCATTGCCATCTGCTACCGTGAGTGTTGTTGAATAGACACCTGGAGTGAGGTAACAAATCCCTGTCGGATTCTCTTCACTAGAATCAGTGGTGGCAGCACCCGAAAAACTCCATTCAAAAGAGGTCGGGTTTCCTGAACTTGAAGCGATATAGTCAATGCACTGTCCAACACAGACGATATCATCGCTAAGCGTAATGGTGGCGTCTATGCTTGGCAACAACTCACTACAACACAGGTCATCTGACACATTAATAGTAGCGCCATTCCAACAAGCATACTGTGTATAATAGGTGTGCAACGTCCCTCCAAACTGATTTAAGAAATAGGCCACCACTTGCGCTGCTGTATTGCAGCCACCTTGTCCGCCTGGATTGCATGAATACGCGCAAATGATATTGGCATTCCCGTTAGGATCACTCAAAACACCTGCTGGCGCGAAAAACACCGATGTAATTCCTGCTGGCACCCCTGTAATCGTGGTTGTAGTCACCCCGGAATTGCAATTGTCATTGTCTCCTTGAAATCCAGCATACACCACTTGTGTCACATTTCCCGCAAAGGGTCCAGTGATGTTCACTTGGCAATCTTCATAGGTACAGACTCCTATTTTTAAATCTGGAATATCTTCGTCGCAGTTGATGTTTAATACACCTCCATCATAGTTGGTATAAATGACCACATTGCCATTTACAGGATCACAAGTTTGGGACCATAGGCTAGAAACGGCAGTAAAAACTAAGAAGGTAGAAAGTATGGTTTTCATGGGTAAGGTTTTCATCTTCAAGGTACTGAAAAATGCCTAGAATCTATGAATCATCATTTTAGACATGTGCAATAGAAGTCCGAAGCCTGAGTTCTGCAGCAATTCATTGATCCTTGAATTCCATAAAAAAGGCGATGTATCAATGACACATCGCCTTTAAAAGTTGTTTAGGAGAATAACAGCCGACCTTAAATCTCACCTAGTGCATAGGTGAACAAGACCTGAAACACATTGTATTTCGATTTGAAGGTTGTTCCACCAAATGAATTGTTCGAAGAAATATCTGTGAACGCGCGGGTATAACGAAGTCCGAGTCCCATGGTTTCATTCAAGGCATATTGACCTCCCAAAGCAATCCCAAATTCAAAGCCGTTTCTTCCAGCAGTTGACGAACCGTCTACATTGAACGTTTCCGTTGTTGTTGATCCCGCTGTTGTAGTGGTCGTTGTAGACTCTCCTTTTTGCTTCGCCCCAAGAAGGAACCCAATAGAAGGACCAGCTTGAAGACTTAAGCTTTCATTTACATCGTAATCCAATAAGATAGGAATAGCCAAGTAGGTATCACGATTCTTGTAGTCTATTTCAGAAGTTGTTGTTGTTCCGAAAAACGAAAAAGACTCTTCCGACTTCTGTCTTGTGCTTCGAAAGCTTAATTGCAACTCAGCGCGAACCCCAATTCCTTCTTGCAATTCGTATTCGCCATATCCTCCAAGGAAAAACCCTAGTCCTTTTGGATTGTCAGATTCAAAACCTGCTGGTTCAGGATCAACCTTTTGAGAAATGATTGAATAATTCAATCCGCCCAAGGCTCCAAAAGAAATTTGCTGAGCTTGTACCTGATTGCCTACAAGCAAGGCAAATGCTGCAATAAGTAGTTGCTTTTTCATGATGTTGTTATCTTTTTAATGTTGCGAATCTGCACCTATTCCATCATTGCACAACGATGCATTGAGTCGTTGACCAAATTGAGTGAGTAACATGCACACCGAGCTTCAAAATAGTTTTTGTTCAGGTCCTATTTCAATACTTTCTAAACGAATGAGGTGACCTTTTCATACTTTCGACATGAAGGGAATAAAGACAAGCATGAAAGACCATCAAATCATCGAAGTACTCCAATCTGGAAGACCTTCAAAAGGACTCCAACGATTGTACAAGTACTATCCCAAAGTAAAAGGGATGATCTGCGGAAAGGGTGGACAGCCCGTTGATGCAGACGACATTTTCCAAGACGCGCTCGTGGTGCTATGCAAAAAAGTGCAAGACCCCACATTCAGTTTAACGTCTTCACTCGATACCTACCTCTTCGGGATTTGCAAATTCTTGTGGAATAACGAAGGTCGAAAAAGGCAAAACCAGAACCATACTTCGTTTGAAGGTGATTGGGAAGACCAGCATTGGAAGGACATCGAAGCCATTGCTGAGAAGGAACGAAGGTTCAAAAAAGCAGAGCAAATCATTGCCGATCTTAGTGAGCGATGCAAAGAACTGCTCATGTACTTCTACCACCAAGCCATGAGTATGAAGGAAATCGCTGAAAAAATGCGCTTCAGCTCTGAAAAAGTGGCAAAAAACCAGAAGTATAAATGTCTGGAACGTGCGAAAGACATGCTTCGCGAAGCCTAACCCTCCCCTTCTCTTTATTCTCTTAAAAACATTCCCATGAGACCCGAACTCGAATTCATCGCCCGTATAGAGGAATACCTCAACCATACCATGAGCAGCGAAGACCGTAAGGTGTTCGAACAACGCTTGGCAACCGATAAAAAACTACAGCAGGAAGTGCAACTCCAGCGTGAACTAATGGAAGGCATTCAATCCCATGGATTACGCCAGCACATTCGTCTAGCAAAAAAGAACTACCTCTTCCGAAAAAAGGCAATCAAACTAGGAATCATTGGCGTCGTAATTGTTGCTGCGTCTGCAATTGCTGGATTTTTCATCTTGTCGACAGATACTCCTTCTGAAGAAGAATTGCCGATTCAACAAGAAGAACAACTTGATTCTGCTATCCCTTCCGCTATCCAGCTGGATACTCAGGTTTTCACCATCCCATCGGATGCAGACCAAGTGCTTGAAACCAAAGAAGGTATCGTCTTCGTCATCCCTGAAGACGGCTTTCAACGTGCAGACAATCAAACCGTTTCGAAAAACATTCAAATTGAAGTAAAAGAAGCGCTTAGTCCTGCGAGCATCATCAAGGCCGGACTGTCAACCACCTCCAATGGTGAGCTGTTGGAAACGGCAGGCATGTTCGAGTTTAGGGCCTATGACGAAGGCGTTGAATTGCAACTAAAGGCGGGAAAAGAAGTGCTGGTAGACTTGCCTTCAAACCGTCCGGCTACCAATATGCAACTCTTCGATGGAGAGGCCGACTCTACCGGTAACATCAACTGGGTAAATCCCAAGCCCATTGAGAATTTCCTCACAACCGTTGACATCAACACCCTCAACTTCTACCCAAGGGATTTTTTAGATAGCCTTGGTATGTTGGGGTACGACATCAACAACAAATCTCTAACAGACAGTGTGTTTTACTCCTATTTCTGCGGGATGGAATCCTCCTCCTCTTCAACCGTGGAAGAAGTTGCGCTGCTCAGCGAGGTTGGTCGTAACTTTTATACGGACACTATTCCTGCATCAAACTATTACAGTGAAACTTTCGCGCAGGACGAAGCTGCTGAAGATGTATCAGAAAGCTATGATCGCGAGATGAATTGCGGCATTGAACCCTCAGACGTACGCGCCATCTGGAATAAAAAGTTCCAAGACACCTTCATTGCCACCAAAGCCTTTGAAGAACGCATAACTTACATGTATGAAACCTGTTCAGGAAATGCCTTGGACATCTACCTCAATCACTTAGATGAACCCTTGTATATCTCAGACTCGTTAGCGGCCTTAAAATTTGATACAGAGGTTCGGGCAGCAAAAGGCTATCGACATGACACCTTCTGGAAATTCTACCTACGAAAAGACGGACGTGTCAGACTCAATGACCGCTTAGCGAAAAAACTTGCTGAACATTACAATCAAAAGCGAAGCATCTTCCTCAAAGCAACTGAAGCAGCGAACAAAGAATTCTGGAAAGCACAACGCGAATTGGACGAAGCAAACAACCAACAACGAAATGAGTTTTGGTCCAACGAAACTGGACGGAATGCCCTGAATTGGCAAGCGGAATTCGAACTTAACTTAACGGAAGCCTACAAACAGCTTGGCTATGACCGTCCGAGGTTTAACATCCAGCCCAACCAATCTTTCTCCTTCCCAATTCGTTCTACGGGATGGAAAAATGTAGATCAATTCGTGAGCGCTTCAACCACAAATCGAAGAACACTGGATTTTGAAGATAAAGATGGAAATAAAGCTGTAATCAAGTACGAGCCCCTATCAGTGAAACTGAGTGAAGTGGAAGATGCTGACAGAACACACGTGTATTTGCTTGGTGACAAACAGTTCAGCTTCCGAAGGGTTAATGCCACCAATGGCTTCTATTTAGAACAACTCAATGAACTCATGAAGTACCACTTCTTGGCCGTAGCTTACAAGGGCGATCAATGTTTTGTGAGCTTTCAGGAAAACATCGCAGCTGGTGTATACGAATTCGCCCTAAAAGAAATGCCTGAAAAAGAACTCACTAAATTGATCAACTCATTGTCTGGACAACGGGCCCAACAAGATCTCACTGCAGATTTAGCCTTTAAAAAGACCATGGCCATTGATGCCGTTCGGCGGGCGAAAAACAGGAAGCTTCGACAAGAGCAAATAGCCATTTACCAAACCATTTTCCCTTGTGAAAAACCACGGCTTGCCAGAAGGAAACCGGCGAATACACAACAATCAGGGGCCATGATTGACTCCAGACGTTCAACCAACTAGAATTGAAAGAGCCTTCCACGAGGAGGGCTCTTTTCTTCAACCACTTTGCCTCAAGGCTCGTTCAATCTTCACAAATAGCAACACCACGCCAGCAATCAATACCGCCATGGCTAGCAGCACGCCAATAGCTTCGTGCATAGTGAATAAAAAACCAAGGAGTGCAATCAATATGTAGGCTATGGCCAAGAAAAAAAGCCATCGTTTCATGAGATGCTGGGCCTTATCCCATGAAACTTGGTCTTTCATAGAAGCCTTCGTTCTATAACCATAATACCAGTTGATTTTCACCGGCGGAAAGAAATGGGCAATGATGCCTGTAACTAGAAATACAACCCCACATAACAACAACACAATGGTGAATGAACTCATGCGTGTTGGTTTGAAATCTGAAGTTAGTAAAATTTGAGTATTCGAAGCATCCATTCGGTGAAACCAGCATCCAAGTGCTATCCTGCGTAAAAATAGTGTCCGATAATCTCAAATCTGAACAGCACATCTTCAAGAATTTGTCCGCCACCGATATTGTGCACAACCAAAAAATTTCCTGTACCTGCTTGTTTGGAAGAAATCATTCCAATGTGAAGAATACCTCCGCCCAAATCCCAGCAGACAATGTCGCCGGGTGAAAAATTCTGATCCAATGGCAACTCCTTTCCTTTTCGCTTAAAAAAGGTCATCAAATTAGGCACTCTCCGATGATCGATGTTCTTATCTGTAGTTTTAAGCCCCCATCGGCTAGGATATTCACCGAAATTTGCTTTCATGTCTTCATGCACTAGTTGCTGAAGGTCTATGTTGAGTTGCCGATAGGTGCGAATGACCACATCCGTGCAAACTCCTCTGTCAGCGGGAACATCTCCGTTCGGATAGGAGATAGAGAAATAACTGGGATCATAAACCACTTCATCGTTAACGATGGCTTCTGCAGCGATAGCTATGCTTTCAGCAGATATTTGTGCTTGAACAGTTTCGAAAGAAAAGCAGCAAACAAAGAAACAGGGGATGAAGAAAAGTCTAAACATATCATTGAGTTCTACGAACTAACGCTCTATTTAAAAATCAATTGCGAATGTGTTTCATTCGTGATAGATGAACAGAAGATTTATGGGACCTTGCAAATCCAATCAACAGACCATGAACACCTACATTGAAAGTGATCACTATTTGCACCAATTGGCTCAACTTCTTTCGAGAACGAACAAAGCTTTTCATAGAGCGAAGCCAGATGATAGTCACACCAATATGTTCTTTGAAGGACGTTCAAATAGGCTCTATGGCAGAAGAATGATGATTCCTGATAGCGGCTTGCAATTCTACCCTGCCATTGACATCATGGAATCCACTTTCCTCGTGGTTGACAACAATGGTGCGGTTACAGATGAATTGAAGTTAACTGGAAAATCGTTTGAGGAAGCAACAAAAGAGTTATCTGCCCTCTGGCGAACAAAAGGACTGGACACTTTGTCATTCGAGCAACCCATGCATTATGAAATAACTACTTATACGTATGCAAGTGGAAAACTTCAGTCGCCAGCCAAAAAAGGACTTGAAGCGTGGAGCAATCTTCGGGCTACCGCCAATGAAGCCGTTGGCGCCTTGGGAACAAGATTTTTAGCTACATCATCGGTGCGCATTTGGCCACATCATTTCGATTCAGCCATCTACTTACAAGTGGCAGATGAATTCGGAATTGGCGTTGGATTAGCAATGGCTGATGAAGTTTGTGAAGTTCCCTATTTCTATGTTCAAGGTCAATCTTCAGCCGGGAAATTCAATTACGGAATCCCGAAAACGAAACTAGGGGAATGGCATTTGGATGAGGGCTGGAATGGCGGACTTCTTCCTGCAAACACGCAACAAGGACAAGATTTCAACCAAATTCTAGAGTGGCTCAAATCAGCTACTGAGCACATTTATAGTCAAATACGTCAATCTATCGATTGATCACTTCGACCCGAAGTTTTTAATACCACATTCATGGTATTTAAACCTTTTCAACTCACTTTTTTGAAAGGTTTTGAACTGTTTGTGTTGTCCTTTATTTATTTGACCGTAAATTTGCAACCAATGACAAATCACGGACTTCCAAATCAAGATACCCTTGTACGCTTCGGTAATCGCGAACAAGCGGCATTTTTCTCTACACTTCGTAAACGTGTAGACGCCTATTTCAAAGAGAACAATATTTCGAGACACGCTGACTCCAGAATGGTGAGCAAAACCGTTATTCTTCTCCTTGCGTATGCCATTCCTTTTATTGCCCTTCTTGTATTTGAACTTCCCTTTTGGGGACAAATGGTGATGTGGTCAATTATCGGAATTGCCCTCGCCGGAAACGGCATGAGCGTAATGCACGATGCCAATCACGGCGCCTACTCATCGAATCCTAAGTGGAACAAATGGATCGGCTTTAACGTGAATCTGCTCGGAGGAACAGTACACAACTGGAACCTTCAACACAATGTTTTGCACCACACCTACACCAATATTGCAGGTAAAGACAATGACATTGACGGCGCATTCAGCATGCGCTTCGACCCGCACCAGGAATACAAAAAATTTCACAAACACCAGTGGTACTATGCGTTTGCATTTTACAGCATTTTGACGCTTTATTGGGGACTCGCAAAAGATTTCGTTCAATTTGCGAAGTACAATAAAGAAGGTGTAAACAGACAAACTCCGAAAGAGAAGCGCATTACTCTTTGGAAGATTATTGGGATTAAAGTTGTTTACTTTAGTGCCATTTTCGGACTCCCTATTTTTGTAGGAGGTCTGCCAGTACTAAATGTGGTTATCGGCTTTTTGGTGATGCACATTTGGGGCGGATTAATTCTGTCTTTGGTCTTTCAATTGGCACACGTCGTTGAAGGCCCAGAATTCCCTCTTCCAAAGGCCAATGGCGAAATGGAAAACTCTTGGGCCGTGCATCAGCTGCACACCACTGCAAACTTCTCGTATGGGAACAAACTCATCAACTGGTATGTTGGTGGATTGAACCACCAAATTGAGCACCACCTCTTCCCAGGGATTTGTCACGTGCACTACAATGCAATCGCACCCATTGTGAAAGAAACAGCAAAAGAATTTGGTCATCCGTACTATGAACACAAGACGTTTATGCAGGCCATAAAGTCTCACGTGAAAATGCTGAAAAAGTTTGGCACTCCACCGTTGGACGAAATTATGGGTTAAAAGCTCATTTTTTACGCCTTACAGACAGCTGCAAAAAAGTTGTGTTCATTAAAATTGTTTAAATTAGGGTGTCCATAAACCTTAATTAACAACAGGCGTTTAATAGCCGAAATACTAATACTCTGAACTCACTTATTATGAAGCATTTTTTACGCTCCTTCACAAGTCACTCCCTTGGCTTATGTTCTCTCATTTTACTTTTTAGTTTCACCTCACTACAAACTTCAGCTCAAGACCACTCAGTGGCGCGTGAGTGGAACGATGTTATTCTTGAAGCAATTCGAAACGACTTTGCCCGTCCAACGGTGCATGCAAGAAACCTCTATCATTCTTCAATCCTCATGTATGACGCATGGGCGGTATTCGATGATGAAGCTGACACCTACTTTTTAGGCAAGACCGTTGGCGATTTCGAATGTGTGTTTGATGGAATTGCTGCCCCTGCAGATGTACAAGCGGCGCAAGAGGAAGCAATGAGTTATGCAGTTTATAGACTGATTCTCCATCGCTTTGGAGCATCGCCACTAGCCGGCGAAACTTTCTTCTATGCCAATCAGCTTATGCAAAGCCTTGGCTACCCTACTGCAGTTACATCAACTGATTATTCAAATGGGGACCCTGCTCACCTTGGTAACTACATGGCTGAGCAAATGATTGCATTCGGTGATACCGATGGATCAAATGAAGAGGGGAATTATGGGAACTTGGTCTATGAACCAGTGAACGAGCCTTTGGCGATGGCTGACCTTGGAAATCCTTTGATGACAGACCCAAATCGCTGGCAACCACTCACCATTGAAGGTAACATTGACCAAAGTGGAAATCCAGTTGAAGCTACACTGCCATTTCTAAGCCCTGAATGGGGAGACGTACTTCCTTTCGCTATGACAGATGAAGACCTTACAACTTTGGAACGCGATGGCTATAGCTGGAGCATATACCATGATCCCGGAGCACCTCCCTATTTGGATCTTGGCTCTGGACAAGGATTGGAATCTGCATGGAAATGGGGACATGTGATGGTGGCCATTTGGCAATCTCATCACGATATCAATGATGACACAATGATTGACATTTCCCCTGCAAGTCTTGGAAACAACCCTGCCCTACCTGAAACGTATGACGATTTCGATACCTTCTATGACTTTTTTGAAGGAGGTGATCAAAGCCAAGGATATGACGTGAACCCTGTAACAGGACTACCATATGAGCCTCAATTGGTGAAGCGTGCTGATTACGCTAGGGTTCTAGCTGAATTTTGGGCTGATGGTCCTGATTCAGAAACTCCTCCTGGACATTGGTTTACCATTCTAAACACCGTGAATGACCACCCGCTTTTGGAAAAAAGATGGAACGGACAAGGTCCTGTTTTAAGCGACCTTGAGTGGGATGTAAAAACCTACTTCACCCTTGGTGGAGGAATGCATGATTCAGCTATCAGCGCCTGGAGCGTAAAAGGATACTATGACTATTCAAGACCTGTTTCTGCGATACGTTACATGGCTGAGAGAGGTCAATGCACTGACACGGGGCTGTCAAACTATCATCCTGACGGACTACCATTAATTCCCGGCTACATAGAAGTAGTAGAAGCAGGAGACCCACTTGCTGGAGATAACGATGAATTTGTGGGTGAAATTAAACTGTACACCTGGAAAGGCCCCGATTACATCAACAACCCTTTCTTGGATCAAGCAGGTGTGGATTGGATTTTAGCGAAAAAGTTTTTCCCTTATCAAAGAGCTTCGTTCGTTACCCCACCATTTGCTGGTTTTGTGTCAGGACACTCAACTTACTCAAGATGTGCAGCTGAGCTGCTGACACTTATGACGGGAGATGCCTATTTCCCGGGCGGAATGAGTGAGTTCATGGCTGATCAAAATCAGTTCTTGGTATTTGAACAAGGACCTAGCACAGATGTACTTCTTGAATGGGCAACCTACAGAGATGCTTCTGACCAGTGCTCATTGAGCAGAATTTGGGGCGGAATTCACCCTCCAGCAGATGATATCCCAGGTAGAAAAATCGGAATGGAAATCGCTCCTGAAGTATTCACATTCGCTGAATCTTACTTCTCTACCAACGCTCCTAGAGTGGATGTTGTTACAAGCTCTATTGAAGTGATCAATGATGACAATGATGGTGAGACAGTTGTGTTGAACATCCTTTACGAAGAGGAAATGAATCAAACAATTGAGCCTCAAATTGCCTACACGTTTGATGACCCAACCGTGAATTCGTTGACCTTTGTGAGTGCCGAATGGATTGATGGAATGAACTATCAAGTTACGTATTCTATTGCTGACGCGAATGAAACGTTCTACCAAGTATTCATTCAAGTGACGGGAGCCGAAGACATTGACGGTTTCGTTCAAGCAACACATATTGAGGACTATGTTTTTGCCCTGGACACGAAGAACCCAACTTCTACGCCAAACATTGAGTCTGCTATCGCGAATGACGAAAACGCCGCAAATGGCACCTTCACAATCGCTATTGACTATGACGAAAACATGCTTCAAGCTACAGAGCCTGTCGTAACATTGATTGGTACTGATGTTGAAGGAAGCCTCGTGCTCAATGATGCTATGAGTGTGTGGACCAACGGTGAATTGTATACTGCTGTGTTTGACATGGTAGACGCTAACGTTGAAATCGCTGACATCTCTGTTGATGTATCCGGAGCCGTGGATCAAGCAGGAAACCTCCAAGTTCCAGTATTGATTGAAAATGCATTTAGCATTGATACGCAAAACCCAGAATCAACGCCTTCGGTAGTAGCGAATGTTACTGACTCCAATGCAGGAGGTGTTTATGAAATCACACTTGATTTCGCCGAACCAATGGATCAAAGCTTCATACCTAGCATTACCTTCTCAGGAGATGACCCGCTCTTAAACTCTATGACGCCTACCGACGAAATCGGAAGTTGGGTTTCTGAAAGTTCTTATGTGGCCAGCTATAACACCGTTGACGCCAATGAAACACTCACCAACATTGTCGCGGATGTTTCGAACGCGTTTGACTTGAATGGAAACGCAATGACGGAATACAGCTCGAATGAACTGTTCATTGTAGACACTGAAAATCCGTTGGTTGCTGAACTTAACTTAGAAGATTCATCCATTTCGGATGTGGACGCTGGTGATTACGCTATCACTGTTCTTTTCTCTGAAGAAATGGATACAACTTCAGACCCTGTGTTAACGTTCACTGGCGGAGATGTAAGTGGAACCCTTGTTCCTGAATCAAGCTCATGGGTTGACGCAACCACCTTCTCTGCAAACTTCACGGTAGTTGACGAAAACATTGAGCTGGAAAACATCGGTGTTGATGTATCAAATTCAATCGATGCAAATGGTAACCCACAAATCGCTTATGCTGAAGTAGATGCCATTAGTATCGACACTAAAAACCCAACAGCTGTGGTGGTGAATGCCAATGACTATGAAATCACTTTCAACGACGATGGCGAAGAGAACTTCTCAATCCTTGCCATTTTCGACGAAGAAATGAATACATCACAGATTCCATTTGTCTTGTTCCCGAATGAGAACCCACTTTCGACTATCACTGAAAATTCTGATGCTTCTGGATGGCTCAATAACACTACATACCAAAAGGTGTACGATGTTAGCAATGCAACAACAGTGTTGCTGCCAGACGTTGATGTTGTGATTACAGGAAGTGTTGATTTAGCCGGAAACCTTCAGGTACAAGTAGAATTAGATGACTACTTCGACATTGATGTAAATCCAGTTGGGATTGAAGAAGTTGAAGAATTCGTTTCGAGTATCTACCCTAACCCTGTCAGCTCAGGTCAACCACTGAAACTGAGATTCACAACAGGTATGAACAACATTCTTCTAGATGTTGTTTCCATCAATGGACAACTCCTCAAAACCGTAAATGTTCCTTCTGCATCTGAATTATTTGAACTCAGCACAGAAGGTATGTCGGCCGGAATGTACCTCATCAAAGTAAATTCTGATCTAGGACAACAGACTTTAAGAGTGCAAGTATTACGCTAAATCTCGAACACCATTTGATAGGGTTTCTTGCTCATTAATGGTCTTACCATTGAGCAGAAACCCTATCTTTTTTTTCCTGATTTTAACCTGCAACATGAAATCATTGAAACTCATATTGACTTGCTGTCTCTTCAGCACTTTTGCCATTTCTACTTTTGCCCAAGAGGAATCTGTAGCGCACAAATGGAATGAAGCTTTGCTATCAGCCATTCGAAACGACTTCGCGAGACCAACCGTCCATGCCCGAAACCTCTGGCACACCTCTATAGCCATGTATGATGCTTGGGCTGCTTACGACACAATCTCTGCACCCTACTTTCTTGGGAATACTGTGGGCAATTACACAACGAATTTCAATGGAGTGGACTTCCCTGAAGACATTGAAGCAGCCAGAGAAGAAGCCATGAGTTATGCCGCATATCGACTCCTCAAGCATCGTTTTCAATTTTCCCCAGGAGGTGAAGAATCTCTAGCCCTTTTTGATGACCTAATGATAGAGTTAGGTTATGACCTTGTATACGCCAATACAGATTATGAAAATGAACCTCCTGCCGCTCTTGGAAATTACATCGCAGACAACTTAATCCAGTTTGGCCTCAATGATGGATCAAATGAACAAGCAGACTATGCCAACCAATATTATGTACCGGTCAATGACCCTCTAGACATGACACTCCCGGGAAACCCAAGTATTGAAGACCCGAACCGTTGGCAACCACTTGAACTTCCGGAATTCATTGACCAAGGAGGAAATCCGTTCACCGTAACACCGCCGTTTCTCAGTCCTGAATGGGGAAATGTAGTCCCTTTCGCCCTCGATGATTCTGTAAAAACAGTTTATGAACGTGATGGAGATGAGTACATCGTTTACCATGATCCCGCTTCGCCGCCACAAATAGACACCTTGCAAGAGGTACGCGAGTACGACGAAGCATACCGTTGGGGATTCGAAATGGTTTCAGTGTGGAGCTCACACAATAGTCCTGATGACGGTGTCATTTGGGACATCTCTCCGGCCAGTATTGGAAATGTCCAGTGGTACCCTGAGTCTTATGATGAGTATCCTGAGTTCTATGATTTTGAAAATGGGGGCGACAATGGTCAGGGACATGACATCAATCCGTATACTGGCCTTCCATATGAACCGCAATATGTCCCTAGAGGTGACTACGCAAGAATTCTAGCTGAGTTTTGGGCTGATGGTCCTGATTCTGAAACCCCGCCGGGACATTGGTTCACCATATTGAACACCGTTTCAAGCAACCCGTTACTGGAAAAAAGATGGAATGGAACGGGGCCAATCCTTTCTGACTTAGAATGGGACGTTAAATGCTATTTCACGCTCAGCGGTGCCATGCATGATGCAGCTATAGCGGCATGGGGAGTAAAAGGCTACTACGACTTTATTCGTCCTGTAAGTGCCATCCGTTTTATGGCCGAAAAAGGACAGAGCTCCGATGAAAACTTACCTTCCTTTCACCCCGGAGGAATCCAATTAATTGACGGATTGATTGAACTGGTTGAAGAAGGAGACGCATTAGCTGGTGACAATAACGAGAATTTAGGAAAGATCAAACTATTCACTTGGAGAGGTCCAGACTACATCGAAGACCCAGCAACAGATGACGCAGGGGTTGGTTGGATTCTAGCTGACAACTGGTGGCCATATCAACGCCCAACTTTTGTAACACCTCCCTTTGCAGGATATGTTTCTGGACATTCAACTTACTCGCGCGCTGCGGCCGAAGTGATGGAACTGATGACTGGAGACGCCTTTTTTCCCGGTGGAATGGGTGAGTTCCATGCCCCGATCAATGAATTCCTTGTATTCGAAGAAGGACCAAGTTTTGATGTCACCTTGCAATGGGCAACCTACAGGGATGCCTCTGATCAATGCTCATTGAGTCGTATTTGGGGAGGAATCCATCCGCCTTGTGATGACATTCCAGGACGAAAAATGGGAGCTGAAATTGGTGTTAACGCCTATGTGCACGCACTTGATTATCTTGAAGCAGGTCTGCCGAGGGTGGTTGAATTTGCCATGAGTGATGATGTTATTTCTCAGACCGATATCGGCATGACATTGACAGCAGGATTCAAATTTGACCGCGCAATGAATACAACCATTTCTCCAGAACTAGCATTCACTGCACAAGTGCCTACTTCCGCTATAGACTTGCAAACAACTACATGGATTTCCTCTGACTCCCTTGAAATAGCCTGGACCATTCTTGAAACATCAGACCTGTTCAACTCCGTCTCAATCGAACTATCAAACGGTGTAGCAGAAGATGAATTGACCATGGCCGACTTCACGGCAAATCACATTTTCACCGTTGACATGGTTTCTCCAGTGCTCGTGGATGATTTTATAAACCCAGTGCTCCTCACTGAGAACGAAGTTGGTTCCACATTTTCAATCACCTTAGAGTTTAACGAAGTGATGAATCAAGATGTTCAGCCAACAGTTACCCTTCCAACTGAAGTAGCAAATAGCTTCCTTGCAATTCCTGAGGAGGACGAATGGGTTACGTCTAAAAAATGGAAGGCACACTTCGAACTGCTTGATGACAACATTGAACTGCCTAGCTTTGACCTGTTGGTCAACTTAGGGCAAGATCTTTCTGAAAATCCCATGGCTGAGCAATCATGGACTGTTCCTGTCGAAATTGACACCCGCGCGCCTGAGGTGTCTTTTGTTCTGATCACTGAGAATGAGTATGTATGGGAAAATGAAACCTATACTGATGAAATCATTGAACTTGTGGTGATTTTTGACGAAGAGATGCAGACAGAGCAAGACTTAGAGATCGAACTCAACAATGAAGATCCTTCGGGTCTTATTGAACTGCAATCTGCTCAGAGCGGATGGATCAGCTCCACGAATTACGTTTTCACCTATGCCCCTTTAATGGTTGATGGCACTGCCTTAGATATTGATGTGTTCTTGTCGAATGGTTTCGATGCCAATGGAAACGAAATGGAAACCAGTGAATCATTGGACCTATTTTCGATTGATTTTCTGCTCAACTTGGTCGAAATTGACCAAAACGCATCCTTTTCACTCTTTCCAAACTTGATTAATGCTGGTGAATTAGTGCAAATCTCCCTTGAAAATGCTGCAGACAATCAAACTGATTTGAACCTCTTTTCAAGCGAAGGAAAACTGATTGGAACAGAGCGAATTTCGTCGGGAACACAAAGAACTCAAATCAACACTAACCTGAGTCCTGGCGCCTATTTCGTGGTCATCACCAACAGTGAAGGAACTCCTACAGCACGAAAGTTAATCGTACGATAAATGCCACTTTGAATATGCCAATTAACGGTAAAACAACAGATTTGAATTTACGAATAAATGGCTTTTTCAAACGCTGTTCATAAAAAGTAGTATCTTTGCACAGCTTTTAGGAGAAAATGGAACTCGTTCGTAGCCCGAATGAAAAATCAAGTTGTGTTTTTTCCAGTAACGTAATTTGAACCATTTTTAAAAATTGCATGTTCTTATCAGAGCAGCTTCCTCTTGCAGAATCAGTGGATTCCAACGAAGCAAAGCCAGACATGCTGAATTAAATCCTTTATGGCATTTCGCAGATATCGATTTTCAACTCGTTCTGACGCAGAATTCACAAAAACCTTACGAAAAAGAGTAGATGCTTATTTCAAAGAGCATGGCATGAGTCGTCACGCGAATTATGTAATGATTTTGAAAACCATCTTCGTTTTTCTTCTTGCTTTTGGACCACTCGTTGTAATGATGACAGGTGTAATCGAAAACATGTGGGCTTTGTTTGGAATGTGGATTGCTATGGCAATTGGCATGGCAGCGATAGGAACAAGTGTGATGCATGACGCTTTACACGGCTCTTATTCAAAGAACCCCCTGATTAATAAAATACTTGGTGGTAGCATTAACCTGTTAGGTGCTAGCGGTAAGATGTGGCACATTCAACACAATGTCCTTCATCATTCATTTACCAACATGCATGATTCAGATGAAGACATCAACGGTCCTGACATTCTTCGCTTCCACCCGCATCAAGAACGAAAAGGGATTCACAGATACCAGCACTATTACGCTTGGTTTCTTTATGGATTAAGCACACTGATGTGGATTACAACAAAAGATTTTTCTGCCCTGTCTCGTTACAAGGAAAAGGGTCTTCTCAAAGGGGGAAAGGAATTCAATAAGATATTGGCTGAAGTGGTGGCTTGGAAACTTGTTTACTACGGATATATATTGGTTCTTCCGCTCATTTTCATCCCTGCACCGTGGTGGGCCATCCTGTTGATGTTCGTCACAATGCACTTTATTATGGGCTTATCTTTAAGCGTTGTATTCCAAACAGCACACGTTATTCCAACTACTGAGATGCCAGAAGGTAACCCAGAAGGAAAAATGGAACGAAACTGGCACGTTCATCAATTGCTTACCACGGCCAATTTCTCTCAAACTAGAAAGTTAGGAGGACATTTAGTGACGTGGTTTACAGGCGGATTGAACTACCAAGTGGAACACCACCTATTTCCAAATATTTGCCATATACATTATCCTAAGATCGCACCAATTGTGAAAGCGACTGCAGAAGAGTTCAAGATTCCATACTACAATAGTGGATCCTTGGCGAAAGCAGTGGGCTACCATGCTTCTATGTTGCGACGTTTAGGTAGAATAGATCAGCCAGCATAAAGAAAGAAGGCACGACTATTCGCGTTCAACAACAATTTTTATAGAAGTCTCGAGAACCTCGAGCACAACAACACAAGTGATGATAAAATCAAACAAGGCCAATGGTGGCCGCGAGAAGAAGGGTAAAGGTCCTGGCGCTGGCAATTGGAAGAAGAACAACAACTCTTCTTCAAACATTAAGAGCAGAGCGAAAAGGAAGAGCTTAATTCCTGAAGGACAAGAAATCTGGAATCCTGTGACGAAATCATGGGAAATCGAGAAGCCTGCTGCTCCAACAAATACCAAACCTGAAAGAGATCGTCGCCCTGGTTCACAGCGCAACGTAGATAATTTCAGCAAAGACAATGACCAAAGAGATCAACGTCCATCGTATGGCACTGATCGTTCAACCGATAACAGAGGTGGTTTCAGAAATGACCGCTCTGACAGCAGAGGGGGTTACAACCGCGACAATGATCGTAGAAACGATCGTCCAGCGCCTAGCAGAGACAATGATCGTAGAAGCTTTGACAATAAAAGAACAGATAACCGCTTTGAAGATCGTCGCCCTAACAACAGCGAATACACATCAAAGCAACGCGAAGAAGGACCTTCATTTAAAAGTGGAGACGACAGTGCGAAAACCGAAGGAAATAACGGTTGGAGATCAAAGTGGGAAGAGTTTGAATTGAAGGATACTGAAACTTCACGCTCAAGAGGAGGTTCTGAATCACGAAACGCTGGAGACGCGAGACCTCGCCCAGCTTCCAATCGCTTTGGAAACGACAGAAGTCGTTCTAACAGTGGAAGACCGGAAGGACGTCGCAATGACTCAAGAGGTGGTGATTCAAGAGGAAATGACCGCAGAAAATCGAACAGTAAGAAGTTCAAAGGAAGTGACATTCACATCAGTCAACTTGTGCAAAAAGCTGTTCCAATCAAGGAACAACCGGCATACGTACCTGAAATTCCTTTTGCTGATTTCCCAGTAGACAAGCGCATTAGACAAGCTCTTGACAAAAGAGGATATGAAAACCCAACGGAGATTCAAGACCGTACCATTAAGGCTACTTTATCTGGACAAGATGTAATGGGAATTGCCCAAACAGGTACTGGTAAAACAGCAGCCTTTTTGATCCCAATCATCGACATGTGTTTGAAAAACGATGATCCGTTTACAGCGTTGATCATGGTTCCAACAAGAGAGCTCGCACTGCAAGTACAAGATGAATTTTATGCTATTGCTAAAGGGATGCGTCTCTTCGCTGAGAAATTCATCGGTGGTACTAGCTTGAGAGTTGATTTTCAGCGTTTGAATAGACGTCCGCATGTTGTGATTGGAACACCAGGAAGACTGGTTGACCTTACCAATAGAGGTGATTTGCCTTTGGAACAGTTCAGCGTATTGGTGTTAGACGAGTTTGACCGTATGTTAGACATGGGATTCAGTCATGATGTGATGTACATCGCTGACCGCATGACCAACCGTAAGCAAAACATGCTTTTCAGCGCTACCATTGATGGAAGCGTAAAGAAGTTGGTTGACAACTTGTTGAATGATCCAGCTCAAATCAAAGTGAGCAGCGGACAATCTACTTCAGAAAACGTTGAGCAAGATGTTGTGCGCACACAACAAGGTGGAGACAAGCTTGACACATTGGTCAACATGTTAGAAGACCCAGAATTTGAACGTGTTATTCTCTTTGCAGAAACGCGTCACAAAGTGAGCAAGCTCTCTAAGCAACTAGGTCAGCGTGGTATCTCAGCAGATGAAATTCATGGTGACAAGACACAAAATGCACGTCAGAAAGCGCTTGATAAATTCAAGCAAGGACGCGTTCAAGTGCTTGTTGCAACTGATGTAGCTGCAAGAGGAATTGACGTCACCAACGTGTCTCACGTAATTAATTATGAAATCCCTCGTACCTATGATAGTTATGTTCACCGTATTGGTAGAACAGGCCGTGCAGGAAAAGCAGGTGTTGCTTTGACTTTTGTAGACTAGGAATCGAACGGAATAATTTGACAAAAAAAACGACTGCACTTGTGTGGTCGTTTTTTTTGTTTGAACTTTTTCGTTGCACCTCATTTTGAAAAATAAGGAAGCTCTCAAGTAGCCTTTCTCTAGAACTAAAGTAGGAGTTTATGTGAGACTATGAATTGTACAGTTTATTGAGTTTTGGCAATGAATTGAAAAGGCACAACAAAAAGAAGGAAAAAACAAAACAACTCTGATCCTCTTTTGAATCAATAGATAAGAGAGGACGCTCAAACTAGTTATTTTTCGCCTCAATTGTCTTAACGAAGAGTGATTCCAAAAGTGCAGGAATTAATTTAAAGCAATATCAACTGCTCTGCCTTTGCTCGCTAGCTTTAAAGAAAATCCGCAACTCACATAATACCCTTGGTATGGAATCCCTCCCAATTCAGCTGTAACT
>CAYGUR010000029.1:0-21452 GCA_964353035.1 uncultured Comamonadaceae bacterium | reverse complement strand
TGGTTGATGATGCTGCTCTGTGGTTTGGAGTCGAAACACATCTCATCAACCACATTCCAGAGTTTGCTCTGATTGTTCCAGTTGGAATCAGCTTCTACACCTTTCAAAGTTTGAGCTACACCATTGATGTGTACCGCGGCAGGCTAAAACCTACGCAAAACATACTTCATTTCTTCAGCTACCTTTCTATGTTTCCCCAGCTCGTTGCCGGACCTATTGTACGCGCAAAAGATCTGCTCAAACAGCTTGAAGGTTATCGAATTCCCAATGCATTGGCGAAATGGAACGCCGTAAAACTAATTGTGTTCGGACTGTTTCAGAAGACCGTTATTGCAGACAACCTTTCGTTCTTCATTGATTCAGCATTTCAAGGCAAAACACCCTTTGATGGCACCTCTTTTTGGTGGGTTGTGACCATTGCATTCGCCTTTCAAATCTATGCCGACTTCAGCGGATACAGCCTCATTGCTCGCGGTATTGCCAAGTTGATGGGCTACCATTTCAAGATGAATTTCAACCATCCATACCTCGCGAAAAGCTTGCGTGAATTTTGGGCGAAGTGGCATATCTCACTTTCCACTTGGTTCAGAGATTACGTGTACATCCCGCTTGGAGGCTCACGCAAAGGCATGTGGATTGGCTTCTTGGCCTTGTTTACCACCATGTTTCTCTCAGGGTTATGGCACGGAGCAAACTACACTTACTTAATGTGGGCCCTCATTCACATCGCTTTCTTGCAGCTGGAACGCAGTACAAAATGGACGAAAAAACTGGTTGGAAAAGAGTATATTCTAATTCCATTGATCTTCATCCAAGCGTGCATTGCCTGGGTCTATTTCAGAGCTTCCAGCATGGAGCAAGGGAACGAAATTGTCTTTAAGCTATTCCAATTTTCAGACATGAATGTGGGCTTTTTTAAATCGTATTTCAACAACCTCATTTACCTTGTCCTGGCTATTTTCATTGAAGTGATGATCTACTTCAAACTGCGTAAACCAAGGCTAAAGCAGTGGTATTATGCGAAAAACATGGATGTATATGCCATTGCGGTGGCCATCGTCTGTATTATTTTCCTGCGGGGCGAAGGACAACAATTTATCTATTTTCAATTCTGATGCGCATCGAACGAAAGCTACCGGCCGCCCTTGGACTCTCTATTGTCCTTATCGTCTGCATCAAGGCCTTTGTTCCCGCGCCCTTTAAAAATCGTGATGTACAAAAAGAATTTTGGGTAACAAAAACACATGGGGATGAAAAATTCTCTGTTGTAGTAGGTGGTGACTCAAGGGTATACCGCGGATTTGCAACAGAGATCTTTGAGAAGAAGACCGCCACATCAGCCTACAACTTCGGGTACAGCAGTGCAGGCTGGAGCAAAGAATACCTGAATTTTTTAATTGATAGATTAGACACTGCGAAATCAGATGCGACGCTCATTTTAGGCCTTTCGCCCCATAGTTTTACTCACCGCGGTGCAGATAACAAGCATTTCAAATCCTTTACTTCGCTATCTGATTTCGAAGTATTTCGCGGGACTGAACTTTCGAAATACCTGAAAGCGTTCGCCCCATACACACCTGAAGAGCTCGTTAAAGCTCTCCTTCGCATCCCTGATGAAACGAAGTATTTCGAAGATTTTCGTTCTGGCGGATGGGTTCATTCCTATAAAATCCCTGAAGATTCTACCAGTGCCATCCCTTCGTATAAAAAGACCTTTCAATCCAATCATGTGAATCCTGAAATCGAAGCTGAATTTATAGACTACCTCAATCGTCTCATTCAAGAAAAGAACATTCGTGTGATTGCCTACCGATCTCCCACAACCGATCAAATGGAGAGCATTGAAGATTCGATGAGCGGATTTGATGAAGCCAAGTTGAAATATCAATTACAAGCCGTTGGAGTAGAATGGATTGACTTTGACAATGGCCATTTTCGTTCTTATGATGGCAGTCATTTGCATTATGAAGGCGCCATTCGGTTCACTACTGAACTCGCCGACTATTACCTTTCTACTTCGAACTAAAAAAGAGGGACCTCTGAATGAAGTCCCTCAAGAAGGTATCACAATCCTACGATTCCGAATCGATAGCGTTTTCCACCGTTGTGCATGGCAGCCATAACAACGAGGTTGCCATTCAACTGAAAGGCAAATGGGGTTGTCATGCTCATTTCGAATACAGCTCCTTCGTGCAGGTTGAACAACGGCAAACCAAAGGTTCGATCTTCATAAGCCAAAAATCCGTCTGGTTCCAGAACTTGCATAAACGTTGCATGCATGGTTTTCTCATTGAATGCTTTGTGCTTCACATACTTTGTTCCGTCAGGCTCTGTCCAGTTTGCTGCTGGGATGGAGGGAACTGAAAGCGCTGTATTGTTCCATAGCACGTACAATCGGTCTTCTTTCAAGGTATAAACGAAAGAGCCATACTCATCTACTGAATCTGAACTTCTCAATTCCTGAGATTTCTGGAAGGTCTGCCACCATTGCAAATCGCCTGTATTTGGGTCAAGACAAAGTGCTAAGAAGTTGCCATAATTCCATTCGTAGGTGTACTGAATTGGAGATGACCCTGCGATGGTCTTTTTATCTTCTTTCAGTTGTTCCGCTAAGACCAATAGCTTTCCGTCTTGGCGAAGGAGCACATCCTTAATGTAGAAATTAGACAAATAAGCATCTTCTTTCGCCCCACCTTTTTCGCCCAAGAAATAGGTAAGCATTTCACTAAACCACGGACCTGAGCTAGCTTGAGCTAAGTTCAAACTCTTGTCGATTCTAAAAAATAGTGATCCGTTCAAGCGCTTCTCGAAATTCGAGGAATTAGTTGAATAGGTTCCGAACACCACAAACTCGTTATTGCCATTGAAAAGCGTCTGAAAATCAATCACTTCCTTCCCTTCTAGGTTGAGATCATCATAGGCCTTCCACGAAGAACCTCCATCAAAGGCATAGAGTGCGTAGTTCCAAGCAGGCTTGACCCATCCTTTTTTAAAGAGGTAAGCCTTTCCGCTGTTGTCAACTGCCGGATGGTTGTGCAATGCTCTATCTGAATCCCAGGTTAGCTCTTGATCATGAGACCACAATTCTTTCTGAGACGAAAGGTCGAAGCATTTCATGCGAAGCTGTTCCTTTGTTTTCTTGACGAAGGGCATTTCTGATAGTACCAACAGTTTTGATTGGTCATCGCTCACCGTGTATTTAAACGTTCCGCGGTTGCCCATTTTTTCGGCAGTAATCACATCCAGCGTCGCTAGGTCGGTCAAGTCGCCAGAAAACGTCATCTCCTTCAGCATGAGGGAGTGTTTACCAGCTGCTTTGTTCCAATGGCTAACCATGGCATAGACAATGTTATTCGCCACAAACACCTCATCTAGCATGTAGATATCTCCCATTACACCTCCATTGAAATTGACCTGCACATTGCCTTCGAGTTTGAGATCAGGAGAGTAGTACTCCAGCCAGTAGGTGCTTGTAAACGTGGCGTCTACATATTCTCTTAGTAGCACGAATCCGCCATCACCCAATGCCAGTAGTTGATCAATTTTCCGTTCGGGAAAGTTGTTCGTTGCTGGTTCACCCCAAGAGTAGGTTGGTTCTTGGGCGAAAGAAAATTGGCTTGCACAAAGTGTACAAGCCAATAGAACTAGTTTGAATGCGTTCATGTTGCTTTGTTATTCGCAGTTTGCATTGTACTCATTGATGATTGCTTGAATCGATATCATCCCGTATCCTTTCTCTTTGTTCGCTACTTTTCTAGCGAGCTCTTCGTTGTCAGAAACAAATTCACTCATCTTTTCGGCGAATTTAATTCCGAATGAGCTCAAGGCTTTTACTTCTTCGTCACCTTGCTTTTTGTAGACCATTGTAGAGGTATATCTGCGGGCGTAGTAATCTTCAAGCGACTCATTTGAACCACGGGTCATGAGAGCGTACCCTTCAGGATTGTCGTACCACACATATTCTGTAATACATCCTTCATTCACTACAAGGTTAGCACGAACGGGTTTCTTCAACAATCC
This sequence comes from uncultured Comamonadaceae bacterium, assembly GCA_964353035.1. Lineage (GTDB taxonomy): Bacteria > Bacteroidota > Bacteroidia > Flavobacteriales_D > Sanyastnellaceae > JAQWQB01. Next base: position 17,432 of record CAYGUR010000029.1, on the reverse strand, counting down.
GCCTGAATAATGAATGCAGTGGTACAGTTTATCAGCTACTTTGTATTCTTTCAAATCGGCTGTTTTGTATTTCACTTTCGACTTCTTGTTTCCTTTTTCGCCGAAGAACAGCACATCTGTTTGCATGTTGTACGGGTCACCGTAGCGAATAAATCCTTCAATTTTCTCTCCACCTTCGGTAATGACATATCCTGGATATTCTTCTCCAATGCGGTATACATCAGAGCTCCAGTCTTGTGCATTGGCAGCCGTTGCAATGAAAGCAACGAAAGCCGTAAAAAGTAATTTGATTTTCATGTATGATTGTTTGGAGCGAAATTATACGATAAACGTGCCATTGAATGCGTTGGGCAAAAATTAACAGGACGAAGAGGTGACAACTGTTGGAATGCCAAATTGATATGGGGTTTTAGGAGATGGACGAAGGAGGTGTTGATTGGATGGACGGGTATGAACTGAAGTTGAACGATGGCAAAGTGGAGGGTTACTTTGTGGATGATTCATTTGGAAGGAATTTTGGGCTGGACGACCTTCGCTCCGGGGAGGAGGAGTGGTGGCCCCCACGAGAAGGCGCTGATTTAACCTTGCATTCTTGACCTCCTCAAACACCTTTTCACCTCGAAGCAAACATCTACCCAAGCGCAACCTAATCAACACCCCCAACAACAACTTTACAAACGTACAGAAGAACTTTGCGGATGTGAATTGAGGTCAAGAAGGAAAGCGAAAAGGAATCTCCAACCCGTTTCTGAAGAAAACGAGATAAAGTCCAGCGACTTAATTCTCGGTTTAGGAGCCATTTGCGCATCCGAAATTTTATACTTACCTTTCACGTTAGTATCGTAAGTCGATAGTATGATAATTTCCTTTGGCTCGAAAGAAACCGAACAGATTTGGAATGGAATCCGCGTCAAGAAAATGCCGATTGAAATCCAGAATGTTGGACGTCGGAAACTGAGAATGTTGAACAACTCGCAGGACATTGCTGATTTGCGCATCCCACCCTCAAACCGATTAGAAAAATTGACTGGAAAATTAAACGCGTTTTACAGCATTCGCATTAACAATCAGTGGCGCATGATCTTCACATGGGAGAATGGCAACGTAAGCGAGGTTGAAATAATTGATTATCACTAAAAATAATGAGTATGCCGAAGTTAGCAAATGTACATCCAGGAGAAATCTTGAATTGTGAATTTCTTGAGCCTTTGGGAATTACAGCATACCGCCTTTCCAAAGACTTGAACATTCCGCAAACTCGCATTTCAGAGATCGTGAAGGGGAATCGCAGAATCACTGCAGATACTGCTTTACGATTGAGTAAATATTTTGGGAATTCCGCAAAATTCTGGCTTGGACTGCAAGACGATTTTGACATTGAAGAAGAAAAGGAATTGAAGGCAGCTGAACTGAACGAAATTAAACAGTACGAGAATAAAAACGTTGCCTAGGGTGACTGTATGTTGTTGGGATGCTCTAACGGTGCTTCGTCTCTCATGAATAAAGCATTTTTCATCACTCCTTCCGAACATAATAGACTAAATCCCTCACAAATTCCCCCAACAAAAAACCCCATCTGATTAAATCAGACAGGGTTTCAATCTTCAGTCGGGATGACTGGATTTGAACCAGCGACCCCACGCCCCCCAGACGTGTACTCTAACCGAGCTGAGCTACATCCCGAAGGCCGCAAATTTAATTCGCAATTTTAGATTGGGAAAATTCCACCACGCTTCTTTTTCGGCAATTCAATCTTTTGACTCAAAATAGGCAGATGCGTATGGTTCGCTACATCTTCTGTTAAACTCTGATGAAAAAAATGCGATAAGCCAGTTCTGCCATGCGTCTCCATTGAAATCATATCTGCTCCAACCCGGTCTGCGAACTCATGAATACCGTCTTCTGGCATGGTGTCGTTCCAGATATTCGTGGTGTAGTTTTTCACGCCCGTCTTCTCAATGAAATCAGCCATCAACTTCTCAGTATAGTCTGTAGTCTCAAACTCAGCAGGCGTAATCACTTTCAACAAGTGAACCTTCGCCCCGAATAAATCAAGCATTTGCATCAATGGCGCAAATACTTTCGATGATTCCCCGTAAAAGTTCGACGCAAACACCACGTTCTTTGGCTCAAACTTTTCCATCTTTTGTTTTATGGTCAACACCGGACAATGTGCTGTACGAATAATCTTCTCTGTATTCGACCCAATAAAAAACTCCTTCGCCCCTGATGCGCCTTGAGACCCCATCACAATCAAATCAATTTCATGCTCTTGTGCTTTCTCTGAAATGATGTCGTACACATTCTCCCACTGAAGAATCTCAACCACATTCACGCCATTGAAAAAGGGCTGTTGAATCAACTTCTCAAACTCCATCTTCGCACGTTTCAACATAAAAATCCCTTCTGCCGTGTTTGCCCCCTCGCTAAAACTGTCATTTGAAGAGTAGGTAGGAATCTCGATTGCATGTAAAAGATACACGCGTGAATCTGTTTTCTTCGCTATCGTGGCAGCAACTTCTGCAGCGTAATACGAGAATTTTGAAAAATCTGTAGGAACTAATATGCGTTTCATAATGTCTGTTTTGTTGTTAGGATGAATGCAGGCTGATAGACCACTCAAACAGCTCACTTTCAACTCTTCTTAAAGGTACATATACTGAAGGAAGATCGAAAGTTTTAAAGGTCTTGAATCATTCTAATTAAGGCAATTTAAGGTTCTTTACCATCTCATCCTTGCTCTGCAATTCCTCCGTGTAAAACAGGTCTAGAATCTCCCCTTGGAATCCTTCGTCCTTCTGGCTTTTTACGTTAATTTAGCCGACTTAAAATCTCACCATTCATGAAGATCTCGTACAACTGGCTCCGCGATCTGTACGCAGCGGCTCCGTCTCCTGAAAAAACAAGCGAGGCATTGACCAACACCGGACTGGAAGTTGAAGGACTGGAAGCCTTTGTCAGCATTGAAGGCGGACTAGAAGGGCTTGTGGTTGGCGAAGTGCTTGAAAAGTGGAAACACCCTGATGCTGACCGGCTAAACGTGACCAAAGTGAATGTGGGCGAAGGTGAACCCCTTCAAATTGTCTGCGGTGCTCCGAATGTTGACGCCGGACAAAAAGTGATCGTAGCCATGATTGGTGCGAAACTTTATCCCAATGAAGGTGACCCCTTTGTCATCAAAAAGGGAAAAATCAGAGGACAAGTTTCCGAAGGAATGATTTGTGCCGAAGACGAAATTGGATTAGGGAAAGGACATGACGGAATCATGGTTCTAGACCCTTCAGCGAAAGTGGGCACACCAGCCGGTGAGCATTTTGAGATTTATACAGACCACACCATCGAAATCGGACTCACCCCGAACAGAACAGATGCCATGTCGCACTATGGAGTTGCTCGCGACCTTCGCGCAGCAGTGAAAAATGCACCTGAATTGGCCGACATCCCTTCTGGAGAAGTCAACCTTCCTTCGGTAGCTGGATTTGCACCACGCAATCAATCTATGCAAATTGATGTGGAGGTGCAAAGCGAAGCAGCTTGCCTTAGATACGCAGGTGTATGCATCAACAACGTAACCGTGGCGCCTTCACCAGCGTGGCTGCAGAATAAATTGAAGGTTCTTGGACTTGCCCCAATTAACAACGTTGTGGATATCACCAATTTCGTGCTACATGAAGTGGGACAGCCGTTGCACGCATTTGATGCACAGAAAATAAACGGAGGAAAAGTCGTTGTTCGGCAAGCTAAAGCAGGCGAGAAATTTGTCACCTTAGACGATGCTGAACGGGAATTAGATGCAGATGACCTCATGATTTGTGACGCACACAACGGCATGTGCATTGCTGGTGTCTTTGGAGGTGCGCAAAGCGGAATTTCAGCATCTACAACCCAAGTTTTCCTGGAAAGCGCTGTGTTTGATACCGTTTTTGTGCGAAAAACAGCACGCCGTCATCAACTCAACACCGATGCTTCTTACCGTTTTGAACGTGGTGTAGACCCAGAATTGACCCTCTATGCTTTGAAAAGAGCAGCCTTGCTCATAGAAGAAATCGCGGGAGGTGAGATTGCCTCAGAAGTGACAGACATCTATCCTTCACCTTTGGAAAAGGCAGAAATCAACTTGAATTGGAAACGCTTGAACAGCCTGATCGGAAAATCCATTCCAACAGATCTAGTGAAAAACATTCTTGCTGACTTAGATTTTGAGGTGGGCGAAGACACAGGAACAAGTCTTTCGCTGAAAGCTCCTTTGTACCGAAGAGATGTAACAAGAGAGGCAGATGTGGCTGAAGAAATTCTCCGTATTTACGGCTACAATAACATCGAAATGCCTGAGCGCTTGACCTCTACCCTTTCGTACTTGCGAAAACCAGATGCAGAGGGCATGAATCAGAACTTGGCAGACATGCTGGTTTCTCGTGGGTTCCTTGAGATCATGAACAACTCACTCACAAAAATCGGCCACAGCGAACTCATTGATTTGCCTGAACTGAACGCCAGCAGTGCGGTTCGCATGAAGAATCCATTGAGCAACGACCTAGGTCAAATGCGTCAAACATTGCTGTATCAGGGCTTGGAAACCATTTCAAGAAACATCAACTTCAAGCAGTCTGACATCAGGGCTTTTGAGTTTGGAAGAACTTACCACGACACAGGCGAAAACATCAAAGAAACGCCCTACCTCGCACTTTGGGTAACAGGCAAAGCAATGCCTGAAAGTTGGAAAAACAATTCTACTCCAACTCAGTTTGCTGATTTAAAAGGTTCAGTATGCATGGTCTTTGATCGCTTGGGCTTGCGCGAAGGATGCCAAGAAGAAGGATTTAGCCATCCGTTCTACAGCGATGCCATCCTTTGGAAAAAAGGGGAGAAAGTATTGGCAAAAATGGGCGTCGTTGCCCCAAGCCTTTTGAAGAAATTTGACATTAAACAGTCGGTCTTCTATGCAGAAATCGACTGGGCATCAGTGGTGAAAAGCGCTGGAAAAGTAAAGGTGTCATATACAGAACTTGAAAAATATCCGTCAGTGCGAAGAGACCTTTCTTTGCTCTTGAAAGAAGAAATCTCCTTCAACGCCATTCAATCATTGGCCTTCCAAACTGAGCGAAAGTTGCTGAAAGAAGTAGGGCTGTTTGATGTTTACGAAGGGAAAAATCTGGCTCCTGGAACGAAAAGCTACGCCGTGTCGTTCATCCTCCAAGATAGCTCAGCAACGCTTACAGACAAGAAAATTGACAAGTCAATGCAACGAATTCAAGAAGCAATCACAAAAGAATTGGGTGCCCAGTTGCGCTGAGTAAAGCATGAAGAAACGCGCTTTTTCTCCGCTCTACGCTTTTCTATACCCACCAGTCTTTCTTGCGGCAAGACTTTTCTTTCGTAGATGGACCATCTTGGGTAGGCAGGACTTTCCGAAAGGAAAAACTCCTGTCATTCTTGTGTCCAATCACCAAAATGCATTGATGGACCCCTTATTGTCTTGCGTTGCAGCGCCCAAACAATTGCACTTCCTCACGCGTGCTGATGTCTTTAAAAACAAGTTCTTTCGCAAGATTGTGCTAGCCATGAATATGATGCCCGTGTACCGTCAGCATGACAAGGTAGATGACATGGGAGGAAAGAATCAAGAGACCTTTGCCACTGCAGTAGCTCGTCTGGAAAACGGAGCTGCCATTGGCATCTACCCAGAAGGAAATCACGGCAATCAAAAACACCTTCGTCCACTTAAAAAAGGACTGGTACGATTAATTGAAATTGCTGCCAACAGCTCTGATCAGCTTCAAACCGTTCAACTTCTGCCAGTGGGAATTGACTACACTGAGTATGACGATGCACGTTCTGGCCTCACCGTGAATTTCGGCAAGCCTTTCAATGTGAATGCCGAGCTTTTCAGCAATGAAGACGCACCTATCCGGTACCGAAAAGCAATGGAGAAGGTTCGTGAACACCTCAGCGAAGTGATGATTGATCACAGCAAAGAGAATTACGAACTCCTTCGCGCAGCTGAACACCTACTTATTTATGACCGCGGACATGACAATTGGAATCAAACCCTAGCAGACCTAGCGGCGCTTCGTGACTGGTTCAAAAGAGAAGACGTGAGTCGCATTTCTGAGATGGCAGAGACCTTAAAGCAAGAACTAGACGAAAGTCAGGTGCGGTTTGTAGATGTGTTGAATGCGCACAGAAACGTCCAGACACCAGTATTGGGCTTCATTCTATTTCTTCCATTCGCCCTCCCGGCCATTGTATTTCACTTCCCCTTGTGGAAACTCGTTTTAAAGCTCACCAAAAAAATTGTAGTCGATCCTGTCTTTATAAGTACCTTCAAACTCATCTTGAGTTTTGTGCTTTTTCCAATGGCATGGTTAATTGCAGTCGTTATCGCGAGCTTCTTTTTTAGCTTCAGTCAAACGCTTATCGGTTTGCTTGGATTGATAATCAGCGGTATTTTTGCCTTAAAGACCGTTGACTTTTGGAATGATATTCAATCCAAACGCAAAGGAAAACAGTTCATCACCGCTTCACCTGACGCTTATGGTCGGTTGACCGAAGTAGTAACAACATTGGAACAAATACTGGCAGCAAAATGACCGCTTATCGCATCAATGGATTCCAACACATCGGAATAGCCGTTCAAGACATGGACGCTTCACTTCGTTTTTATAGGAAATACTTTGGCCTGAACGTACCGTTTTTTGATGCTGTTGCAGCGGCGCCGCTAATGCTTCCATACACACGAAACGAAGTTATTACCAAGCGTGCTTCAATGATTCTAAACCTCATGGGAGGTTGCGCTATGGAAGTGGTGAGCGCCACAAGTTTCAAGCCTGTATCCGCTTCTTTCAAACCCGAACTAGGTGACCTAGGCATCTTCATCACCCAGATGAAATGTCCAGATGTGAAAAAAGCATTCGACTTTTCCCAGAAAGAAGGAGATGCGAAAATTTCTGACCTAACGACTCGTCCAGATGGAACAGCCACTTTCTTCATTCAAGATTTAGAAGGAAACTATTTCCAATACGTTGAAGGTGGAGACTGGTACACCAAACCCAATCACATTTCAGGAGGCGTTTCTGCCTGCACCATTGGTGTGAGCAACATCGATAAAGCCAGAGAACTCTATTCAGACATCTTAGGGTACGACCGCGTGCTCCTGGATGAAACCAAGGTTTGGGACGATTTCACTTCACTCCCAGGTGGTAATCGCACCTACAGAAGAGTTTTACTAGAACAGACAAATCCTCCAGGAGGTGGTTTCGCAAAAATCTCAGCGAAAACCCAAATTGAACTAATTCAAGACATGGACAGGACTCCCAAACGCATCTTTGATGATCGTATTTGGGCTGATTTGGGCTTTGTACACTTAGGACTTGACGTTCGCGGCATGCAAGCCCTTGGCGAAAAACTAGCTGAAAAAGGCTACGGTTTCACTTGCGATAGCAATGACGCATTGGACATGGGAACTACAAAAGTTCACTGCACCTACATTGACGATCCTGACAAAACGTGGATTGAAATGATTGAAGTACATAAGGTTCCAATCATCGAAAAGTGGGGCGTCTTTCTAGATGTTGCTAAGCGTGACCCAGACAAGCCTCTTCCTGACTTTATGCTGAAAGCCCTTAGATTCAGCAGAATAAAAGACGAATAAACGGTGATAGTGAATATCATTCTTTTGCAGTGTTACGTAGATAGGTAAGAAACCCTTAACTTTCACTTAACCTCACGGGAATAGCTTTGCAGCAATCAAAATTGCTTTCACCATGGACAAACAAAGAGTCCTCCTTGTAGACGCCGATCAAGACATCCTAGACCTAGTTAGCTACAACCTCGAAAAAGAAGGTTTCGAAGTTGAAGTGGCCGACAATGGCAAAGAAGGTGTTAAGAAAGCAAAGAAATTCCTCCCAGAACTCATCCTTTTGGATGTGATGATGCCAGAAATGGACGGCATGGAAACGTGCATTGAAATTCGGGACATTCCAGAATTGAAAAACACATTGATTGCATTCCTCACTGCCCGCGGAGAAGATTATTCTCAGATCGCGGGATTCGAAGCAGGCGCAGATGATTACATCACAAAGCCGATTAAACCTAGAGTATTGGTTTCTCGTGTAAAAGCGTTGCTGAGAAGGAAAAACTCAAGTGATGAAGGTGGGAAAAAGAAGAAAAAGAAAGGCATTTCTATTGACAAAGACCGCTACATCGTTATGAAAGACGGTGAAGAAATGTCTTTGCCGAAAAAGGAGTTCGAATTGCTTTCGCTCCTTCTTTCACAACCAGGAAGAGTCTTTACCCGTGAGTCAATTTTATCCAACGTTTGGGGAAATGACGTTGTTGTTGGTGACCGTACCATCGACGTGCATATCCGCAAGCTTCGTGAAAAACTCGGCGACTCATATTTCAAAACTGTAAAAGGAGTCGGCTACAAATTCAACGACTAATGGCCGTCAATACTCCGCGGGATGTCGCGGTTAGAATAGCACTTTACTTCACCATTTCTGCAACAGCACTCGTGGCGTTGTACGATGTGGCACAACATAGAATTCCAAATTTTCTTTTGCTGATTGGTGTTGCTGCCATCTCCATGACAGTCTCCTACTTCATTGCCGCATGGGCCGTTGAAAAGTTCATCTACCGAAAGGTTAAGATCATCTACAAGACCATCCACCAGTTTAAAAAGTCAAAAGACGCACGAAGACAGGTGAACATCAATGAAGATGTGATGACCAAAGTCAATAACGAAGTACTGAACTGGGCCGAAGATAAGATTCAAGAAATCAAAGACCTGAAAGAAGCTGACTCGTTTAGACGGGATTTTATTGGAAACCTCGGACATGAACTAAAAACGCCCGTTTTCAATATTCAAGGATACATTCTAACCTTGTTGGAAGGTGCATTGGAGGACCCTGAGAACAACAGGAAATTCTTGATCAAAGCGGCGAAGAATGTAGACCGAATTACTGCATTACTGGAAGACCTTGACGGCATCACACGTATTGAAGGAGAGCGCTACAAGCTGAATATTTCGCGCTTCAACATTGTAGAATTGGCGCAGGACATCATTGAAACTTTCGAACCAAAAGCCAGCAAGGCGAAAATCAACCTGCACCTCAAGAACCAAAATGAAAAACCCATCTTCGTTGAGGCTGACAGACCGAAAATTGAGCAAGTACTCATCAATTTGGTTATCAATAGCATCAACTATGGAAAAGAAGGGGGCGAAACAAAAATTCGCTTTTACGACATGGAGGACAACATTCTTGTTGAAGTGGCAGATGACGGAATTGGAATTGATGAAAAAGACCTCCCTAGAATTTTCGAACGTTTTTACCGCGTAGATAAATCCAGATCTCGTCACGCTGGAGGCTCCGGATTGGGACTTTCAATCGTCAAACACATTATTGAAGCACATGATCAAACCATCAATGTGCGAAGTAGTGAGAATCTAGGTTCTACCTTTTCATTCACCCTCGAGAAATCCTGACCACCCTTCGCGCACAAACGGATTCGTCTTCTTTTCTTTCCCTATCGTCGTTTCACCCCCATGTCCGCAATACACCACCATGTCTTCTGGCAAGGCATACATCTTTTGTTGAATACTTTCGCTGAGCACGCGGGCATCTCCACCGGGTAGATCAACCCTTCCAACTGAACCATCAAACAAGACATCACCAGCAATGGTTTTATTTCCGGCACGATCAACCAAAGCGAGGTGATCTGGCGCATGTCCGGGAACAAAAAGCAGTCCCATTTCACTCTTGCCAAACTCCAAGAATTCACCCTCAGTGATAGTTGTGTCTGGCAGGGGCGAAGGTGTATAAGGAATACCGTACATCTCAGCCGCTCTTTCAGACATTTGCAAAACGGTTTCTGAAAGTGGATGCGCTAAAAACTCAACTTCCCATTTCTGCTTAACGAAATAACACCCCAACACGTGGTCTATGTGGGCATGCGTTAAAAATAGTTTTACGGGTTTCAGACCTTCTGCCTCAATGAAATCAACCAACTTCTGCTCTTCCCTTCCGTCTACCATACCTGGATCTATGATGACAGCCTCATGTGTTTCGTCCCAAACGACATAGGTATTCTCAGAAAACGGATTGAAAGTAAATTTCTTTAGGGAGATCATTTGTTCAAGTGTATTGTTGTTGATTTGTATGCAAATATACATTCCTAAATCAGGAAGTCTTGTGAACACAATACTACCCTTGGTTTTTAGTTATATTTAGGTTGTCAATTGAAGAACGTTCAAACATATCTATTTTACCTCCTTACATGCCTGTTTTTACTGGGCATTGCTGGTAATTCACATGCTCAGTTTTACACAGGTTCTAACCAAGAATTTGGGAAAAACAGGGTGCAATACCGTGATTTCTTCTGGCAGTACTATCCGGCAGACCGATTTGATGTCTATTATTATGAGGGTGGAAAAGAGTTAGCAGCCTACACACTTCAGTCTGTATCAAAAACGCTTAAAGAACTTGAGACCTTTTTTGACTTCGCTTTGGAAGAACGGGTACAAATCATTCTGTACCACAAGCAGAGTGAGTTTCGGCAAAGCAACGTCGGCATTACGGGTGATGACGCCTACAACATCGGAGGGTCTACCCGCATTGTGGGGAGCAAAATCTTTATGTACTACACAGGTGACTACACCTCCTTCGAAGAAGACTTGCGCACCAACATTGCCCGTGTTCTTTTTTCGCAAATGATGTTTTCTGGAGATTGGAAGGATGTCATCAAAAACTCAACACTCCTAACCATTCCGACTTGGTACCAAGAAGGCCTGCTTTCCTACGCTGCAGAGCCGTGGAACGCTGAAAAGGCAGCCTATATTAAAGATGGAATCCTGAGCGGGAAGTACAATAAATTCAACAGACTTGAGGGGGAAGAAGCAACCCTTGTGGGCCACGCCATGTGGAAGTACATTGGTGATGTTTATGGCGAAAACGTCATCCCGAACATCCTCTACATGACACGCATCAATCGCAACATTGAAAGCGGATACCTTTTCGTGCTTGGCACAAGCCTGAACACCCTTACAACTGAATTCATCAACTACTATTCGCAGCGTTTTGAGCAAGATGAAAAGCAAAAAGTAACGCCGAACATTGACCCAATCTTCAGTAAGAAAACCAAAAGACAAAAAGCAAAGCTAGCTGAACTTTCGCCCTCTGAACGAACTGAGTTTTTTGACACCAAATGGAAGCGTCAGCTAGGCGAACTCCCTATCAAAGGACGAAAAAAATACGACTATGGCGATTACATCGCGAGTCCGAGTGGTGAATGGGTGGCGTACACCACAAATGAGCTCGGTCAATACAAAGTGTGGCTTTACAACAAGCAAACCGGAAAGCGCAAACGCATTCTCAAAGGTGATCACAAACTGGATCGAATCGTTGATCACACCTACCCTATCCTAGCTTGGCACCCAACAAGTAGAATCCTGAGCTACACCTATGAAGACAAAGGAGATCTATTCATTGGGTTCTACAATCTGGACGAAAAGAAACACAATGTTCGACAGCTGTTCAGAATTGACAAGGTCATTGATATGGCCTACTCACCTGATGGCAGAAAAATGATCTTTTCTGGGGTCTACAGAGGACAAACAGATCTCTACCTCTATCAAGTTATCGGTAACAACCAAGAGGCGTTAACACAGGACATTTATGACGACATGAATCCTCAGTTCATTCGAAATGGGGACGCCGTCATCTTTGCTTCGAACCGTCCTGACGATACGCTAAGGGTGGACCCAATCAATGAGCCGTTCAATCGTGAGCAAGACATTTTCATTCTCTCGCTCAACAACCGCAAACTAGAACAGGTGACTGCCACGCCGGAAATCAATGAGCGCACTCCGTTTGGGTATGATGATACGCACTACACGTTCCTTGGTGAAAAGAATGGCTTTCAAAACCGCTACCTCGCATCCATTGATAGCGTGATTTCTCGAATTGACACCACCATTCATTACCGTTACTTCACGGTCACACAAGCGCTTTCGAACTACTCATCTCCGCCTATTGACTACACCTTCAACGACAAAAATGGCGACTATTCTCTGACCTTCGTTCGCAACGGAAGGGAAGTTTATTTTGAAGGAAATAAGGCCAACGACTTTGTGCAAGGGAGTGCTAACGCGAAAAACACCACTACCATTCCTGACGCCAACGGAAAGGCTATAGATATGTTGGTCTTCGAAGACCAGCCTTTTGAAGGTGGTGAGGTTGACATCAATGATTACCGTTTTGAAGACGACCCAACTGACTTCGAATACGAAAAAGAATCGCTCACCTTGGATGAAAACTCAAAAGGTCCAGGCACAGACCCCATTGAAAAGTCTGACACCAGTTCCGTTGCCTTCGAACTTCCCAAGCCTAGAAACTATCGATTGAACTTTGCCACTGATTATGTGCTGACACAAATAGACAACACCTTTTCCAATCCGTTTTATCAGCCTTACAGCGGACCAACAACCATGTTCCCAGGAATTTCTGGTTTGATCAAGTTGGGAATAAGTGATCTCTTTGAAGACTATAAAGTGGTAGGTGGATTTAGACTTTCGGGAAGCTTAGACAACAATGATTACGGTTTGACTTTCGAAAATCTAAAAGGAAGAGTAGACAAGCGCATTCGATTTATGCGCCAAGCAAACCGTCAACTCGTAGATCAATTCTCTATTATTCAAATTCATTCGCACACAGGAGAATACCAAATCAAGTATCCGTTTAGTGAGCTCACTAGCGTGCGCCTCTCAGGTATTTTTAGACAAGACCGACAAGCTTATTTGAGCACTGACCCTACCAATTTATCCCGTGAAAATAGGTTCAGGAACAATGTAGGTGTGAGAGCAGAGTACGTCTTTGACAATGTCATTTCGAAAGGCTTGAACCTGTTCAACGGAACGCGCTACAAGTTCTGGGGTGAGTATTACGTGGACCCCCAAAATAGAGAATCAGACATGTCGGTCTTTGGATTTGACATTCGCCATTACGAACGCATTCACCGCGACCTCATTCTGGCAGTGCGTTTCGCCGGTAGCACAAGTTTGGGCGCCAAGCGATTGGTTTACTATTTGGGGGGCGTAGACAATTGGCTGAATCAAAAAATTGATACTGCTACTCCCATTGCAGACGATCAGAATTACGCTTTTCAAACCTTGGCTTCTCCCATGCGTGGATTCTTTGTGAATGCCCGAAATGGAAACTCATTCGCTGTAGCAAATTTCGAAACCAGATGGCCCGTTGTGAAGTACTTTTCCAACAAACCTATTAAGTCTGACTTCTTGGAAAACTTCCAAATTGTAGGATTCTCAGATGTTGGTTCGGCATGGACGGGTGTGAGTCCGTACTCAGACAACAACCGCTTCAACCAAGTGGTGTACGAGCAAAATCCGCTAACGGTGACAGTAGACAACAACAGAGAGCCCATCGTTTGGGGCTACGGATTCGGACTACGCTCAAGGCTGTTGGGCTATTTTGTGCGAGCTGACTGGTCTTGGGGTGTTGATGACCGCATGATCATGGATCGTGTTTTTAGCATCTCATTGTCAACAGATTTCTAGTCAGCTGAAATAGAAATCCTACCTTTGAGCAAAGCCAAATCAAATGGATATTCAGCAACTTCTCATTTTATTAGCCATCGGAATTTGCGCCGGAATGATCAGTGGATTCATCGGCATAGGCGGAGGAGTGGTCATTGTTCCTGCGTTGATCTACTTCATGGGCATGACACAGTTTCAAGCTCAAGGCACTTCACTTGCTTTAATGCTGCCACCCATCGGGATTTTGGCGTTTATGAATTACTACAAAGACGGACACATTAACCTTCAGTACGCTGGAATCATCGCCGTCGCCTTTATAATTGGCGGGTTCTTGGGGTCGAAAATCGCCCTTAAAATGAATCCGAACGTAGTGAAATTTATCTTTGGCATTATTATGCTCTACGTTGCAATCAGGCTTGTTTGGACCTCATCTTTCAAACTGTTTGGCGATGCAAATTGAAGCTGGAAGGGTTTTGGACCAAGCCGCCTTATTGTTCGAAGAAGTACAATCCATTCGAAGACATCTGCATGCCCATCCAGAACTCTCATTTCAAGAGCACGAAACTTCAGCCTACATTGCTTCCATTCTCAAACGCAAAGGCATTCAATTTGAAACAGGCTTCGCCGAAACTGGAATCGTAGCCATTGTTGAAGGACAAAATCCGTCTAAGAAGACCATTGCCTTGCGCGCAGACATGGATGCTCTGCCAATTCTGGAAACGAATGCGGTCGATTATGTTTCCAAAAATAATGGAGTGATGCACGCTTGTGGACATGACGTGCATTCAGCCTGTGGGTTGGGTGCGCTCCTGTTATTAAACGAACTGAAATCTGAGTGGGAAGGCACAGTTCGAATGCTTTTTCAACCAGGCGAAGAATTGCTACCCGGTGGCGCCTCGCTCATGATCAAAGATGGCGCACTACCCGAAGGAATCTCAGGTATTTTTGGCCAACATGTATTTCCCGAACTCACTGCAGGAAAAGTTGGGTTTCGTCCAGGAATGTACATGGCCTCAACAGATGAGCTGTATTTTACGGTGAAAGGCAAAGGCGGACATGGCGCGCTTCGGCACACCATTAAAGACCCCATTCTTGCAGCAGCCCACATGATTTCTGCTCTCCATGCTCAGATAAATGAACTAGTGCCTAGTCACATCCCCACCGTTTTCTCTATTGGAAAAGTGGTTGCAGATGGCGCAACGAACGTTATTCCAGATGAAGTTCATATTGCAGGAACTTTCCGCACGATGAATGAAGAATGGAGGGCGACAGCGCATGAACACATTCGTCGTATTGCTCAAACATCTTGTTTGCAAGATGACGTTCAAGTAGACGTTGACATACGAAAGGGGTATCCGTTCTTGGTGAATGACGAAGCATTGACACTTCGCGCAAAAGCAGCAGCTATTGAATTGTTGGGGGAAGAAAATGTGATTGATTTAGACCTTCGAATGACGGCAGAAGACTTTGCCTATTACAGTCAACACATGCCGGCTTGTTTCTACAGACTTGGTACCCAAGGTCAACATGGTGAACATGCATCACCGGTACACACGTCCACTTTCAACATAGATGAAAACGCACTGCGCACTGGCACGGCATTAATGGCTTGGTTAGCACTTTCCGAATTGAATGGCTAGTTCGCTACTTCGCTCATGAATTTGATGCGCATAAGTTGAAGTTCTTCTTCGGTATAGTCGCCGTCGAATTCTTCCATGGCCAAATCAATAGAGTCAGACTCAGCTTCCATGAAGTATTCAAACAATTCTTCTTGAGCATCTTCATCTAGAATTTCTTCCAAGTAGTAGTCAATGTTCACCTTGGTTCCGGCTGAAACAATGGTTTCTATCTCTTCAATCAACGCTGGCAACTCTTTTCCAATGGCCGATGCAATGTCTTCTAAAGGAAGTTTCCGATCAATGTTTTGAATGATGTGTACCTTCGCTCCAGACTTCTTTACCACCGATTTCACCAACATATCTTGCGGACGTTCAATGCCATTTTCTTCCATGTAGGCCTTGATGAGATCAATGAAAGGCTGTCCGAACTTCATGGCCTTACCTCTACCAACTCCATTGATGAGCGTCATTTCATCCATACTCACTGGGTAGTGAGTGGCTATTTCTTCCAATGAAGGTTCTTGGAATATAACATACGGAGGCAAGTTTCTTTTCTTCGCTTCCTTCTTTCGAAGGTCACGAAGCAAAGCCAATAGCTCAGGGTCCATAGCTCCGCCGCCGCTTTGTCTGTGGCTGGTAACGGTGGTATCTTTTTCGTCTACATCTGAGAAGTCACGTTCTTTGATCAACTGCACATCGTAGGGCTTCGCCAAGAATGCGTGTGCTTTTTCGGTCAACTTTAGCGTGCCATAGCTTTCAACTTCTTTCATCAAAAAGCCATTCACAAGGCATTGTCTGATTACGGCTCTCCAAAATTTGTCTTCTTTGTCTTTTCCCTTCTGCCAGTACGGCGATTTATCTCCGCTATAGGACTCCACTTCTGCTGTCATGTTTCCAGCAAGGACATTAACAATGTATTTCGATTTGTGCATCTCGTTCCCGTCGAGAACGGTCTTGAGCATCAACTCAACAAATTCCTTTCCTTCGAAGCGTTCCTTAGGTGTTCGGCTGTTGTCATCAAGATGGGCGCCAGGTCCGTTTTCTTCGTCAAATTCCTCTCCGAAATAATGCAGAATAAATTTTCGTCTGTTCATGGACGTTTCAGCATAGGAAACGACCTCTTCAATCAGTTGCAGACCTACTTCTTGCTCAGCGATGGGTTTCCCCTGGAGAAATTTCGAAAGCTTTTCAATGTCTTTATAGCTGTAAAATGCGATACAAACTCCTTCGCCCCCGTCTCTTCCTGCTCTTCCTGTCTCTTGGTAATAGCTTTCAAGTGATTTCGGCATGTCATAGTGCATCACAAAGCGCACATCTGGCTTGTCTATTCCCATCCCAAATGCGATGGTCGCCACAATGACATCAACATCCTGCATTAGAAATTGATCTTGAACGCTTGAACGGTAGTGTCCGTCCATACCCGCATGATAGGCAAGTGCTTTAATTCCATTCACTTGCAACATTTGCGCAAGTTCTTCTACCTTTTTTCGACTCAGGCAGTAGATAATTCCGCTTTTGCCTTCATTCGCTTTGATGTATTGAATGATTTGGCGAACGGCTTCTTTTTTCGCCCTGATTTCATAGAACAGATTCGGACGATTGAAGGACGATTTATAGACTTGAGCGTCTACCATTCCCAAGTTTTTCTGAATGTCTTGTTGCACTTTGGGTGTAGCTGTTGCCGTCAATGCAATCACTGGAACATCAGCAATTTCTTTAATGATAGGCTTCAACCGGCGGTACTCTGGACGGAAATCGTGTCCCCACTCAGAAATACAGTGTGCTTCGTCAATGGCGACGAATGAAATCTTCACAGACTTGAGAAACTCTATATTTTCGAGCTTGGTCAACGATTCTGGCGCGACATACAACAATTTTGTATTGCCAGCTGCCACGTCTTCCTTGACTCTTGCTATTTCACCTTTGTTGAGTGACGAGTTGAGATAGTGAGCAACACTATCATTTTCGCAAAACCCACGAATGGCGTCTACTTGATTCTTCATCAAGGCAATGAGCGGGGAAACAACGATAGCTGTTCCTTCACTCATCAAAGCAGGAAGTTGGTAGCACATGCTTTTCCCTCCTCCTGTGGGCATGATCACGAATGTATCATGTCCCGCCAACAAGCTCTTGATAATGTTTTCTTGGTCTCCTTTGAACCCGTCAAAACCAAAGAACTTCTTGATGGCCTCTTTCGGCGCAAGTTCGGTTGCGGTCATTTTGATTTTTCTACTTTTGTACAGTTAAAGATAACGAATTTTCAC
>CAYGUR010000028.1:0-21673 GCA_964353035.1 uncultured Comamonadaceae bacterium | reverse complement strand
GTTCTTTTGTGTTACTCGTTGATTCAAGCGAATATGGAGGCTTGTTGATCTTGGATTATTCAGGAGAAATGACACCTGAATTGCTGTTCGAACTGAAAAACATTGACGTTGACAAACTTACAAAGTCGCTCAATAATTCAATGCTCAAAAACTTTCTTGATCTATGAGTTCATCAATTGTCTTGGAGACAACCAACTTGACCAAACATTACGGTAAAATCAAGGCTGTAAGTGACATGAACTTGAGTATACCCGAAGGCAGTGTCTTCGGAATTCTTGGTCCGAATGGGAGCGGGAAATCTACCACTCTAGGAATGGCACTAGGGGTGACGAAACCTACCTCAGGCAGCTTCAAATGGTTTGGAGGAGAGACTGATCACCAAGTGCGGAAGCAAATTGGAGCCATCCTAGAACGCCCTATTTTCTATCCCGCTTTCACAGCCGAAGAGAACCTTCGAATCACCGCTCAAATTAAAGAGGTTGATCGAAGTAGAATCAATGATGTGCTGAAGTTGGTAGGACTCTATGACCGAAGAGATTCAAAATTTAAGACCTATTCACTGGGGATGAAACAGCGACTGGCAATTGGTTCTGCCATGATTTCTGATCCAAAAGTGCTCATTCTTGATGAACCTACAAACGGACTAGATCCTCAAGGGATTGCTGAAATTCGTGGAATCATTATGGACATTGCTCGGGGTGGTAAAACGATTGTTTTGGCGAGCCACTTGCTGGATGAAGTCCAAAAAGTGTGCAATGAATTCTGTGTTTTAAGGAACGGGAAGTTGATTTTTCAAGGTGCTGTTTCTGAAACAGGAAATACTGCACAACTTGAAATTGAGTTCGGCTCAGCCAACGCAGAAAGTATTGCGCTGGCGAAGGAACTTGATTTTGTGGAAGTCATTGAAGTCATGAACAACGGAATCGTGCGCGCTCATCTGAGTGAAGGAATGAATGCCGAAAAGTTGAATGAAATTGCACATTCGAAAGGATTGATACTGAACCACTTGGTGACGCGAAGTCAAACACTCGAAGAGAAGTTTTTGGAGATTTTGAAGAACGATGAAACACTGAAGTCATGATGAGATTACTCCGCATAGAGCTCCTCAAGCTCGCACCTGCAAAGTACTTCTGGGTCCTCATGATGATGTTCCTCGTGATCATGATTGCGATTCCAATAACAACCGTGTTCTTAAGCGATTGGATTGTTGATGAATTGCTTTCGGAATTGGGGGTGGAACAAATCAACATCTTGTTTGATTTCAGCGACATCTGGCAGAACTTCACCTTTGTATTTCAATATTTCACTGTATTGCTATCCAGTTTGGTGGTGATCAATGTAGCGCAAGAATTCAGCCTGTCAACTGCAAGGCAACAAGTTATTGACGGTCTTAGTAGGCGTGAATTTTTTCAAGGGAAACTGCTGTTTATTGGCACCATGGCATTGGGTGTAACACTTATAGCAGCCCTCTTATGTCTGATTTTTGGATACATCTATTCGCATGTAACTGACATCGATTCTGTTCTCAGTCACATTCAATTTGTTCCGGCATATTTCCTTCACCTGGTGCATGATTTCTTATTCGCCATGTTCATTGCCTTGCTTATTCGCAGAACGGGAATTGGAGTAGTGGTACTGATTTTTTATGGGTGGATTGAGTCAATTCCAGAAGCTATTTTTCGGTACGGATTGAAATGGGAGTGGTTAGCGAACCTTCTTCCCAACAGCGCTACGAAAATCCTCATTGGAAATCCGTTTCCAAAGTTCATCTTGCAGCAAACAGACGTATCTATCCAGCCAACAGACCTCGCCATTTCACTGGGCTACATCACATTTTGGTTGCTGATTAATCGCTGGTTGATTATGAAGAAGGACTTCTAAAAAAAGAACAACTAACTTCGCCACAGATTTGTAGAAAATGGGGAAGGCGCTTGCTTTTGATTACGGATTAAAAAGAACGGGGTTGGCTATTACTGACGACCTTCAAATAATCGCTTCACCACTAGAGGGTGTTGACACCAAAGTATTGTGGGAAAAGGTGGCTAAACTCGTTGAGACGGAACGAATTTCAGAGTTCGTTGTAGGTGACCCTTCGGTTTTTGGCGAAACGCATAACAGTGAACCTGTGCGCGCTTTTGTGGTGAAACTGGCGAAATTATATCCGCTTATTCCTATCCATCACATCGACGAATCATTTAGTTCGCGAGATGCCATGTCGGCCATGCTTCAAGGTGGAATGAAAAAGGGAAAACGTCAGGACAAGAAGAAGTTAGATATGGTTTCTGCAGCAGTTATTTTGCAACGTTACTTGGAATCCAAATAACTACCTCCCGCATTTGTACTGCGTTAAATCACCTTTGTAACGGATGTTCTTGCCTTTCTTGGAGTGTGACTTATAGTCAAAACCCTTATGAGAGACGCATGAAGTGAGTGCACCAGATAGCAGAAACAATGCTAGAAGTGCCAGTGATACTTTCCTTGCTTTCATTCTTTACTAACTCAAAAACAAGTCGACTTATTGGATATTCACTAGTCAATCTTGTAGACAGGCATCTGAGTTGAAGCATTCCCACTGTTCAATTTTAGCAGGTATGTTCCTGATGAAAGTGACGAAAGATCAATGGTGTTCGAGGATCCAGTCAAAGAACCTGATAGAATCATTTTCCCTGAAAGGTCAAAGAGTTCAAAGGTTCCACTCGTTGCATTTTGCAGGCGAATGGTTAACGTTGAATGCACCGGATTCGGATATACATTAACAGCTAGTTGATTGAGCTCCCCAACAGACATTCCGCATTCACCTGGTTCCCATTCCGTTATTCCGTGTCCATAAAAAGCCGAACAAGCATTGTAATAGGTAGTGCCATCACACCCACAAACTGGGGTGTAGTCTTGTGTGCATAATACGGTGATGTCTATTGTTGCTTCATCGGGACATGAACATGGACCTTCAGTCCAGTCGGTAATTCCATTGTGATATTCAGCGTAACAGGGATTCCAATAAGTCTTGTTGTCGCATCCACAAACAGGTTCATAATCTAGTCCGCAATTCATGCTCAGGTCGATTAATGAAGGGTCTTCACACGGTTCAATACAGAGTGATTCGCACGCTTCGATGGATTCAAATCCATAAGGTGAATAATCAATTCCACCAACTTCCCAGCCACAACCAGAAATCGCAATGCATTCTCCATTGAGCAATCCAACTCCCATGTCCATGTCGCAATCGCCAAAATCAATTCCCTCAAGGTCGAAACAATCATCGCCTGACAAACACGCTTCGCAATCTTCCATGTTTTGATAGAAGTAGGGCGAATAATCAATTCCACCAACTTCCCAATCACAGCCAGAAATCGCAACACATTCGCCATCAACTAAAGCAATGCCCATGGCCATATCGCACAGGCCAAAGTCGATTCCAGCCAAATCGAGGCAGTCAACCTCAGTACATGCGGCATTGCAGGCAGCAAAAGAGGTGAACGAATAGGGCGAATAATCAGTTCCACCGACTTCCCAGCCACAGCCAGAAATAGCAACGCATTCGCCATCAACCAATGCAATGCCCATGGCCATTTCGCATTCACCAAAGTCGATGTCGGCAAGGTCTAGGCACTCAACTGCAGTACCGCATTCGCCCATGGTATACATCGTAACTCCTGCTGTCGTTTCAGCTATGCACGAGTTGGAATACGTAACGCCGTCACAACCACAAACGGGGTCATAGATGAACGTACAAATGGCATCAGGATCTATTAAAGAGGGGTCAATACATTCTACTTGGCTGAAGCCGAAATTCAGGATTGACGCAAATAGGATTGAGAGAAAATAGCGCATGGTGTTCAATTGTTATGTTATTAAGATGCAGAAAATGATCAAAAAGTTGCCTCGAAAACTGAATGATTTCTTCGTTTTGCCCCTGTTGAATCTGTTATCTTTGAAAAAAAATGCTCTATGGGTTATCAAGTAATGCAAGAAACCATCAACAAGGCATGGGAAGATCGCTCACTGTTGAAGAAAACACCTGTTCAAGATCTGATTCGCAATGCGATTGAAGAAATAGACAAGGGGAGGTTGCGGGTTGCTGAGCCTGATGGAGATGGCTGGAAAGTCAATGAATGGGTAAAAAAGGCTGTGGTGCTCTACTTTCCAATTCAATCAATGGAAACCATTGAGGTAGGTCCGTTTGAATTCCATGATAAGATGGAGCTTAAAACGGGATATGCAGATCTTGGTGTGCGTGTTGTTCCGCATGCAATTGCACGCTACGGTGCCTTTCTTGCGAAGGGTGTAATCATGATGCCAAGCTATGTGAACATTGGAGCGTATGTTGACAGCGGAACCATGGTGGATACATGGGCAACCGTGGGTTCTTGTGCGCAAATTGGCAAGAACGTTCACCTCAGCGGTGGTGTTGGAATTGGTGGCGTATTGGAGCCACTTCAAGCAGCTCCTGTAATCATTGAAGATGGAGCTTTCATAGGATCAAGAAGTATTGTTGTTGAAGGAGTGCGCATTCGCAAAGAAGCCGTGCTTGGTGCGAATGTAGTGCTTACGATGTCTACAAAAATCATTGATGTCACTGGACCAGAGCCCATTGAAATGAAGGGCGAAGTTCCAGAACGTGCAGTAGTCATTCCTGGCAGCTACACGAAGAAGTTCCCTTCAGGGGAGTACAATGTAAACTGTGCACTCATCATTGGAAAGCGTAAAGCCAGTACTGATTTGAAAACTTCTCTTAATGATGCGCTGCGTGAGCACAACGTAGCAGTTTAATGTGCAACTCCAGAAAACGTCACTTCGCTTAGCTGATGCATTTTATATGATGAGGTGATGAGGTCATCATGACCAAATTTTGAAAAGTTATCATGTCCGCAGGCACGCGAAACAACCTTCATCAAATCGGTTGATGCATCGAAGAAATTGGCCAATTGTTTTGCTGATTGATCCACAATGATGCGTGAACGAAGGTTTTCTTTTTGGGTAGCAATTCCTGCCGGACAGTTGTTGGTATGACATGCACGCATTCCCAAGCAGACAATGGCTTGAATGGCCAATTCATCTGTGAGCGTCATAAGGCCGTGAATGCCTTATAAAATTCTATCACAGAAAAGAATCATTTGAACAGCACCTCGTGGAGGTACCTTCCGGGGGTCAAAGTGAATGCCCCAGCTATCACAATGGCGCCAACGTAGAGGAGAACCATTTTGCGTTTATGAGATTTGATATCACCTTTTCTCACCGCGATAATTGCGGTAGGAACAGTCCAAATGGTCAAGATAGAGAAGAGGTGAATCCAACCAAAGTGGTTTAGA
Source organism: uncultured Comamonadaceae bacterium (assembly GCA_964353035.1). Lineage (GTDB taxonomy): Bacteria > Bacteroidota > Bacteroidia > Flavobacteriales_D > Sanyastnellaceae > JAQWQB01. Next base: position 16,364 of record CAYGUR010000028.1, on the reverse strand, counting down.
AATTGTCTGCCAACACGAGCTTCCATGAAGAGTGTAAGAATAGCTGTAATCATCATACAAATCATATAGGTCCATCCAATTCCGCGGTGCAGTGGTGTTCCTTTTTTCAGGATGAATTGCAAGAGCCCGAGAATGACTGCTGGCAAAACAGTTGCCAAATGGGCATACATCAATATGGCATACGATTCAGTCATGAGTCAGAGTTCACCATGTTTCGCACGCATGTGCCCAGAGTAAAACTGGAACAAGGCAATGAAAAGGAAGGTCAAAGGAATCAATCCGATGAAGAAACTGATCAAATTCACAATCAAGCCAAAACCAGCACTGCTCGTATCCATCATTTGATAAATATTCGTGAAAATGATGGGTTGAATGATGATTAACAGAAGTCGTGAAGCCGCAAACCCAATCATCATTCCCCAGCCTTTTTGCTGCGTTTTGGATTGTGCAATGATGCAAATAACAAGTATTCCAATCCAAATGAGTCCTGAAAGGACAGAAGGGATGTAATAGGATAAATCGTTCATGTACTTTTTATTGGTTTCGGAAGGTAATAAATTATCAAAAGGGCAACAGCTACTTAATTGACTTCACCCAATTCGAAATCATTAGCAATCCATCGGGTGTCATAACTGATTCAGGATGAAATTGCACGCCATGAATGGGGAGTGTAGCGTGCTTCATTGCCATCACCCAGCCATGCTCGCTTTCAGCTGTTTGGATGAGGTCTGTTCCTAGTTTTTCTTTCCTCACACTCCAAGAATGGTAATGCCCTACCTTGAAAGGGGAGGTGATACCTTCGAACAACACATCAGGAGCAATTTGCATGCAGTTTGAATCTCTTCCGTGCCAAACGGTGTCAAGGTTCACCAATTGGCCACCAAAATGTTGACAGAGCGCTTGGTGTCCAAGGCAAACACCCAGAATCGGTTTGGTGGATGCATAGCGCTGAATAACTTCCATCAATACGCCGGCTTCTTCTGGTAGCCCCGGGCCCGGACTGAGCACAATGGCGTCGTAGTATGCAACGGCGTCTACGTCTATTTCGTTGTTCCGAAAAACGTCTACCTTCACATCGAACTGCACCAAATAGTGATGCAAATTGTAAGTGAAGGAATCATAATTATCAAGAAGCAGAACGTTCAAAGCGCTAAATTTGCCGTAAATGTAAGTCAATGAAGAAGATCATCCATACAGAAAAAGCACCTCAGCCAATTGGCCCGTACAGTCAGGCGGTTCAGTTTGGGAATATGTTATTTGTGAGCGGACAGATTGCGCTAGATCCTGCAACAGGGGAACTGAAAATGGGTTCTTTGAAAGAAGAAACAACCTTGGTCATGAAGAACCTCAAAGAAGTGCTTGCAGCAGCTGGTTTCGGCTTTGAGCACATCATCAAGACGAGTATTTTTCTTTCTGACATGGCCTTATTCAATGAGGTCAATGCAATTTACGCTCAATCGTTTGAGTCAGATTTCCCAGCACGTGAAACGGTAGCTGTAAAAGGACTTCCAAAGGGTGTGAATGTCGAAATTTCGGTGGTTGCTGGCAAAGTATGAACAAAAAGTAACTAGATTGGTTACAACCCAAAGCGCACGTGTATGTTTTTCAAAAAGGTACTGTACTATATCAATCCACTGAATCTCTTTAAAAAAGAAGAAGGAGCTGATACCAATTTGCGCATGATGCACGGAGTGAATAAAATTTCATTTCTGATGTTCATTGCTTGCGTAATCTACATGATTGTGCGTTTCGCTTCACGCTAGACTTACTTTAAACGTCTTCTGTTGCCAGAGTAGAAGTCGCTCCATACCAGACTGACTTCCCATCCTCCTCTGCGCACATTCGCTTCAGAAAGCGAACTAACTGTAATATCGTAGCTCACAAACGCTTGAATTTTTCGTTCGAACTCGTATCCTATCATAGGAATGATCGCGTCTGAATTTCTGTAGTAGACACCGGCAATAACGGCACTACTGGTGTTTGCTGTGGTATAGCGGGAATCAGAGCCAATACGATACTTTCCGCGTGCACCAATTAGTCCAGTGAAAGCTCCACCTTGTTTAGTAGCGGTGAGTGAGTAGACCACTTCAACAGGACCGTACTTCTTGATCCAGTTGAAGTTGAATTGTTGTCGAAGAAGCGTTGGATCGTTTGTGTCACTCAAAAATCCTTGATCTTGAAAATAGTGCCACGCTGCGTAGCCAATGTCGTACTCTTGTTTTTTTCTGTGCTTCCAAAAGAGTCCAAGTCCTGCATCAATAGAACTGCTTTGCTGGTTGGCGAAGTTTTCTCCTGAATCAATGGTGGGATCATGGCCAATGCCGTTGAATTGTGAATCCCATTTCAAGCCGTCAACGGAAATGCTTCGCTGTCTGTACCCCAAGGCAAGTCCGGCGCTAAAAAAATCTTTCGCCCCTACTTTCAGGTTGTAAGAACCTGTGCCAATGGCTTCAAATGTGCCCAGTTTCGAGGTGCCTGCTTTGTCTTGATGAATGAAGGCGCCAACACCTACAAATCCGCTTTGTTTTTGAAGCAACTTCGCTTCGCCCATAGCCGTGCTTGTATTGAAGGGAGAGCCAATTGAGGCCCACTGATTTCGATGAGACAGGCCGATGCGATAATCTGGATCGAAGCTTCCTGTCATGGCTGGATTACCGAGCATGGGCATGTTCCAAGCTTGTGATAAGCTGATATCTTGAGCGCTTGAAATGAATGAAATCAAGCCGAAAATGGTCGCTATGGAGTACCTCAACTTCATCGAATCAAGGTTACATTTCCATTCATTTCTTCCACTTCACCTGTATTCAAACGAACCTGCAAATAATAAACATATACGCCAGAAGGCATGCGTTCGCCGTGTGAGTTTCCATCCCATCCTGTCTCAACTGTGGTGGTGTTAAACACACGTTTTCCCCACCGGTCATAAACGCTAAAATCAATGTCTACAATGCCTTGTCCACGGACGTACAGTACATCATTCGTCAAATCTCCATTGGGAGAGAAAATATCTGGGACGAAAATGGGGGTAGGAGGCAAGATGCAAATGTCAACAACCACAGAGTCAGGACAACCTCCTTCGTTTACAACGTCCAATGAAACCGTGTAGTCACCTGGTTGAGCGTAGGTTTGACTCGGATTGGTGCCTGGGGCATAAGGTTGGGTCACTTCATTTCCAAAGTTCCAAGAACCAGAAATGGCATGTTGCGAATAGTCTATAAAGGTTACCGGCTGACTGTTCCATGGAATACATTCACCGTTTGGATTGGGTGAAAACAGGGCAGAAATGGGTGTGAAACTCGGCACAAGAACCAAACTGTCAAACTCACAGCCGTTGTCTAGGTCAGTCACTAGCAGATTTACGATGCTTCCCGCAGTGGTTGAAATCAAGTTGTCTTCTACGCTTCCGTTGCCTGCCCAATCAATGCTGAAGTTTCCAGCTGTTTCAACCAAAGCGGCAGCAAAACCTCCGTCTTCACCAAAACAGAGTGTGTCACTTGTTGAGACGAGGGTCTGAATAGGAGGCAAAACCTCAATAAAAACCGAGTCAATGAACGGATCTGAACATCCGTCTTCAATGCTCACATAATAATACTGAGATGTTTCAGGGATTGCGGTGTTTTGCGCAAGTGGAAACAATCCATCACTCCAAGAGTACGTGTAAAGGGCATCTGGGAATCCACCTTCGGCTTCTACAAAGAGGGTTGTTCCAGCTTCCGGACAAATGACTTCGTCAGACGCTTCCAGCGAAGCAATAAGTTCGGGGTAAACGAAGACATTCACCGTGTCAGCACTCATGCAGTTTTGACCGGTCCAGGTGAGTATTAATTGGTGCTCTCCAGGTCCTGCTAAAGCCGGATTGAAACTGAACGGGTCATTGCTTCCAGTTAAAACAGCTTGGTCAGGAAAGAGCGTTAGATCAATATCTTCATTTTCAAAGCAATAGGTTTCGTCCAGTCCATCTATAGTTGCTTGGTAAAAGGTTTCGACCTCAATGAAAATAGAATCATTGCACCCTGATGGCGTATTCCAATACACGTAATAACTTCCTTCATCTGCACTACTTGGGTCGAAGAGCCCCGTTTGCGCATTGGAAATTCCACTTCCAGACCATGTTCCTCCATCAGGTATTGTTTCGTCAAGTAAAAAGGCTGACTCGTTTGAACAGACGGTATACGAAGTAGCATTTAGCTGAGTTGGATAGACATACACCAACAAGCTATCTGAGCATCCATTGGCTTCATAAAGTAACCAGTGCTCACCAACTCCTGCAGACGAAGGTGTGAAAACGAAGTAGTTATTCCACGGATTTGTAATGCCAGCGCCTGTCCAATCTCCGTCCCACGGAGTGCTCCCAACGGTTTCCCATTCCAATGGTCCGCCTTCATCGTCAACACAGAGGTATGCAGTATCTGTTAGGATGTCAGTTTGAATATTGTAGTAAAAAATAGTGTCGGTGCATCCATTTGGAGCATAGTAAATGAGTGATGTCCAGTAGTCATTCGGCACAATTCCTGGATCATACATTCCCGTTGTTTCGTCAGTAATTCCAACTCCTTCCCAGTAGCCTCCTGTAGGAGCAAAATCGGGTTGGGGGATGTATGCCGCTTCTTCAGGACACGACGTTCGAACGCGCTGTCCTGTATACGTTTCTTTTACATGAATGGTGAATTCTTGGTCACATCCTTGTGCTTCGTAGAGCAAGATATAATCACCTGGATCTACTTCTGACGGATCAAATACTCCGTACAAATCGTCAATGATTCCTGGTCCTGTCCACGTTCCGCCCAAAGGATTAAAAGGAATCGTATCAGGCCAGTTCGACTGGCAAAGTGTGTCAAGCGAAAATTGTCCTGTAATCTCTGCAACGTTCGCTATGAGCGTATCTGTGCAGCCATTGTAAAAATACACAAGCTGATATGAACCTTCTGTTGAGGGGTCGAACAGCCCGTCTGGATCTACGAAATCACCTTCCCACGTACCGCCTGGAGTAATTGGGTCAAGGTAAAAGGGCGAAGTACCCGGACAAGCAGCTTCAAATAAGCCCGCATCAATTTCTGCAATGTCGAAAATCACACTGTCGTAGCACAATTCATTGTACACGTAATAAATAACGTTGATGCCCGCATCAGCACTGTCAGGAATGAAGTAACCCGTTTCCTCATCTTGAACGCCTGGTCCGTACCACAGACCACCAGTGGGCATAGCATCAACAATGAAGGCAGGTTCGCTTTGACACAAAGGCCCCGAAGGGATGAGAATATCAGCATTGATCACCTCAATTGTTATGCTTTCAGTGGTAGAGTTGCCAGTAGGAACTTCTGTAATAGTGACCGTGTAGGTGGTAGTTACGGTTGGGCACACCAGATGTGGACCAGGTCCAGCTGGGAGTCCATTATCCCACGTAAACGTATGATTGAAACAACCCTGAACCGCAGCCATAATATTGGTGCAGTTGCCAGCGCAAAAGGCTTCTTCTTCGGCAGAAATACTGCTTTGTATTGGACAGGAAAGCATTTGGAACGAAGCAGTGAGTGGGAAATACCACAAACTATCACACGCATCGGGAATACCGATGGTCATTTGAATGCTGTAATCACAGTTGTATTGAAGTGGTTCTGCCAATTCGAAAACGGCTTGATTTCCTTCGCCCCCCGAACAAATAACATCCGTAGAGAGCACGTCAATTTCTTCGTTCCCAAAGAAATAAACGCTATCTGGCTCTAACCAAGAACACCCAATTGGCATGCTGAAATCAACAAGTACCGAGGTGCTTTCACAGGCTGGAATTTCATTTACGGCGATGGTTGGTGGTGTAGGCGGACCCGCAATGGAGTTGAAAAAGAGGTTGAAGCCGCAATAGCTAGCGCTCTGATCAGAAACGAACTGAAAGGTGATGGCTCCGCTCGTAGCTACAACTCCGGGAGGTGTAAATCCAGCACCGGTGATTTCGGCTAAAAGGGGAGAGCCAGTAGTTGGTCCGTCATAGATGTACAGGTAATCAAATCCGTCCTCGATGCAGATGTCATCCAAGAAGGTCACTTCAATCGTTTCAGCGCCAGAATTGACGGTAAAAGTGAAATCTTCATTGATGGAATAAGATTCTCCAGGTCCTCCTGAATCGGAAAGGTATCCATCGCAATCAGTCACAACAGTGTCCATCATCATGTATTCAGGAAGTGCCTGAGCATAAATGAGATGGGTTAACCCGAGGGCTAGAAGGAAGAGATATAAACCTTTCAAATTCATCTGCTACAAACTATCTACAATCATCACAGCAGGAGAACTAATTTGGTTGCTCCAATTGCCTGATCGGTCTTTAAGTTGCAGGGTGAAGGTAGTGGTCTCTTGGCTAGAATTTCCTAGCAAGAAGAGTGAATTTAATTCTACGGTAAAACTACCACTAATGTTCAGTTCTTGAAGCTCTGGTGTCAAAGGGGGAATATGATACCAATCGTACTCTTCGAGCCTGCTGTCTTTTACACGCAAAGAATAGGCATCCGGATCTTGGTATCCGATGTCCCCATTTTCGTCTTTGTAGTCAATGGTGATCTGAATGCTATTTTCAAAATTGAGCACAGTTGTTTCAGAAATCGAATTGAAGGTGATTTCGGGCACTTCATTCACAACCTCTTCTTTTTTGCAGGCGAACAAAAACAGCATACAGCTTGTGTAAATCAGTAGCTTTTTCATTGAACTTGGATTACGAAGATGGCAGTGATGATTGAATTGCTGTTTTGGTTGGGTATTTCAGTGACCGCAGTTTGAACGCCATCGTCAAAGTAGGTGCGAATGAACAAGGTCGTTCCAACCGGATAGGCGCTTAAATCAACCGTTGCTTTTCGATTGAATGTAGCCGGACTTCCATTGAGGTCTTCAGCAACAATTGTTTCGGAAGTATTGAAAAGAACGGCAGAGCTTTGGTCAAATTCACTTGTGTTTTCAGCCAGTTTCAGCTCATTCACGGCAATGTTTGCAACAGGAGTTTGGTCATCAGAAACCCGCACCCAAATGTCTACCATTCCATTGTCAACCAGAATCGGTGTAATTCCTTGTCCTTCAGGCTCTCTGATGTACGGCTCAGTTGTGTTTCCCGAAGGAAAAACAGCCAATGCATCAACTTGAGGAGGGAAGTCACTGCCAGCTTGTCCGGCCATATTCCCAAACATATCTGGCGCCCCGCTCGCAATCCACGTTTCGATGGCTGTGATGTAAGAATTCCCCAGTTCATCCCAGTCAGAATCTTCATCCACTTCCAAAGGCATGATACCTGAGCTGTTCGGGATACTGTTGGTCAAACGTTCGTGCAACAGAGATGCATTCACATCGCCCGGTTTTACGCGGTATTCGAAGGAAAATCCAGCATCATTGGAAATTACGGAATGATTGACCAATGAATTGTACGAAGACGAAATGGTATTAAACTTGGGTTCGAAAGTTCCGTCATGACATCCGCTATTGGCGCAGGTCGGTTTGAATATTTTTCCGTGTAGCCAAGCAAAATTCCCCACAGGAAGATCGTCTACATCCGGATTGTCAACTGCAACAACGTGTACCAAGTCTTCGTACGGATTTTCGGCTTCTTTCTTTTTACAGGCCCAAATGAGAATTGACATTCCTATGAGCATCAGAAATGAATGTTTCAGGCTCATATTTGTTCCAATAAAGATTGTGTTCCAGGAGCAACCAATCCGGCTGCTTGCACTTCACTCTTCACGCCTAAAAGATCAGCTATGGTCATCATTGAATCGGTCACTTTTCCAACTGGATTGCCTTCGCCTCCAATGACTAAGTTCGAAGGAATTGAAGGTCCAACGAGTTGAGTAAATACCCTCAAAGAGTTTTGATCACTGTGGTCATAAGAGCGCCAATCATTCTCATCTAAGATGTTGTTCGGCATTAAGTTTCTTCCACATTCTGGCGTCACAATCAAAGTTGTATTGTTCGCCATTTCAGGAATTTGTGTTTGGATGTAGTTCCATAAATGTCCAACAGCATGATCTGCACGATGCAGGTTTGAAACATAACCCGAGAAATTTGAGTGACACGTATCTACACCATTCAAGTTTACTACGGTCAAGGCTGGTTTAAACCACTTCATGGTTTCACAAGCGTAACCAATGGTAGCGGTATCTCCATTGTCTGTTAAAGGAGGCATGGCCACGGTACCATTGTTGGTTTTGGTGTACATCTCCTTGATGAATTCTTTGATAGATTGCTTTTCCGCCTCGGTATTCCCTAGAGATAACAGACCGTCAGCATATTGATCGAAACTGTTATCCAAGAAGTATTTCAACTGGTACATTGGAGCCAGTTCGTTTTCTGGATGATACACTTTCGCATCGCCTAGATACTGCTCACATGTTTCAGCGAATGTGGTTGTTGGGGCGAAGAAGTTCGCTCCGTAACCCGCACCATAATCTGGATGACCGCTGTAGTTCAGCAAGGGGATGGAGTTCGAAATACCATTTCCAATGAACCACATGTCGGTAGCATTGTAACCACCATGTCTTCTTAAGTATTCGAATATCGTAGGGTTGAGCGGACGTTGTTTCAACCCTTGAGTAGTAACGGTGCTTCCTTGCACCAAACTGTTTAATCCGCCGAAGTGCCCTGCGCTCAAAGCCGTCACTTCACTGAAAATGGTTCCTTGCGATTGCAATGTGGTATCTAGCAACTGCGGAATAGGATTGATGCCTCCTTGCCCTGTGCCGAAGACAATCTTTTGTTCAGGCGGCGCACCGTTAAACATGTTGTACATGATGTTTCCTGGGTAGGGTTCATTTGCCTGGGAATCATCTAAATAGCGTTGAAGTATAGACTCTTGCTGTCTAACGCCACCAGCAAACATGACCATTACAACGTGTTGAGAAAGCTGTCTTCCCGATGCTGCGAATAGCCTTCCACTCGGAAGAATGTATGGCATTGCTACTGTTGCCGCTGCTGTAGCTCCTGCTTTTTTGATAAAGTCTCTGCGTCTCATAGGCTTAGTAGAACATGTATTCGTTAGAAAGGGCGAAAGAAAAATAGACGATTTCGGGCGTGACGTACGGATTGGTAATGATGAAATTCCGCAAGTAGGCCTTTTCAGCCTCGGTTGGGAATCGTACTAAAAATCGCACGTAGGTATCAACGATGAATGCGTCAATGTCTGTATTCATCTCCTCAACAGAAGGAATGATCACTCCTTCGTCATTCATGAAATTAGAAATGATGACTTCCCTCGCGAGTTCTTTATCGCCAATGCTCTCAATGCAATTGTCTATTTCGAAAATATCATTGGCCGAAAGGGCCGTTTGAAAGAGGTTTGCATGAAGAATGGCGACGTATTGCTGATTCGATTTCAGTTTTGTTTTTCCGGCTGAATTCGGATACAATTCCACATCGTTCAATACAAATTTCGCCTCGGGTTCTTTTTTACAAGAAACGAAGACCATGCTCACAAAGAGCACAAGCAGAACGGAAGTTAATTTAGTTGAAGCCTGCATATTCATCTGTTATTAGAATGGACCGTTGCACGGCTGGGAAGTTTAAGTCGTTTTGAAAGTTTCCAATAAGCGTGAACACTTCATTGGACGATGGTTCTCTAGCGAGCAAAGAAATGAATGCCCAGTGAATCATCCCTTCAAAGTATTCTGGCGTGGTGGTGAGAATGTCTAAATACTCTGCTTTGTTCTGTGCCACTTGTCCGAAAATTACCCCAGCTTGATTCGCATCAATGATTTGGTAGGCATTCTCAAACTCTTCTGTGGTTGGAAAACGATAGAACAAATCATCAAACGTCGCATTCACAAAGTTGAAGCTGTTCATGTTGATTTGATCATAAATCTGATTGTTGATCAACCGTCGAAACATTTCATCAATGGTGATTTCACCTTCGCGCAGTTCGATGCGACTGTCCATCACTGCTTGAAGCTTCTCGTAAGCTGTTTTATTCAATTCATACGAGGTGAAATTTCCGTTCACAGAATCTGCGTAGGCTTGCCCGAACAAAATATTGTAGTCTTCCAGAATGGCAGCCTCAGAAGCGCCTTCAATCATTCGGGCTTTAGCAGATTCATAAATACGCTGGTAATACGCGTGGTTGTATGAGCTGTCTCCTTCAATGAAGGTATCATCAAACATCAATTTATCAACCAGGGTTTGACGTGCAGCTCCTGAAAGGTCGTTTTCCTCTAGAAACGCAACTTCATTGTCCATTTCAACATCAACGGGCTCACGTCCGATAAGGTCAATGAACAACCTATTGATGTAGTTCTGAACCAATATGGTTGGAACTTCATCATAGTCAGGAATGGTGTTGTTTTCGAACACCGTCTCTTCGTCTTTTTTGCAGCTAGAAAGTGCAATTAGGACCACAGAGATGAGTAAGATTAGTGGCTTCAGCTTCAATTGAATAAGTTTTCCTTCTTCTAAGTTAACGCAAAGAATGGAAAAATGGTTAACTCTGAAAGTTAAATCCTTACGATTAGAAGTACTGGCCTAGTCCAATTACGAGTCCGTTGTTCCCGATGTTGTACACGTCAAATCCATAGTCTATGCGTAGAATAGCGTTGTGCGCTTTTTTATAAATCCCTCGCAATCCGCCACCATAAAAATGGACGAAATTTTCATTTTGAAGCAGGTCAGATAGTTCGCCTGCGGGTTGCCTCCAAGTGCCTGCATCAGAAAAGAGCACTCCTTGAAGTGCCCAGTCTCCATAGTCTTTCAGTGTTTGACGAAGTTCAATATTCAGCACTACCGTGGCAGTCCCTCGGTCGATTCGATTGCCCACCCCACGGATGTTCATTTGACTGTCAATTACAAAGGGGGCGAAAGGCGTATCTCCGTTACTACTAATGCCTATTCTTCCTCGGAAAGCGAGGTTACATTTTTGTTGCTTCCCCACCGTTTTAAGGTAGCGGAGATTGGTCCAGTAAATCAAGAAAAGTGCTTCGTTGTCTAAAGTAAGGTCGTTGATGACCTGAGCATATTGCTCAGTATCCCAGCCGTTTAAGTAGAACCAATGGTAGTTCATTCTTCCGAAGTGGTGCGTCAGTTTACCTATGGTCTTTGGAATGCGCGCGTTTCGCGGGGCGAAGTTGTCTAAATTCATCAAGTCGCTTTCTTGACGCGCATAATTCTCTACAAAATAGCCACCACCCAACTCAAGCGTGTGCTGATAATCGAATTCTCGAATGATGCCCAAACCGGCAATAGAACTGGAATATGTGTAATTCACACGCTGTCCGTCAAAGAACAATGGTTCAGGAGATGACCACCGCTGAAGGTTCACAGAAAGTCCCCACCGTGTGCCATTCAAATAAGGAATGCGTAAATAGATTTGTCCGTTGCTTAAGCCGTTGTTGTTCAGGTAGTAAGCAATCGATTGTATGCCTCTTCCCCCTAGGTTCTGTTCCTTCACTCCAATTTGAAACCATACATTCTCTTTGATTCCTCCGAAATTGATGATTGGAAAGAAGGTAAGTGCCTCTTCAATGGTATATCTTACCAGGGTTGAGTCATTTCTGAGCACTACTTCCGCAGTCGCATTCGTCACCATTAAAAGATTTTTAAGCTGTTGCAGATCGTCCTCTATCTGCGGCTGTGACAGCGTATCACCTTCATGCAAGCTGAGAAAATGAGCGATGTATGATTGTTTGGTGCGATTGAGCCCTTTGATCTCTATTCGGTCAACTTGGTTTTGCGCAGAGGCGTTTAGGACGAAGGCGACAAGGCAGAAAATAAAAGCACATAGTCCTTTGGAGGGCATACATCAATTGGTGTTGAATCTAATGCCAAAGTTAAGGGTTGAAGCCATTCCATTGCTGTCTAGTAGAAATTGATTTCTGAAGTGCGTATACAAGAATTCCAATTCGAACTTGCGCGTGAACTGGTATTTCAGCCCGGTGCCTGCCTGATAGAAGTAGTCAAATTCATCTAGGTAGTATGGGGAGAAGCCGCCAAGCGCGTAAATGGTTGTTTTCGGATTGGGAAAGTAGCTGAGAATGAGCGTCCCTGGAGTAGAGATGCGATTGAAATCATCATCGTTTCCTCCTAAGTCCTCCCAGAGAAAATCAACTTCTGTGAAAAGTGAAAAGTTCGATCCTAACGAAAAATCATTGAAAATTTGTGTCCAAAAGGTCGGACTGTTCCAATCAGCATAAATTTTATTGTTTTCTCCCTGGTCATACACTCCCTCAAGGTCGTTTTCAAGTGGAATCCACAAGGTGCTTTGGATGGAAAAGTTGCCCCATTTCGGCACAGGCGCCCATCTGATTTTCGGACCAATGGTAGTGATGCCTTGCCTAAACTGCATGTCATTAGAGCTAAAAACATCTGTTGAAGAGGAGGGGAGAGAACTGTTTAATACCCTTCTGTAACGCAGTTCTACCCCTGCATTGAAGGTGTTGCTCACTCCATAGAGCGAAGATATTTGTGATGTGAAAAAAGTAGACCTATTTCCGTCAGGTTCACTGCCAACTGTTTGTGTATAGAGGTTGTTGAAGATTTTTGTTTCTGTATGGCCCTTGGGTATGGTTGAAGAAACGACATACCGGATGGCGTTGTTGCCTATTTCCACATCCGTATCACCTAGATTAATAGGGGGTGAATTCAAAGACCAGTCGTATGGATAGTAGCTCACTGCCACACCTTCTGGTAGTTTTTGTTCCCGAAAGGAATTGATAAAGGCGATACGCTCAGCTTTGTTCTTCCCGAAATCATCTGCGTACCATTTGAAAATCTGCGACAATTCAACTTGAATACCTTGATCGCTGAGACGAAGGAAGTTTGGATCATTCAATGCCTTGTACGTTTGATTGTCTAGCTGACGTTCAAGGGTGATGGGACGGTAGGCGAAATTGGTGATGGGCGGACAACCAACAGCACCACAAACGAGCACAAAATGGCTTCGTGGGTCCCCATCAGTTAGAATGAAATCTCTTTCTAGACTGTTTAATGTCATAAGTTGTCCCGCAACCAAGTATTTCTTTTCGTCGAAGAAGCCCGAAATGTCTTGCACACTTTCCACGGGATACGTCTCTAAGACCCCAGAAATAACTAGGAGATTGTAAGCATTAATTCGAAAGGCTTTTTGAGTTCCTACATCTTCTGCACGCAGGTCAGCACTTCCAATGCGGTTGATGAGCGACATCAATTGCTGATCGTTTTTGGCGTTCCAGTAGTTTACGCGATCACCTTCTACATGTGATTTGAAAAACTTATCTGCGTCTTGGAAAAAGGACTCCATTTCAAACTGAGCACTAGAAACCATGTTGGTCAAGCAGAAAAGGAAGAGCACAAAAAATCTCATTGGTCTTATTTTGAGCAAATGTAAAGGTGGAGTTTCACCGAAGTATCACCAAAAACTATTGGAATTAACACATTATTCCGACATCCAATAGCGGAGGGCTTTGAACAGTGTTCGTTTCTGCGCTTCGCTCATGTTTTTTATTCGCGCTGTTCCGTGCGACTCACCTTCTAGAATAAACCACAAGGCATCCACTTTATCTGATGGAGGAACACCGGTAGCACTCCAGGTGTCGTTAGCGCCATTGATATAAATCATTTGATCTCCGTATTCCTGTGTCCAATTGTACACGTTCTGCACCAATTCTGGATCGAAGGTAATGGTTGTGTTTTCAGGCATAAAAATCGCTGAAGGGTGATTTTGTTCGTCCCATTCAATGGCGGTAAGGTACTTTTCGAAACCCATTGGATTGTAGCCATAGTAGCCAAATTGAGCGCCACATTGATAATAGTGACTGGCGTAGTATTCAATGTCTCTATCGCTAAAGAAGTCGATTCCAGAAACCTCCAAAAGATAGTTGACCAAGGTCTCTATTGAAGCTCCTTTTTTCGGAATGTCTTCGCATTTATGCCCCCATTGCCAAAACGAAAAAGGGTATTCCAAGACGGCGAATTCAAAAGCGGCTTCCAAACCATTTTTGTGTGATTCGAAAGTTAGTTTCGCCCCTTTGGCATAAAAACGAAGGTAGGAAAGAGCTTCTTCTTTGTTTTCAAATAGTTCTAATTGAACGCGTTTGATCTCATTCCGACATGCTTTCGTACCTACATTGTTTAAGAAGTTGTAAATACGTTTGTCTTCCAAGGCCAAATTAATTGGCGCCACATAAGGAACGGCCGCTTTGACATCTTCAGGGTGATAATAACGATAGAAAATGGAGGTTTGTCCGCCCTTGGAAATACCTGTGCTCACCCAAGCGTTGGCGTAATAATCGCTGAACAGTTCGTGAATGTGATGGTAGTCAAAAGTGGCTTGTTCAATGGTTAAATACTCCCAATTCAGTGTCTCAGGCATACTTTCGCCATAAAATCGATGTTCAACGTCCAACTGATTTGCACCGAGCATTTCAGTCAATTCAAACATCCGATTGTACTTTCTGTCGTAGCCTTCAGTCACAATCACCATGGCGGAATCTTGATGCATGTGAGAAAGGAAAACTTTCTGCTTGAAGGTTCCTTTTTCAGGTGCATTGTGATCAAGCGGTTGAGTGATGTACAGCGTATAGGCCGACGTATATCCATCAGGTAGCAAGCAAGGTTTCACTTCTATTTCTGGAATGCCATTGAGAAAATCGAGTAATTGTTGATCCTGTGCCAATGAAAAAAGAGGGGCAAGAATAAACAAGATAAAGGGCAAGTTTAGGTAACGAAAGGGAAGTGAAAAATTCATTCTACGGGTGTAATTGAAATAAGCGTATCTAAACGGTGCTTTTCACCATTCTCTAAGTACATAAACTCTTCTCCGTCAATGGCACGAAGGTCACAAATTCGCGTTTGAACCTTGTATTCACTGTTCGTTTTGGAGGAGAGCGAAATGTTCAGCAATGTTTTACGCATGGCATGGAGTTCCAAGTAATCATAACTAGAACAGTTGATGGGCTTGTAGTTGCTTTTGTTCTCCATTTCAGCAAAGATAGGGAAGCGAATTTTGGACATAAAAAAAGGGAACACTTTGCAGCATTCCCTATTTTTTTAAATGTTTTGAGAATTACTTCGTCATCACAAGTGCAAGACGCTTTTGTGACTCATCTTCAGGGTCAACGCCTGGCATTGGCTGCTCGCCTCCGTAACCGTTTGATTCCAATTGGTCACCGTCTACTCCACGAAGGCTTAGTTTAGTTTTCACCCACAAAGCACGTACACCAGAAGCCGTTTTCTTTGTAGTTGCTCCAACAGCATTTTTCGCTTTTGTAGTGTGCCCTTGAATTTCACATTTTAAATCTGGATGTGCTTTCAGAATTTCAGCAATGTGATCTAGTTGCTCTTTTCCTTCAGCAGAAAGCTCTTCGCCTTCGAATGGGATTTTATCCAACACAATAGTTGTTGTTCCAGTTCCATTCGCAATGAAATCAGCAAGAGTTGCTTCGGCAGAGCCTTCAGCAAAGGTCATGTCAGCATCCATGCTGTCCATGCCTTCCATATCTTCTCTTATTTCATCGGCCATCTCTCCAGCCTCATCAGCCATGTCATTCATAGCTTCTCCGGCTTCGTCAACCATTTCTTGTGCTGCATCTTTAGCTTCGTCTGCTCCGTCTTGCATCGTCTTTTCAGCGTCAGATCCGCATGAAGAGAAGAAAGCCATTGAGGCAGTAAAGATTGTCGCCATGAAAAGGCGTCCTAGGGTAGTGTATTTTTTGTTCATCGTTATTTGGGTAAAGTTTCGAAGTGCGAAATTAATAGAATAAAGTTTGCTTGACTAGTTTTTGCGATAAATAGGTCGATCTATTTATTTTCAATCATTGGACGTGAAAACTAGGTCGACGTCACATTGAATTTCAAACCTGCGAACAATAGTTGTTTAGAATGCTTTCCAATTCCATTTCTCCCTCAATCACTTTTGTAATTTTAGCTTTCGTTTTCGAAGAGATTAATTCATCAAGTGGCTGTTTTACGCTGTTGATGAGTGGAAAAGCTTCTGCAATTTGTTGATCCCATTTATGGTGGTACTTCAGGAGGTCATTTGGATAAACAACCTTTCTTTTGGTGCCTTCGTCAATCCCCCTGAAGGGTGCAGAAATGTTCAAATAGCCATAATCATCTGTCAATTGCTCTCCTGGTTGAATGTCGCGAATGGCAATTTCAAAATCATAGGCGGTACTCAAGCAGTTTGAGCTAAAACTGTGATTTACGAATCTGCCATTGTCCCAGCACAGAATGAGCTTACCGTCTCCGTTCCGAAAGGTGTAATACTCAAGGATGTTTTGGTAAATGGGCTCGAACTTTTCAAACTGTTTCGGTGAAAATCTCTGGTCTAACTTGTCTAAAACCCAAGTTATGGTGCCTTTAGGAATAAATTGTGTTGCAACTACGCCATGACCAATTTCTGGACTAATAAAGCGCAGTTCAGTGTGCGGATGAAT
>CAYGUR010000027.1:0-22146 GCA_964353035.1 uncultured Comamonadaceae bacterium | reverse complement strand
TTTTTTTAGTGACGATTTATGAAGCAGCTTGGGCCTCCTTGAAATGGCAACTGGCAACAACAGAAGCAGAGCAGCTGAGGAAAGAAAACCTTCAAAGTCAGTTGAGTCTTTTAAAAAGTCAGGTGAATCCACATTTCTTGTTCAACAGCTTGAATACCTTGTCTTCTATCATTCCGGAAGAACCAAAAAAAGCTGTTGATTTCGTCCAGAATTTATCACGAGTTTATCGATGTATTCTGGAGCTAAAAGATGAAGAAGTCATAACACTCAAGGATGAGTTGACCTGTGTTGAAAGCTACATTTTTCTCTTGCGAACACGATTTGGTGAGAATCTGTCCATTGAAATGGAACTTACTCCATCAGCAATGAATCACTACATTGTTCCACTGAGCTTGCAACTGCTCATTGAAAATGCCATTAAACACAACGTGGTTTCAGCTCGCAAACCGCTTCATATCCATATTTGGAGCACGCCTGAAAACAACCTTGTGGTAGAAAACAATTTACAACTCAAAGACCAAGAAGAGGCGTCAACAGGCACAGGACTTCAAAACATAGACAACCGTTACCAATTGGTCAGCGACAAACGCATTGCGGTCAAAGAAACAGACACCCACTATACTGTCACCTTACCGCTTCTCCAAATCAACAGCTATGAAAGTACTGATCATTGAAGATGAAATTCCAGCAGTGAAAAGGCTCATTCGACTTTTGACTGAACTGCGCGAAGACATAGATATCGTTGGCACAGCAGACAGCATTGAAGAGGCGTGCGAACTGTTTGAGAAGCACAAAGTTGATTTGGCATTTATGGACATCCAACTAGCAGACGGACAGAGCTTTCGAATCTTCGAGAAAGTAACGGTGAATTGTCCGGTAGTTTTTACAACCGCCTATGACGAATTCGCCCTAAAAGCCTTTAAAGTCAATAGTGTAGACTACCTTTTGAAGCCAATAGAGGAGAAGCAGTTGGAAGATGCGATGCTGAAATACGAAAGTCATTTCAAACAAAGTAGCCAAGAATCTGATGTTCAAACGTTAATGAAACTCATGGCTGATAAGCGTACTTTTCGTAAGCGCTTTTTAATCAAAGTAGGAAACAAACTCAGCTTTGTTTCTGTAGATGATGTTGCTTTTTTCTTGAGCGAAGCCAGCACCACTTTTTTGGTCACCAAAGACAATCAACGTTTTATCATTGATCAGACCTTGGATGAATTGGAGCAAGAAGTCAATCCAGACGACTTCTTTCGCATCAATCGGAAGTTTCTCATTCACATTGGTTGTATTGAGCGCATGGAAGCATACTTCAATAACCGTTTATTGCTTCATACACAACCAAATGCTGGTGAGGAGGTAGTTGTCAGCAGACAGCGCACGCGAGAATTCAAACTTTGGATGGATAGTTAAAAACGAAAAGAGCCAAGTACTACCCTGGCTCTCAACTAACTAATCAGATAACCTTAACCACATTAGGTGGTCTTTGCCAGTTAGCCCCCGTTGGAGCCAATGACGAGACTAGTCTCCCAGCCTCTATTTCAGATAGGCCAAATGTATAAAACGTTTTCGTATTAGCACATTGTGTGTGAACTTAGTAGGCCATTTTTTTTGCTGTTTGAAAAGCCATCGATTCTAGCTACCTTTGCAGCCCTTTTTAGTAGAGGTCTTATGAACAACAATGTAAAAATCTTATCAGGAACTGCTTCTCGATATTTGGCGAAGGACATTGCTATGGAATATGGCACATCCCTTGGAGAGGAGAACGTGCAGCAATTCAGTGATGGCGAAATCCAAACATCAATCGAAGAAACTGTTCGGGGTAAAGATGTTTTTATTGTTCAATCAACCTTTCCTCCCGCAGACAATTTAATGGAGCTTTTGCTCATGGTTGATGCGGCAAAAAGAGCTAGCGCGAAACGAATCATTGCCGTTATGCCTTATTTCGGCTATGCTAGACAAGACCGAAAAGACAAGCCTAGAGTTGCCATAGGAGCAAAGTTAGTAGCAAACCTTTTGACTGCAGCAGGGGTAGACCGTGTGATTACCATGGACCTTCACGCAGACCAGATTCAAGGATTCTTTGAAGTGCCCGTAGATCACCTTTTCGCTTCAACCATCTTCCTTCCATACCTTCAAAATCTAGATGTTCCAGAGCTGGTTATTGCCACACCTGATACAGGAGGAACGAAAAGAGCTAACGCTTACGCGAAATTCCTCTCAGTAGATCTTGCCATTTGTTACAAGCAGCGCAAAGTTGCAAACCAGGTAGAAAGCATGACCGTGATTGGTGATGTAAAAGGAAAAGACGTGGTACTCATTGACGATATGTGTGACACAGCTGGTACGCTAACGAAGGCAGCTGACATGATGATGGAACAAGGAGCAAATTCTGTTCGCGCTATTTGTACCCACCCTATTTTGAGTGGACCAGCTTATGAGCGCATTCAAGAATCTTCATTGGCAGAACTTATAGTGACCAACAGTATTCCTTTAAAAGAAGGAAAACCTACAGATAAAATTAAGGTGCTCGATACAGCACCGTTGTTTGCAAACGTGATGAGCGCTTTGACCAACAACGAATCAATCAGTTCACAATTTCTTATCTCATAAATTAATCAAATGAAAAAAGCATCATTGAGCGGTTCTCTAAGAGAGAACGTAGGGAGTAAAGATGCCGCAGTATTGCGCAAAGAAGGACGAATTCCTGCAGTCCTATACGGAGGAAAAGATCAAGTGCATTTGCACGTTGGTGTTGTCCCTGTAGAAAAGTTAGTTTACAATCCGGACGTGTTCCAAATTGACCTTGAAGTTGATGGAAAAACGTATCCATGTATTGTGAAAGACATGCAGTTTCACCCGGTAACGGATAAGATTGTGCACATTGATTTGTTGCAATTGTTCGAAGACAAACCAGTGACAGTAAACATCCCTGTTCGTCCGATTGGAAACTCTGTAGGAGTTAGAAATGGTGGACGTTTGGCTACAAACTACCGTCGTCTTCCACTTCGCGGATTGCCAAATGCAATTCCTGAGTATGTGAACGTTGACATTACCAATCTGAACATTGGAGATGTGATTCGTGTTCGTCAAATCCCTATGGATGGCTTCACCATTTTGAAGAGTGAGTCTGACGTAGTAGTTGCTATCAAGCGTACACGTGCTGCAATGTCTGCTGCATCTAGTGCTGAAGAAAGTGACGATGATGGCGAAGAAGGTTCAGAAGAAGAAACTGCAGCTGAATAATCATATTTGAGGCGTAAGCCATGAAGTATTTGATCGTTGGTCTCGGAAACCCTGGTGCTGAATACCAGTTTACGAGACATAACATAGGTTTTGAAATATTGGACGCTCTTTCCGGGGCGTCCAATATTACTTTTAGCCCAGACCGTTACGGTGATGTGGCAACACTGAAGCACAAGGGAAGAACCCTTATTCTGCTCAAGCCTTCCACGTACATGAATCTCAGTGGGAAGGCTGTTCGTTATTGGTTGACCAAAGAAAAAATTGACATTGAGAACCTGCTGGTGATCACTGATGATTTAGCCCTTCCCTTCGGCACGCTTCGCTTGCGCGGAAAAGGCAGCGATGGTGGCCATAACGGATTAAAGAGTATCCAAGAACTCATCCAAACAACCAAGTATGCGCGATTGCGCTTCGGTATTGGCAGTGAGTTCAACAAAGGCAGCCAAGTCAATTATGTGCTTGGTAAATGGGACGAAACGGAATCGAAGGGACTAGCAGAGCGCATTGAGCGTTCTTCAAAAGCAATTCTGGCCTTTTCAACGATTGGCATTGCCAGAACCATGAACGAGTTCAACAACACCTGAAGGTTGATTGATTTCCAACTTGCCTAGCTTGAAATAGAACTTTTGTCCTTTCTTCTTATTTGGCAGTTGAATTTGAAACTTACTTGAGTTCCTCTCTTGAATTGATTCCTCAATTTTATCTGTCAAAGCTCTTACAAACGTTTCTTCTGACTGCGCTTGGGTTTCGCCCAATACCTTGCTCTTCGCTTTTCCAATCACAAACTCTTTGATCGGAACATATTGATACGTTTTCTGTGCACTCACCGTGTAAATTTCTGCAGGCGCATTCCCACTGTTCGCAGCACTCGGACCTACGATTGAAGCAATTTCACCTGAAGTTTGATAATCCAGCTGAATCTGCTTTGGTTGAATCTGCTTCGCGAAGCTCACATTCACTTTGGGACGTGCCGTCGTTTCTGTTTTAGCAGCAGGTTGATTTGCAAAATACACGTCGTAGGCACTTTCTTGTTGCACTTGTTCATCTGTCTCTTCGACGGTGTTCACCACTGCTCTTGAGCTATTCACCCCGCCGTTATAGGCTTGGTAAAGTGAACTTTCTGCGCTGTTATCTGCCAAGCTAAACCAGGCAATAGCTGCAATAAAAGCCGCAGCTACGGCTGCATATTTCACGAAAGGAGCAAACAACGGAACCACCTTCGGCTCTCGCTTTAACACACTTAAATCGCCAAACTTCACTGTTTCTGGCACCAGAACGGCCTTCTTCAAGTTGGCTATTTCATTTGACAAGTGGGCATCATTCAACGCAGCTGTTTTCAGCGGACCATCAGCAACGTCGCCTTCAGCCACTGCTGCGAGCCACGTCTGCTGATCTTCGGCCTCTGCCACTTTTAAAGCATCTTTCGAACCGATGGAAACGAGTTCTACTGGAATCTTCGTAAGCTGCATCGCCTTCCAGTGTTTTTCCAGAAGGACATTGCCAGATGAGATGGGAAATTCACTATCTCCTTCAAGTGCTGCAGCCAGTTTTTCATCAATGAGTTTGGGCATTTCATTCGGCGCAGCCTTCAATTCAGGAAAGTCAGTTCCAGAAGCTTGATTTGAACTGTGCGGCAAACCATCGAGGTCTACGTCAAACTCAGCAGCCAAATCAGGATGTGCATCCAAAAAACGAAATAGCTCCGCCTTCCCTTCGTCAGAAAGTTGTCCTTCTAGATAGTCTAGAATGTAGGCTTCGTAATTGTTCTTTGTGATGTTCATAATAGGTTCTCCATGCTTACGAGGTAATTCTTTAGAGCCACTCTGGCACGGTAGATATAGACTTTAACTTGAGACTCGTTCAATCCGGTAATTTCACCAATTTCATTGTAATTGTATCCTTCGTAATCTCTCAAGAGAACTACATTTCGCTGTATTTCTGGCAATTTGCCGAGGGCTTCTTGTAGAATTTCCTGTAGATCAGAATATTGACGATCAGTAGAGAGTCTGCTTTCAGACACCTGCTCAAAATCAGCGTTCTTTTTCTCTCTTCTAATCCAATCAATCATTGTTCTGTAACCTGTAGTGAATAGGTATGATTTTGCTTTTTCAAAATTCACATCGTCTACCTTCAACCAGAGTTTGGTGAACGTATCTTGTACCACATCTTTCGCCTGCTCCTCATCTCTCAAGTTTTTGAAGATGAAGCGAAAGAGGTTATCGGCAAAATTGTCGACGCATATGTTGTATTCAGCAACGGTCATGTGTCAGTATCAGGCTGTGTATAGGTGTGACGGACAGCAGTTCATAAAAGTTACAGGTTATTTGCCTAGTTCCGAAAACAAAGTGCGTTTGTGCTAAGTTTCGAATAAGGAAAACTTCGTTCTGATTGCTTTGCAGCGACCGGGACATACCTTAGGATTAGCACTTTCCCCTTCCCTAGGCGAAGCTCGGAACAAATTTCATACGCCCAACATTGACTTTGTAGACGTTGGGAAGCAATTTGTGAATGAGATATCAGTCAGGCACGAGCGCTTTCGTTCGTCCAACATTCAAATATCAAGGGCAAAAGAAAAGCCCTGGAGAACATGTCTACCAGGGCTTTTCCAACCTTTAACCTATTTGAACCTTACTAATCAGTGATTAGCAGCTATTTGAATCATTTGGAATTTGAGGTCATTCACCTCCTGAAGCTTCGCGAGATAAGCAGAAATATTTCCTGTCTTCATTAAATCGATCGCTTGGCGCTTCATCGCCATATATTTTCTTTTCAATTCTTTCATGGCATTTGGTTTTAATTGTTAAACTCATTTACCCAAAATGCAAGCAGCGTGCCAAAATTGAACACGCTGCTGAAAAAATATCTTAACTAACTGATTATCTGCTACTTTTCGTACAAATAATTATTGCTGATATAGTTTATTACCTTGTCAGGAACCAAGTAACGAATGTCTTTTTGGGTCTTTATGGCGTTCCTTAAAAAGGTCGAAGAGATTTTAATCATCGGTGCTTCACAAATGGTCACACGCGCCAAATCTATCACTGGAGCTTCATGCGAAAGCTGCTCTCCATCTGTGTGAGCACGCGGATAAACAAAGAGGTCAAACTCTTCGAGAATGCGCTCATACGACTTCCAATTGTGTAGTCCTCGTAAATTATCTTCGCCCATAATCAGCACAAAGGTTGTGTCTGGATGACTTTCGCGCAGCTGATCTAAGGTATTGATGGTGTAATTCGGCTGGGGAAGCCCAAACTCTACATCACTTATATTCAACCTATTGTTGTCCAAAATAGCCAATCTAACCATCTGAAGTCGATGATTGTCTGGCAATAGATCACTCCGGTTTTTAAGCGGATTGTGAGGCGTTACGACTAACCAGACCTCGTCAAGGTCAGTGTGTGTAGCCATGTAATTCGCTATCACAAGGTGTCCAATGTGAATAGGGTTGAATGTGCCGAAATAGAGTCCTACGCGTTTCACTTGCTTAAAAATTGAGTCACGCGTTCAAAGGCCTCCGCTTTGGCTTGCTCTAAATTATCATTGATTAAAACGAAATCGAACTGATCTGCATAGGCCATCTCTTTTTCCGCTTTCGCAACTCTTCGTGCTATGCTTTCATCCGTTTCTGTGGCCCTGGTTCGAAGTCGTGTTTCCAATGCTTCAATTGAAGGTGCCTTCACAAAAACAGACAATGCCTGCTCACCGAAGGCCGCTTTGAGATTGACACCTCCAACCACATCTACGTCAAAAATAACATGTTTCCCCTTCGCCCAAATGCGTTGGATTTCCGACTTCAGTGTGCCGTAGAATTGGTTGGTATACACCTCTTCCCATTCCACAAAATCACCTTTTTCGATGCGTTCTTTGAACTGTTCTACCGACATATAGTGGTAGTCTTTTCCATCACGCTCAACCGGACGAGGAGGTCTGCTTGTGGCAGAAATGGAGAACTCCAAAGGAAGTTCCTGCTGCAATAAGTAATGCACAATCGTAGTTTTCCCAGCGCCAGAAGGGGCTGAAAAAATCACACACTTGCCTGAGGGTTTATCAAAGGACATTTAATACTTGTTCTTTAATCTTCTCTAATTCGTCTTTCATCTGCACTACAACACGTTGAATGTCGGAATCGTTCGCTTTGCTTCCCAAGGTGTTGATTTCTCTTCCAATTTCTTGAGCGATGAAACCTAGCTTTTTCCCTTGCGCATCGCCATTTCTGAGGATTTCAATGAAGTAATTGCAGTTCGCAGCTAATCGAACTCGTTCCTCTGTGACGTCAATTTTCTCAAGGTAGTAAACCACCTCTTGTTCAAACCTGTTTTGGTCAATCTTGCCTGGCTCAATGACCTCGTCAATATTGCTTTTAATGCGATCTTTGATTCGCTTAATGCGCTCATCTACAGCAGCGTCTAGGCTGGCATCTAAGTCCATAATGGTTTTGATCCGTGCTTCGAAATCAACTTGAAGTCCGTCTCCTTCTTGCGAACGATAGCTTTGGAACATTTGGTTCGCTTCCTTGATCAACTTCATGATTTCGCCCCACTCTTCTTCATTCATTTCTTCCTTTTCGGGACGAAGGACATCTGGAATACGCATAATGAGCGACATGTAATCAACATCTGACTGCCCAATTCCGTCTGCCGCTTCCCGCATGTCTTCATGGTATGCTTGAATGAGCTGTTTGTTGAGCGTTATGCGCTTTTCAGTAGAATCAGCATCATAGAAGATACCTAGGTCAGCTTTACCTCGAACCACTTCGTTTCCAAGCCAATTTCGGAGCTTCATTTCCTTCTCTTTGTAAACAGAAGGCATTCTTACATTCAGGTCAAATTGTTTGCTGTTGAGCGAACGAAGTTCAATCGTGAATTTGCGACTTCCAATAGTGGCTTCGGCTTTTCCGTAGCCGGTCATTGATTTGATCATTCAATATGCTTTCCTGCAAAAATAGGAATTGCATGAAGGAAGATGCCGAAAGTTTGAATTATTGCACATCAAGAAGTGATTTTAATTGGATTTCGCATAAAAAAACCCCGATAAGCGCGGGCCTATCGGGGTTTTAATGGATTCTATTTTCTTAGTGACGAACGGTCACTTTTTGTGTAACAACTTGGTCAGCATAGTTCAAACGAATGAAGTAAACTCCACTTGCCACATCTGCAACACTCATTCTATTTTCAATGTTGCCTGTTTTCAGTTGAACTTGTTTCACCAATTGTCCGGTCACGTCTATCAGATCAACGAAAACCGTTTCAGACGTTGTTCCTTTAATGGTCAGCCACTCATTGGCCGGATTCGGATAAACTTCCCAAACTGCTCCAGCATTCATCTCTGCTACTGCTACGTCACAACTAAGCACTGGTGAGGTAATGACGCAGTTGGTCATTTGGTCTGACGAAACAGTCAACAAGACGTTCTCACCTTCGTTGAATGGTCCCACTTGAATTGTACCAGTAAAGTTCAAGGTCACCTCATCTCCATTTTGATCGTTGGAAATGGTGTACGGAGCTCCGTTTCCTAGGTCAGAAATCACTATTTCCACAAAGTAGAACGCATCTTCATCATCAGAACACTCAACAACAGTGTATTCAAGCGTTGGGTATTCACAGTCATAGATACAGCTGCCGTCATCCAATGTTGCATCTGGATTGTAGTTGGTTGCATCTGGATCTGTACACCCTTCGATGTCGTAGATACAGCTACCGTCGTCAATTGTAGCTGCTGCATCATAGTTCGTTGCTTCAGGATCAGTACAACCATAGCAGCTGAAATCACAGCTTCCATCGTCTACCGTAGCGAACTCATCGTAGTTGCATGCTTCATCATCAGTACATCCTTCGATGTCGCCATAGACGCAACTTCCATTCTCGATGGTTGCATCTGGATCATAGTTGGTTGCTTCTGGATCTGTACATCCGTAGCAATCGAAGTTGCAGCTTCCATCGTCTACTGTAGCATTTGGATCATAGTTACAGGCTGCGATGTAGATGCACCCACCAATTTCCTCATAGATACAGCTGCCATTGTCAACGGTTGCATCTGCGTTATAGTTCACGGCTTCAGGATCCGTACAACCATAGCAATCGTAGTTACAGCTACCGTCATTGACTTCTGCTTCTGGGTCGAAGTTACACGCCAAGGCGTCTGTACAGCCCAAATCACTATAGGTACAGCTGCCATTGTCGATTGTTGCTTCAGGATTGTAATTGTCTGCAGTTGGGTCAGTACAACCATAGCAGTCATAATTACATGAGCCATCGTTCAAAGTTGCTTCTGGTTCGAAGTTACAAGCTAATGCATCTGTACATCCAGGGTTGTCATAGATACAAGACCCATCATTCACTGTTGCTGCAGCATTGTAGTTCAAGGCTGTTGGATCAGTACATCCGAGGATCTCACCAACACATCCGTTGTTAGGAGGAAGGTTTCCGTCGCAGACACCATTCGGATCATTGTTCACACCACCGTCTCCACAATCAAAGCCCCAAGTAGCACAGTTGAAATCAACCGGTTGACCATTCCAATCGTATGAACCATCGTCAAGGAAAGTATCACCAAGCCACGCAAGCACGCCAATGGTATGTTGAGTTCCATCGCAGTCACAAATGGTTTCTTCGTTTTCACAATCTCCATTTACCCATGAGAATACACCAGACTGACTTCCATCAGATGTAGTGTAATAAAACTCGTAGGTTGCGCCAGGAACTGTGTTTGTAAGAATCAAAGTTCCTCCGTCTTCAATAATAATAGGATCTGTTAGCGTTGGAAGGTTGAAGCAAACTGGTTCACCTCCGTTTTCAATGAAACAAATATCCTCAACAATGCAATCACCGTTGATTGCGAATTCAAATCCGATTACTGGAAGAATTCCTGCGCCCTCTCCTGTGTCAATACAATCTTCCTGAGAAAGTGTCAATCCTAAAGGACCGCATGAATTGCTGTCACATCCGTTGTTTGGAGGAAGGTTTCCGTCGCAGACACCGTTCGGGTCATTGTTCACACCGCCATCTGCGCAGTCAAAGCCCCAAGTAGCGCAGTTGAAATCAACTGGTTGGTCTTGCCATAGGTATGTTCCATCATCAAGGAACCCGTCACCAAGCCAAACTAGTGCACCTCCTGAGTGTTGCGTTCCTGCGCAGTCACAGATGTACACATCATAGATACATTCTGCTTCTATGTTCACTTCAACAAGCGGACTGTAGTTCAAGGCGAATGGGTTTCCACATCCTTGAACAGCATCATCGCAATCAATGAAGATGGTCATCGGTTCAGAGATGTCATCAGCTGTTGTGAAGTAAACCACATATTCTCCTGGGCCGTCAACTGTAATGAACACTCCATTCTCATCGTTTCCGATAAAGATTTCAAAATCAGGTAAATTGTAACATGTTTCAGTACCACCAACCTCTTGAACACATACTTCTTCAACGAAGCAGTCTCCAATGGTTTCGGCATTCACAAGGATGCGCGAAATAATCTCCATTGTTTCTTCATTGTAGACACAGTTTTGTTCAAGGGTCATTGTTCCAGCAGCGCAATCGCCGTAGAAACATGAGCCATCATCAATGGTTGCAATCGGATTGAAATTGGTTGCTAGAGGGTCTGTACATCCCAGTACATTGCTATCACAACCATTGTTTGGAGGCAAGTTTCCTAAGCACACTCCAAATGGGTCGCCAGACAAATCTCCATCGCCACAATCATAGCCCCATGTAGCACAATTGAAGTCAACAGGTTGTTCATTCCACAGGTAAGAGCCGTCATCTAAATATCCGTCACCAAGCCATACAAGTACTCCAACCGTGTGCTCTGTTCCAGCGCAATCACAGATGGTTTCTTGGTTCGCGCAATTTCCGTTGACCCATGTGTATTCGTCAGAGACTGTTCCGTCAGTTAAGATGAAGTAGAAATCATACGTAGCACCAGGGGTGGTGTTGGTGTAATTCAGTCCGTCTCCGGCGCCAATGCTAATACCCAGGTCCAGCAAGTTTGTGCATACAAATCCGTCATTGTTTTCTTGAATACACCATTCTTCAACTAGGCATTCGCCTGTGAAATCTGGTGTAAAGTTGATGACTGGCAACAGTCCTAAACCGTCTCCGGTGTCTTGGCATTCACCCTGAACAGTAACAACGCTTAAGTTATCGCAACTGTCATAGACACAAGAGCCATCATCAATGGTCGCATTGGGGTTGTAGTTGGATGCTGTGGGGTCAGTACAACCGAAGATATCACCTGCATCACAGCCATTGTTTGGAGGAAGGTTTCCGTTGCAAACGCCAAATGGGTCATCTGTGATTCCGGCATCGCCGCAATCATACCCCCATGTTTGGCAATCGAAGAACACAGGTACTCCGTTCCAATCATACGAACCATCATCAAGTGCTCCGTCTCCAAGCCATACCAACACACCTATGTCGTGCACGTTGCCAGCACAATCACAAATAGTCTCACTACCTCCATCACAGGTTCCATTTGTCCAAGAATACGTACTCGAAGTGGAACCGTCTGAAAGGGTGAAATAGAATTGATAAAACGCTCCTGGAGTGGAGTTGTTGAAGTTCAACAAATCACCTGCTACAAGGT
Source organism: uncultured Comamonadaceae bacterium (assembly GCA_964353035.1). Lineage (GTDB taxonomy): Bacteria > Bacteroidota > Bacteroidia > Flavobacteriales_D > Sanyastnellaceae > JAQWQB01. Next base: position 10,326 of record CAYGUR010000027.1, on the reverse strand, counting down.
CAATGCCCAATCCTGGTAAGTCAAAACACGCGTATCCTCCACCATCAATTTGGTAGCACAAATCAACTACAGAACAATCTCCTGTGTAATCGAATTCAAGTTCAATAACTGGAAGTTCACCCAATCCGTCACCTGTATCTACGCATGGACCTTGAGCAATTGACATGCTCAAACCTGAGCACAAACCACCATTGGTTTCGTTCACCGTCCAGCCAATGTCTTCCATCAGACCCAAAATCACCGGACCCGGAGTATGGATAGCTTCGCCCTGCGCAATGAAAGGCGTCATCAGAGAGTTGGTATTTCCCACTGAGAAAACCGATTCGTCCAAATGTGAAAAGCTTGACCCTCCTTGCCATGAGCTTGGAGCGTACAATTCTGGGTTAACACCTCCATTTCCGCCAACGGCTGAAGCACCTGCGAAGAATAGGTCCCCGCTTTGAAGCTGGCCTGCAAGAGCAGTAGAATTGTCAGCATAGTTTAAAATTGGTGTTCCACCTCCATTTTCTACGAACGTATCGTAGATGATGGGGTCATCTAACTGGTAGAAACCAATTCCGTTGTTAACTGAGGGCGAACCCGTCATCCCCAATCCATGACCTAGCTCGTGCAACACCACGGTGACGAAATCATACTGTCCAACTCCGGGGTTTCCATCGGTTCCGAAGTACCAGTTCGTTCCACTATCGAACGAAGCCGTGATGTCTCCTTCAGCAGGATACAAATCGAAACCAGCTATTTTATTCGCTAGTGCCACCGGATAGTACACATCAGCTTCTGGCGCGTTACTAAAATTTCTGAAAAATGTCACGGGCCCGGCAAAACCGAGCGTGTTTCCAGAAATGTCTTCCCAAGTTGCATCAAAGAGAATAGGAACATCAGATGTAATCAATGAAGCCCAAATGTCCACTGCGTATTGAAATGCCGTTTGTGCTGCAGGCGTAAATCCGTTGTAGGTTACCGAAATAACCACGTCGCGCTCTCCTTGTGGATCAAAATTAGCAGGTGGCGGAATAAAGGAGTCATGTTGTTCGTCTAATCCGATTATCCCCATGCATTTTACCCCTGAACATCCGTTATGGGAGCAGTAATTCTGTGCATTCAGAGAGATTGAAAACAAAAGAGCGAGTGTAATGAACCAGGCTCTAGGTCGCATTGTTAAAGTCATTGTACAGACAGTTTCGTAAGATTTTGCACGAAGATAGGATAGCCAAATGATGTTTTTTCTAGGTATTCAATGTATTAATTGGAATCTTGGTTGTGGAAAAACTTTAAATTTGGTCGCCAGATGTTAAAGGTTGCAGACATAAAAGCCCCGATTTCAGAAGAAATGCGTCGTTTCGAGACCCATTTCAAAGAGTCCATGAAGAGTAATACTCCTCTTCTTGATAAAATCACGCACTACATCATTAAGCGAAAAGGGAAGCAGATGCGTCCCATGTTCGTTTTTCTCTCTGCAAAACTCTGTGGCGAAGTAACCGAGGCATCCTACACAGCCGCATCAATGATTGAACTGCTGCACACGGCAACGCTTGTGCACGACGATGTAGTGGATGATGCCTACCGCCGCAGGGGCTTCTTCTCTGTCAACGCATTATGGAAGAACAAAATAGCTGTGCTCGTGGGAGACTATTTGCTCTCACGTGGACTGCTCATGTCTGTTGAAAACAATGCGTTTGAACTGCTGCGCATCATTACCAATGCCGTGCGTGAAATGAGTGAAGGTGAACTCCTTCAAATAGAGAAAGCACGAAAACTAAACATTACCGAAGACGTCTATTTCGAAATCATCAGAAGAAAAACAGCTTCGCTCATTGCAGCGTGTTGTGAATCTGGTGCAGCATCTGTTCAAGACGACAAACACGTTCAAGAAAGAATGCGCTTATTTGGCGAAAAAGTGGGGATTGCATTTCAAATCAAAGACGATTTGTTTGACTACGGTTCTGATGACAAAATTGGAAAGCCAACCGGGATTGACATCAAAGAGCGAAAAATGACGCTGCCACTCATTTATGCGTTGAACATGTCAACCAAATCTGAGCGAAAAAAAATCATTAACATCATTAAAAATCACAATGAAAATCCTGAAAAAGTGCGGGAAGTGATTCAGTATGTTGTTGATTCTGAAGGGCTCACCTATTCAACCAAGGTCATGCTCCAGTATTCCGAGGAGGCTCTTACCTTACTTGACGAATTCCCTGACTCTGACGCAAAAGAGTCGCTAAAACAACTTGTTCATTACACCATCAACAGGAAAAAATGAGGTTGGTTTCTTTTCTTACTTTATGTCTATTGTTTCTTCTTGCATGCGAATCAACTGAAGAACAAAATGCACAAGCATCAACCGAAACACGTGATGTGAGAAGTACGTTCGAAAACGGACAAGCAGATGAAGTTTATATCTACATGGGTGCTGATTCTTTGAATCGAAAAGAAGTCAAATATTACACCAACGGAGCAATTCTATCTGAGGGGTCAAGAGTGGACGGAAAAAAAGAAGGCCTCTGGAAAAGCTACCACCTTGACGGGAGCCTGTGGTCAGTGCATCAATACACCGAAGGAGTGCAAACAGGAGACTACAATGTCTGGCACCGAAACGGGAATTTGCGCATCTCTGGTGCCTTCAAAGATGGAAAAGAAGCCGGAAAATGGTACTTCATGTCGGAACAAGGTGACACCCTAAGAGTCATGAATTACGACGGCCTACATTAACAATTCCTTGTTTAAAATCGTCTGGTCACAGGCGAAAACCCACACTTTCAACGTTTAATTTTATATCCGATGAAATGTGTTCGGTTATGAATAAACTAGTTCTAATTTCTTTTTTAGTCTCCACAAGCTTGTTCGCGCAAGCGGAAGGAAAACGTTTGACGCGCTCTGAGTACATCGATATGTGGAAAGATGAAGCGGTAAAACAAATGTTGGAACACGGCATTCCTGCCAGTATAACCATGGCGCAGGCAATCCTCGAAAGTGGCGATGGAAACAGTGAGTTGGCCAGTAAGTCTAACAATCACTTCGGCATCAAATGCCATAGCGACTGGACTGGCAAGAAGGTTTACCATGATGATGATAAAAAAGGAGAGTGCTTTCGCCACTACAGAAACGCCTTCGAATCATTCGATGATCACTCTGATTTCCTCCTGCGTAATAGATATGCTTCTCTGTTCGAATACGATGTTACTGATTACAAGAAGTGGGCGAAAGGACTGAAAAAATGCGGCTATGCAACCAATCCGAAATACCCTGATTTGCTCATCCGAATCATTGAAGAGAATAAACTGTATGAGCTGGACAAACAAGCGCTGAAAGGTGATAAAGGCGATGTAGTCGCTCGAAAAAATCGCAAAGACAGCGGAAAAGCAAGCGCTGACTACGATGAAGATGAGACGCTCCCTGATGTAACAGTGGTGAATCACCGTGCTGTGAAACTCAGTGACAACAACATCAAGTATGTCATAGGAAAACCGGGGGACACCACTGAATCCATAGCTCAAGAGCTAGAACTCATGCCATGGCAAATTCGCAAATACAACGATTTCAGCGAAGATCACAGTCCGTCAGAAGGCACTCGTATTTACATTCAACCGAAACGTTCACAGTCGAAAATTGACACACATACTGTGCAAGCTGGAGAAACCATCTGGGACATCTCTCAGAAGTACGGCGTGAAAATGAAGAATATTTACAAACGGAATGGCTTAACACCCGGAACTGAGCCCTCTGAAGGAACAACCCTCAAACTCAGAAGATAATTTCGACACCCCCTCATGGAAAACAGGATGAATGCATTCTGGAAATGCTCTACTTTCCTGCTTCTAGGAGTTATTCTGGCGTTCAATTCTTCTGCTCAGCGCTATCAAATTGACCAATACAATCTGCGCGACGGATTACCCCAATCTCAGGTCAGCAGCTTGCTTCAAGACCAACGCGGATTTCTTTGGGTAGGCACCCAAGGCGGTGGACTCGCCAAATTCAATGGTGTCCAATTTCAAGTTATCAACTCTGGCGATGGTCTGCCAGGAAACCACATTACCGCGCTGATTCGCGGCAAGAATGAGGAACTTATTGTTGGAACAGACAATGGACTGTGTAGCTATGACGGACGCATTGTGCACACTGACACTTCCGCTTCGCACCAGATCAGGATTGAAGCCCTTTTTCTGCACGATGAAGAGCTCTTCATCGCCACGAACCAAGGTCTTTACACACAATCAACTGACTCAATTTCAGCCCCATGGAAATTGCTCCTGCCTGATGAAACCATCTTTGATGTACTCGTGAAAGACGAAGTTTTATATGCCTGCTCAGACAAAGGGGTTTATAAGTGGAGCGAAGATCGGAAGCAACTGGACTTACTCAGGTTTGGGTCGAATACCTACTGCAACAAATTCTTTATTTCGCCAACAGGTGACATCCTCGTAGGTACCTATGGAAATGGGGTGCTACGAGTTGAAAACGGTTCTCTGGTGAAAGATAAACTTCTAGGCTCGGTGTCAACAATTGTCTTCGATGGGCGATTTCTTGCTGACGGAACAGTTGCGCTTGGCACACAGAACGATGGTGTTTTACTTGTTTCGCCCTCAGGCAACGTAGACCAGTACGACCAACGTTCAGGCCTCGGAACATCTGCCGTGCACTGCCTCATTGAAGACGCTTGGAGCAATGTCTGGCTAGGAACATCTGGTAGTGGATTGGTGCGGTTGAGTGCGCGTCCGTTTACGCATTATGACAGAGCTAACGGACTTCCAGGAGATCAGGTCTACTCTATTGCTCAGCTGAACAACGAGCTCATCATGGGGGTGAGCGAACGTGGCCTCACTCACTTCAGCGGAGGACGTTTTCTGCAAGACAATGTACTCAACTCTGGAACTATAAAAGCACTGCACACTGACAGCAGGGGGTGGCTCTGGGCCGGCACTGAAGGACAAGGTGTTTTTGTCTTTACACCTGATACGGTCGTGAACCTTGGGGCGGAATCTGGCTTGAGCGGACTTTGGATCAGGGCTTTTGAAGAAGGATCAGATGGAAGCATCTATGTAGCTACCGCTGGAGGAGGAATCACCCATATTCTATCGCCCTTCGTCCCCGGTCTGCAGCCTTCAACACGCATTTTCACGTCTGGAAACGCCCTTTCGGAAGACCGCATTACAGACCTCGCCATAGACCAGCAAAACCGCATCTGGTTTGGCACCCGCGCCCACGGATTTGGAGTGCTGATGCCGGGTGGTGAAACGCTCAATTTCGACACCAACCAAGGTTTACCCGATAACGAAGTGCGCTCTGTGGTGGTAGATGACGCCAACACCTTGTGGATTGGTATGGCTGGCGGACAGATTTGCAAGATTGAGTTGAACCAAGAAACCTATCAACTCGAACGGGTAAAGTCCTTGGTTGAAAGTCCGTACGCTCTCTACTCCCTCTGCATTGACAGCCGCGGACACCTCTGGCTAGGTACCGCCAATGGCGCTGAACAATGGCTCTTAGACGAAAAACGAAACCTAATTGGCGTTGAGCAGTATGGAAGTGACGAAGGATTTGAAGGCTTAGAAGCATGCAGCAATGCCTGTTTGAGCACTGAGAGTGGAGGAGTCATCTTCGGCACCATAGACGGCATGAGCATCTATGACCCGAAAGTGAATATGGATGTGACGCAAGACCCAAAAGTCTTCATCACTGACCCGCATCTGTTTTACCGTCCGTTCTCTGAACTTCCCCAGCACATCTTCTTGCAATCTTGGAATGAACCGAAAGACACACTTGTGCTGACCTACGAACAGAACAACTTGTCTTTCGACTTAACCGCCATTCACCTGCAATACCCTGAAGACATCACCTACCAGCACTTTTTGGTGGGGAGCGATGAAGATTGGAGTCCGCTCAGCAATCGCACCAACATCTCCTACAGTAACCTTCCACCAGGCAACTATTCTCTGCACGCACGTGCATGCGTGAAAGGTGCTGCCTGTGCTGAAGCGCGTCCCATCATCATTCGTATTCTCACACCCTTCTGGATGGAAACATGGTTCGCCTTAGCTTTAGTTGCTAGCGGCGTGTTATTCCTACTCTTCATCTTTTGGCTCGTGCTCCGAAATGTGAAGCGAAGAGCCCGTGAACGCAGCGAACGCCTCAGGCTAGAACGTGACGTTTTTGAAGTGGAACAAAAAGCCTTGCGACTTCAGATGAATCCACATTTCATCTTCAACACCTTGAACTCCATCCAAGGGTTGATTGCAAGCCAAGACAATAAAACAGCACGATTGTACCTGTCGCGTTTCTCACGCTTGATGCGCCAAATCCTGGAGAACAGTAGAGAAGATTTAATCCCAATGGAAGAGGAATTGGCAGCCCTGAAGCACTACCTCGAACTGGAACAATTCACCCATGAAAACTGCTTTGATTGGGAGGTTGACTGTCCTGATCAACTGCTTGAAGAACTCGTTCCGCCCTTGATTTTGCAGCCTTTTGCTGAGAACTCTATTGTGCATGGAATTGTGCCGAAAGGAAAGGGAACGATTCGTATAAAGATCTCCGAAGAAGACAGCACCTTAGTGATGTCAATTGAAGATGACGGTATAGGAAGAGCAGCGAGTGCAGCATCAAAACTACCAGGATCAACCCATAAATCAGCAGGTTTGGATGTAACGAAAGAGCGCCTTGCCATGCTTTCGAACAGCACAGGCAGTGGAGGAACTATCACCTTTATTGACCTTCGCGACAGCGAAACCGCAAAAGGCACACGGGTAGAAATAAGATTGCCGCTTCCGAACGAATAAACGTCAGCCCAAGACGGATTCCTGAAATGGTTTGCACCCTCAAAAGATTGTAACCACCTTTACGTTAGAAGAAAAACCGATTGGTATGAAACGAGCAATTATCATAGACGATGTACTGAATGCACGCATTAGTTTGCGCAGCGACATTGCAGATTACTGTCCAGAAATTGAAGTAGTAGGAGAAGCAGAGGGTGTTGTAACTGGCGCTCGTTTGATCAAAGAAACCAAGCCAGACATCGTGTTTCTTGACATCCAAATGAAAGATGGAAGCGGTTTCGACCTACTGGAAATCTTACCTGAAGTGAATTTTGCACTGATTTTCACTACTTCAAGCGATACTTACGCCATTCAGGCATTTCGATTTTCAGCCGTTGACTACTTACTCAAACCAGTGGATCCGGATCAACTTATGCAGGCCGTTGACAAAGCCGAATCAGCAGGAAGAAGCAAGCTGGACGTTCTGCAAAGCAATTTAGGCGGATCAAAAAGACTGGCGCTCAACTCCCAAGAAAAAATCAAAGTAGTAGACTTGGAAGACGTTGTTCGCTGTGAATCAACCGGTAGCTATACGCTTTTCTTCATGAAAGACAAAGAGCAGGTGCTGGTTACGCGCACCCTAAAAGAGTATGATTCGATGCTTTCAGACGTGGGTTTTTTGCGCGTGCATCAATCACACTTGGTGAACATGGCCTACATTTCTGAGTTTATCAAAACAGATGGCGGACATTTAGTATTGAAAGACCGCACAGAAATCCCTGTTTCTAGCAGAAAACGCAGCGCTGTCATCAAGGCACTGTCGCACTTCGCCTAAAGCCTTGCCAACTTCTTTCGAAGTGCGCTGTGATTTAGTAACTTTGTAAGAAGACTGAAATTATGGTTCTTTTTGAATGCAATCCAAAGCGGCGCCAAAAGCGCAATCCAGAATGACGCTTCGTTTGAAACGAAAAGAATCATTCATGCTTTAAATTCAATCCATGCCATTTTATCATAAGCTGGGGAAAATTCCTCACAAGCGACATACCATCTTTCGTCAACCCAACGGGGAGCTCTATCATGAGCAACTGTTTGGCACCATCGGATTTGCAGGTATGTCTTCACTGCTTTATCACGTGCACCCACCTACACTGGTGAAGGAAGTGACTTCATCAGTAGATGTGAGTCCGCGCGTTGCAGTAGACAAGAACATGAAGGCCATTAATTTAAATGGCTTCGCCGTTCCGCCCAAAGATGATTATCTCGAAAGTCGAATCCCCGTTTTGACCAATTCAGATTGCACCATTGTTTTGGCTGCGCCGAAGAAGTCATTGACGGAGTATTTCTACAAGAATGCTGATTCTGATGAGGTTATTTTCATCCACGAAGGAAGCGGGACTTTGCGCACACTGCTAGGAAACATTCCTTTCAAGTACGGTGACTACCTCGTTGTTCCTCGTGGGATGATCTATCAGATTTCCTTTGATACTGAAGACAATCGATTGTTCATCACTGAGTCGCGCCATCCTATTTATACCCCAAAAAGGTACCGAAACCATTTCGGACAGCTTCTAGAGCACTCCCCTTTCTGTGAGCGCGATTTCAGAGGTCCAAGTACATTGGAAACACACGATGAACAAGGAGACTTTATCATCAAAGTGAAAAAGGAAGACACGCTCCATACCTATGTCTATGCGAGTCATCCATTTGATGTGGTAGGTTGGGACGGATACAACTTTCCGTATGCGTTCTCAATTCACGATTTCGAACCAATTACTGGACGTGTGCATCAGCCGCCTCCCGTTCATCAGACCTTTGAAACAGACGGATTTGTGATCTGTAGTTTCTGTCCGCGTTTGTACGACTATCACCCAGAGGCTATTCCTGCCCCTTACAACCACAGCAACATTGATTCAGATGAAGTGCTGTACTATGTGGACGGTGATTTCATGTCGCGAAACAACATTGAAAAGGGCATGATTACTTTGCACCCGGCGGGCATCCCACACGGACCACATCCAGGTGCCTATGAGCGCAGTATTGGTAAAAAAGAAACGGTTGAATTGGCTGTAATGGTTGATACCTTCCGTCCGCTTAAGGTGACTGAGCAAGCGCTCGAAATCGAGAATCCTGATTACTTCCGCTCTTGGTATGAGCACTAAAAAATTGAACTCATGAGTACAGATAATACATCATTACAGTTAGAAAAGATTGTTCCGCAGGCGGAAGATTTCTTGCCTCTTTTAGGAACAGATTACGTTGAGCTTTATGTAGGCAATGCCAAGCAAGCAGCGCACTACTATCAAAGTGCATGGGGTTTCCAGCCTTTGGCTTATGCCGGATTAGAGACAGGCGTGAAAGACCGCACCTCATACGTTTTGGAGCAAGGAAAAATTCGCCTCGTTTTAACAAGTCCCTTGGACGAAGGTGGACCGATTAACGCACACATCGCCAAGCATGGTGACGGTGTGAAAGTGGTGGCGCTATGGGTAGATGACGCTCGGAAATCTTGGGAAGAGACAACATCAAGAGGTGCCGTTTCTTTTATGGAGCCGAAAGAAGAAAGCGATGAACACGGAAAAGTTGTTTACAGCGGTATTCATACTTACGGCGAAACAGTGCACATCTTCGTAGAGCGCAGCAACTACAAGGGTACCTTCCTTCCAGGATTTAGAGCTTGGAACCCAACGTATCGTCCGTCTTCGGTTGGACTGAAATTTGTTGACCACATGGTGGGCAACGTAGGTTGGAATGAGATGAACAAGTGGTGTGAGTTTTATGCCAAGGTAATGGGCTTCGCGCAGCTAATTAGTTTTGACGATAAAGACATTTCAACAGAGTACACCGCTTTGATGTCGAAGGTGATGAGCAATGGCAATGGGCGTATCAAGTTCCCAATCAATGAGCCAGCAGAGGGAAAGAAGAAATCTCAGATTGAAGAATACATCGATTTCTACAATGGAGCTGGTGTACAACACATTGCGTTGGCAACAGACAATATTATTGAAACAGTCACTGAGCTGACCAAAAGAGGCGTTGAATTCTTGTATGTTCCAGAAACGTATTACGACACCGTACTAGACCGTGTTGGTGAAATTGACGAAGACCTAGCACCGTTGAAAAAACTGGGAATTCTAATTGACCGCGACGATGAAGGCTACTTGCTACAGTTGTTCACGAAACCCGTTTTGGACCGTCCGACGATGTTCTTTGAAATCATTCAGCGTAAAGGAGCACAATCATTCGGGAAAGGCAACTTCAAAGCGTTGTTTGAGGCCATTGAGCACGAACAAGGCAACAGAGGGACACTCTAAGTAAAAATCTATTCGAGTAAAAAGCCAGCTATTTATGTAGCTGGCTTTTTTGTTGTACTACGGCTACAAACTCAGTTCAAACGTTCACAAAGTTGCGGGTGTTTTTTCGGTTGGTTTGGATGGGTGTGAAAGAGCGCTGATGTACATTCGTTCCGCTCGGTTGGATGGAGCGGGGTATACTAGGGTTAAAACCAAGTGAAAATGGTTGTTTTATAAGACGTATTTTATCTGTGCGCTCTTTAGAAAGGCACATAACCCTAGTG
>CAYGUR010000026.1:11599-22862 GCA_964353035.1 uncultured Comamonadaceae bacterium | reverse complement strand
GCTATGTTGGGTGGCACGAAACGCTTGCTTGGGCTGTATGAAGGACGGTTGCGCGATAAGTGGGCGGCCTTTGTTCAAACAGAATGGCGCAGCAATATTTGGCGAAAATGGGGCGTGAATGCTTTCCTTTCTGCTGGATTAGTAGGCGACCGTCCTTCGGTTTGGAACATTGGGAACACGCATCTTGCAGGTGGAGGAGGTGTTCGTTTCCGAATTGATGAAGAACGAAAACTGAATTTAAGATTGGATGTTGGAGTAGCGGAAGGCAGCACGCAGTACTATTTCACCATTGGAGAAGCCTTTTAAGCCTCGTCGCCCTACTTACCGTTCAAAGCCCAATTGTAGTCTTGGTACTCAACTTCAGCGTCGTCTGAAAGTTTTACTGTGCTGTATTGATTGATAAATTCTATGAGCGATTTATCTCGTGTAAAATCGCCGTTGAACCATTTGAAAATCCGACTGACTTTGGCTTGATTTTCTTCTATGTCATTCTTGTCGCCATTAATGAATTCTGATGCTACTTGATCAAGCTGTTCTTCGAGTTTTGGTGCGCTGTAAGCCACGTTGAGCAATTTCGGACATGAAATAGAAGCACAGTTTACGGCAAAGTGAATGCGCGCATCCTTCCACTGTTCTCTCAGAATGTCGTGTTCAATGTTGTTGAGGTCATAATCTTGTCCTTCAATGAGAATGAACCGAATGTCCCACGGTGTGTTCACCTTGTAAATAGCGCCGCCTAAATCTTTGATAGATGCAACGGGGTAATTGTCTGCAATGAGCTTGACGGTAAAGGCATTGTAAGCATTGATCCAATAGGCCTTCTGTTCATCGGATGTCCATGAATCATTTGGGTGGTGACCTTTGAGCAAATCAAGGTATCTGTTGAATGCAGTAGAGTCTTGTACAAATCCGCCGTAGTCAACATTTCCTGTATCATCTACATGTTTTTGCAAGAGGGTGGTCCACTGTTCATGTGAAATAGGAGATGCATTTGACTTGACTTTCTTCAAGGCGCAGGCATTGAAGAATACCATTGCCAAAGAAAGTCCAAGGGTAATTTTAAGTGCAGATTTCATTAAGGCAAGATCGCGACAAAATCGACTAGAATAATCCCGAAAATATCATCATTTTCGCTTTTGAATGGAGGAAGTGCAAAAGATTAGCATCATCATACCGACCTTAAATGAATTGGGCAACATTGGTCGTTTAGTTCACCATTTGAAAGGAACCGATGACATAGATCACTGCGAAATCATTGTTGTGGACGGAGGAAGCAGCGATGGAACAGTTGAAGAGATTCAATCATTGGAGGTGATTTTTCTTCAATCTGAAACCGCTTCGAGGGCAGCTCAGATGAATTTAGGAGCAGCTAAAGCTTCTGGTGATGTGCTGTGGTTTGTGCATGCAGATGCCTTTCCTCCCAAATCATTTTACAAAGATATTTTTCAGAGCATTCGAAACGGCCATGCCAGGGGCGGGTATGCCTTCAAATTTGACAGTAATCGTCCGCTTTTGAGATTCAACAGTTGGATGACAAAACTGAACATTTTTACATTTAGAGGAGGAGATCAAACGCTGTATGTGACAAGGGCGTTATGGGATGAGTTGGGCGGATATGACGAAACCTTTGTTGTGATGGAGGAGTATGATTTCATGAAGCGGGCAGAAGTTCACGGTTTTCAGCATGATTTAATGAAAGGTCAAGTGCTGGTGAGTGCCAGAAAGTATGCTGAAAACAGCTACTTGAAAGTACAATGGGTGAATCTTCGCGCCATGCTGATGTTTCGAAAAGGAGTTGATCCAGTGAAGATCAAGAACTACTATGTGCATGCGCTAAAGCCTCCAAAACAGTGAAAATTCGGATGAGCGTGATGAAATGGAACCTCAGTGGTTCAGAAAAGGATTCGTAACGCTTTAACTTTGTAGTAGAATAAAAATTGATGGATTCTTTAGACCATATTGACGAACTACAGCAGTCTACGCCAGATGAGCGCAACATAGCCTTATTGGCCCACTTAGGGACCTTTTTTGGCGGATTCATTGTGCCGTTGGTGATTTGGTTGGTCAAGAAAGACGAATCAAAATACATTTCTGAGCATGCGAAAGAATCCTTGAATTTTCAGGTTTCGCTCATTATCTACCTTGTAGGTAGTGTATTTGTTTTTCTGATTTCGTTTTTGGTATTCGGAATATTCCTCATCATGATGGTCGCCATTGGCATATCCATTTTATCGCTGGTGGCCACCATTATTGCATCAATCAATGCAAGTCAAGGGAAGTTTTTCAAGTATCCGTTGACCATTCGGTTCTTCAAATAGTTCAACAGCTTTCAAAGCCTAGATAGGTCATCACGGCAATTGCAACCCAAATCAGTCCTTTAATTAAGAAGAACAGAAAAGCGCCCACTCCCAGTTTTTTCCACCAGGAGTCGGCGTTTTGATTTGATTCAATATCTTTTTTTAGTCTACCCAATCTGCTACGAATAGATTCGTGTTGCGTGTTCTTCCATTGTTTCGGTTGCTGGCGAAGACAAGCTTTTTACCGTTGTAAGAGAACATCGGGAAAGAGTCAAATGCTTCGTCGAAGGTAATTTGTTCCAAACCAGTTCCGTCAATGTTGATCATAAACAGGTTGAACGGAAATCCTCTTTCGCTCATGTGGTTCGAGCTGAACAAGATTTTCTCACCGCTCGGGTGAAAGAAAGGAGCCCAATTGGCATTTCCGAGCTGCGTGATTTGTCGCGCGTCAGTACCGTCAGCATTGGCAATGTAAAGTTCCATATTGGTTGGTTCAACTAATCCTTCTGCCAACAATCCTTTGTATTTCGCCACATCAACATCCGTTTGAGGTCTGCTTGCTCTCCACACAATTTTGCTTCCATCAGGAGAAAAGAAAGCTCCACCATCATAACCAAGCGTGTTTGTCAATTGTTTCACATCGGAACCGTCAATGTTCATGGAGTACAGTTCTAAATCTCCGCTGCGAGTGCTCGTGAAGATCATGCGGTCTCCTTTGGGGGAGAGGGTAGCTTCAGCATCGTAACCTGGCTCATTGGTGAGTTGAGAAAGTATGTTTCCATCGAGGTCAGCAGTGAAAATGTCAAAGCTTTCGTAGATAGGCCAAACGTAGCGTCCTTCTTTTCGTTCAGGAACGGGCGGACAAGAATCATTTGCCAAATGGGTAGAAGCATAAACAATTGAAGTGTCTCCTGGCATAAAGTAGGAGCAAGTTGTTCGTCCCAATCCAGTGGAAACGATGAAAGGAGGAATGGTATCAGGAGTTCCGTCTGACAGGTTCATGATGTAAATCTGAACACAAGAAACGCCCCAAATTGGGTTGGTAGCTTGAAAAACAAGTCGGTCATCTGTGCTGCTCCAATACGCTTCAGCATTGTCTCCTCCGAAAGTAAGCTGCTTCATATTTGCAAAATGCTTTTCCTGCGGATAGATTAGACTTTGTACCTTTGCGGTATCTGGCTGAACTACTTCTTTTTCAGTTGATTGCTCTGAAGTGTTTTCTGTAGAAGTGCTGCAGCTAATAAGACTTCCGAATGCGGTTAAAATGAGAATATACTTTTTCATTTGATACTTACTCCTTAGTTTCGTGCGAAAGTAGGAAACAAAGTCAATACACGATAAACGAACGGCCATGCGAATTTCGATTCTTTTCATTTTTACCGTTTTTTCAGTAACTCTATTCAGTTCATGTTCTTCTGACATGAATGAAGTGCGTGACAGTAGGCAGGTCAAGGAAGATTTAGTGTTCTTGGCTTCAGATAGCCTTGAAGGTAGAGAAACCGGGCATGTTGGGTCTGAAAAAGCAGCGTTGTTTATCGCAGATCGATTTAAAGAATTGGGATTAACGCCAGCAGGAGTGAATGACACTTATTTTCAGTCGTATGATTTCGTGCCTCATCCACCGATTCAAAAGCACACTAACGAAGAGGGCGATCAAATGGGGATGGCAGTAGTGAAAAAACTGTCTAGTTCCAATGTGATTGGATTTATGGACAAGAAGGCTGAAGAAACAATCATCATTGGTGCCCATTATGACCATGTAGGTTGGGGCGCAATGAATTCATTTCATAAAGGCGAACCGGCTATTCACAATGGAGCAGATGACAATGCAAGCGGAGTAAGTGCTTTGTTGGAATTAGCTGGCCGACTTCGAGATGTGGAATTGAACCACAATATCTTGTTCATTAGCTTTTCTGGCGAAGAAGCTGGACTGCATGGCTCAAACTATTTTTGTGACAATCCAACAATTGACATGGACAAGGTCACTTGCATGTTGAATATGGACATGGTTGGAAGACTAAATGAGGGCAACACCTTAGCAGTGAATGGCTCTGGAACTTCTCCTGTTTGGGAAGATGAGGTCAATGCCTCGAATGCTGATAGTCTTCATCTCGTTTTTTCGGAATCAGGTGTAGGGCCTTCAGATCACACGTCGTTCTATCTAAAAGACTTGCCAGTGCTTCACTTCTTTACGGGGCAACATGAAGATTACCACCGTCCATCTGATGATGCAGACAAAATTAATTTTGAAGGTATTATGCTTGTGGCCAATATTATTGAGCGATTGGTCATCAATTTGAATGACAATCAACACATGGAATTCTTGCGCACAAAGGATTCCGATCAAGAGAACACGCCTGACTTTAAGGTGACTTTAGGAGTTGTACCTGACTACCTCTTTGATGGCGAAGGCATGCGCATAGATGGTGTTTCCGAAGACCGTCCGGCGCACACCGCTGGAATCATTGGTGGAGATATTGTGGTGCAAATGGGAGATCATGTTGTAACTGACATGAACACCTACATGGAAGGTCTTTCCATGTGGGAAAAAGGAGATAGCGCTCTTGTCACCGTGATCAGAAATGGGGAACGGAAGTCGTTTATGGTAGGGTGGTAATAAAACTATCTTAGACCAGAGAATTGCATTGAAAACGAAGAGCTGATTCATGAGTTGAACGGAATGATGAGCGTCTTGGAATCCATTCACCAACTCCTTCCTTTGACATCCAACCTCAATTTTATGTACTTTCGCCCCTCATAGAAAAGGGTAGCGCTCGCATGATAAAGTCCTTGTACAGGTTTCTCTCTCCAAAAACGCAGAATGTCTTCTTGGAGTATAAAGTTGACTTCAAACCTAGGTTTGGTCATGGCCATGGCGGTCCACATCCGCAACTCCTTGAAATCATAGATGCGCACAGAGCGACCTACGCGGCGCACTTAACGTCGTTCTTAGCCTACAAAGACGTCTTTTTCTCTTTGAACAAGGCTGATGAAGAGCAAGATGAAAATGCACCAGCATGGAACAACGACTTTCTTCCTGGATTAGACATTGTTGCTTTGTACGGTTTGATTCGAAACCTGAAACCTTCGAAGTACATTGAAATCGGTTCTGGAAACTCCACGAAAGTGGTGCGAAAAGCCATTCAAGATGGTGGATTACAAACTCAGGTTACTTCAGTAGATCCGTATCCAAGAGCAAGCATTGATCATTTGGCAGACAAAGTGGTACGCATGCCAATTGAGAAGTTGAACGACTATTCAGAATTCAGCAGCCTAGAGAAGGGAGACGTACTCTTTATTGACAATTCCCACCGCAGTTTGCCCAATTCGGATGTAACTGTGTGCTTTTTAGAGATCTTACCTCTGTTGAAAAGCGGTGTGATTGTGCATGTGCATGACATTTACATGCCCTATGACTATCCACAGTTTATGTGCGACAGAGCATATTCAGAGCAGTATGTGTTGGCCGCTTTTATTTTGGCAAACCCCACCAAGTACAGAACAATTCTGCCGAATTACTTCATTAGTGAAGACCCCAATTTAAAAACGATTCTTAATCCCATTTGGGAACATAAGCAACTTGCAGGCGTAGAACAGCATGGAGGTTCTTTTTGGTTCGAGATTAACAATGAACCTAGCAACAGTTAGCTTCAGTCATAAACAGTATTGGTTTGAAACCTTTTCTAGAACTTGCGCTTCATTTCTGTCTCACTTTGCCATTCTACCTGATGGCGATGTACACACTTTTTTTGCTGATTAAACCGCAAAGTGAAGCGGATCAGTTCTTTTCGTTTCATTCGAAAACAGATGAGCCTAGCACCATTCGTCGGTTTTTAATCCTTTCCCGCATGAATGGGAGGGATTACAGCGCTGAAATGATGGAGGTAAAGAAAATGTTCTCTGATAAAAGGTTGGATGAGAAAGAATTAGACCGACTCGACAACATGGTTAAAGAGCGCTATTTTGACAATTCTTATTCGTTGAAAGTGATTTGGAAGCGAATTGATACTTCCCTGAAATGGACTAGCACTGTTGTAGTTTTTTCCATTGCTTTTGCTGTTTGCATTGGTTTTGGGGCACGCATGTTTGCAGAAACCCCCAACCACGAAATTGATTATTCTGACCCTGCCATTTTCAATGGATTTTTCTTTTTTCCCATTGGAATTATCTTAGGCTCCTTGTTGCAGGGAGTTTATGGTGCCTTTTTACTTGTTGTTTCGATGTTCTTCCCTAGTCGTGGTTCGGTCACAAGAGCACGCGTTTGCATGGACCGATTTTGGTCCTGCATAGCTTCCATTGTTGGGGGTGCCGTTTTCAGAGCTTCGCCCAGGTCTATGATGGAAGAGTGAAAGCAGGCGAATTCTAGCCCTTCATGATCGCTTTCTTGAATCAGAGTTTGTAGCGACTTATTTCATACAAATTCGCATATGCGTTGGATCATCACTTTTCTCTTTTCTACTTCATTGTCAATTGGCTTTACTCAAAATTTAGACCCTTCGAATTTGTATCCTTTTGAGGGAAACAATGCTGACTTAGCCAGTGCTCTTCATCTCGGGAATGGATGCTTCGTAGCGCGCTCGCCCGAAGGAGTAAACTTGCTCATAATCGACGAAACAACCTGGAGGCTTCCTGATTTCCTCTCCTTTGACGAAGTTGAAGCGGCTTTTTGGTTAGACATGACTGGGGACGGGGAGGAAGATCTTATTCTTGAAACGGGCTCTATATCAGGACGCAGTTCCTATGGCGGCGGATTTCGAGAAGAAATGAAATTTGTGACGGTCATTGATGTTGTTCATACCCGATTGCTATTCTCGTGTGATTATTTCTCAAGAATTGAAAACTGGTCGAATGATGTAGACTGGAACGACGAAACGGATGATGAACCTGTAATCAATGACAGTACCTTAGAAAATTACTTATCTATCTACATTCCATATTACTCGAAAGGTCGTTTGATGTTCTTGAAGCAACAGGAGTCAAGCACAGATGAGCTAGAGCTCATGGAAGGAGAGGATGTATACCTCTACTTATGGAATGGTCGTTCATTTCAACTAGAAACACTTCTGTCTACTCCAAATGACAGGAACTAGTATGCAGCTTCTAACAGTGTAAATACATTTCCCAAGTCCTCTGAATTGGTTGGACTCATTTCAGCAGTTCGCTCTGCATTTACTGCAACAAACGCTTCGCTACTGCTTATTTTTGGGGAGCTTGCAGAACTTGCAGGTGAAAGGGTGAGTGATTCAGTATTTGAGTAAGAATTCAAGGTCACGTCTGAGCTCGTCAAATCAAAACTTTCGCTAGGTGCGGTGTAGTCAGCTTGGGGTGTGCTTATTTCTTCTGCGTTGAAGTCTCTGAGTCTACCGTTGTCATCAAAATCCTTAAAGAGGTCCTTTTCTTTTGAAGCAACCTCAAGATCCTCCTCAAAGTCGAATTCTTCGATTTTTTCTGTCACAGGAGTGGATTTTTTAAGCTGAGTTTCATTCGGCACATCTGAACGTTCGGTTTTGATTTGTTCTTCTTCAGAGGGCTCGGGAGTAGTCACTTCTTTAGGTGCTTGATTTTTCTCCTGAACTACTTTAGGCAGATTTTCTTCAACAGGGGTTTCAGTGTTTTTTTTGGTTTCCAGTTCAGCAAGTTGATTGGTCTCAAAGGAATTTGAATTATTGAAAATAATCACGCCTCCAACTACACCAACAGCCAGCACAGCCAATTGAAATGCCGGCTTTTGGATCCATGAGCGATTTGGTGGGAAAAACCACATGAAAATTCCGTTGAGTGAAAACCAACGTTCACGTTGGTGCTCAGCACGAAAAGCAGCCATAACATCTTCTTTTCTGCTTGTTGGCATCGTTAGTTCTTCATTGTCACTTTTTGAAGCGCGAATGGCGAACAGGGTAGAACGCATTGATTCATACTCTTCAGAAGAATCCATGTGCTTTAGGACGAAGCTTTTCTCTTCAGGATAGAGCTCATCGAATGATTTGTGCATCATGAGTGATTCCAAATCTTCAGGGTCGTATGTGAATTCGTTTTTCATGTTATTCCTTTTTTAAAAGGTGTTCGAATCCTTTCAATTCGGTATTTAAAAACTGAAGCGTGTAGAAAAGGCGCGATTTAACAGTTCCTTCGCTACAGGTGAGTGCTTCACTAATTTCTTTAATTGAGTACTCTTCGTCGTACCGCATGCGGAACGTAATCTGTTTATTTTCATCAAGTTTATTCAAACATTCATCTAGTTTGAGTCGAAATGATTGGTGGTCGTGTAGGAGGTCAGAGCGCTGAAATTCTACTGTTTCTAGTGAATGATTCAGCTCTGAATTGGCTCGTTGCACCACTTCATGATGTCTGTAAGCGTTTTTACACATGTTATTCGCTATGGAATAAATCCACGTCTTAAAAATTCGACCTTCTTCATATTGTCTGGCATTCTTGACCAATTTCATGAACAATTCCTGCACATAGTCTTCGGCCATTTCTCTGTCTTTCCAGAGCATCTTGTAGAAGTAATTCAACAGCTTATCGGCATAGCGGTCATACAGTTCACTGAAAGCGCGTTCATTCTCCGATGCAGCAAGTTGCATCAGTTCTTCGTCTTCCAGTTTATGGTATGGCTTCGCGAAGAGTCTCATTCACCAATTAAGTTGAGAATGACATCTGGATTGGGAGTGACACTCGCCAAATCTTTGATGTAGGCCAAAACAGATTTCTTTTTATCAGCGGTAATTGCAGGGTTCTGATACAACCGAATGAGCATGGGTATGTAATTTCGTGCAAACTGATTTGAACTCTGAATGAATGATTTATCCATGGTTTCCCACAGCACTAAAAGACTATTTTCTGCTTGAGTGTGGGCCAGCTGAGTTGCTTCAAGGCACAAACCACGAACTGAGTAGTTTACTGTTTGAGACTTGATCCACTTTCCAGGAAGGGAAAAGGGGATGTGTACTTTCTTCTGCTGATCAGCGTTTAGGACACTCTCAAACGCTGCTTTTCGCGAAGCTCCAGAGAGTGCATTTGCACTGCAATTGAGCATTTCAGCAACCCTTGAGCGGTATTCGTTCGAGCTCAATAAATCGATTTGAATGATGCGCACATCTTTCCGAAAGTTCTGTGCCTCTTGCAGGTAGAGCAATGGATAGGTGTCATCATCACCGTTGGTCATCACCAAGGCGTTGAGTGGGAGCGACAAAAGCAGATTTTTCGAATAGCTCAGCAAGGCTTCTGAAGGATTCACAATTGAGCCCCAGTGAAGGATTCCTTTTCGAACGTTAATTCTAGAACCATAGATTGACTCATAATCAACACGTGCTTTCAATACCAATGGGTCATCTGCTCTGCTGTACTCTGCTAGTTTTAATGCTTCAAGGTCCTTAAAGTTGCTGTTGATAAATCGAATGTAATGGTCTGCAAACGAATTGGGTACGTTGAATTCAATGCCTGTTTGGACATCTTGCAAAGCACTTTTGTCTTTGTTCGAAAGTTCTTTCTCTTCGTTTCCCCAGCGCTCAAATCGCTCTGCTAAATATAGATTTAACCACGCTTGTTCAGCGGCTGGTTGCGCTTCTACCATTTGCCACCAGGCGTCAACACCCAGTTGGTCAAACGAACCGAACTGCGGAGTCGCACCAGCTTGTTCCGCAACACCTGTTTGGGCAGAAGAAACAACTGTTGCAGAAAAGAAGAAGAGGACTAAAAGCTGTTTGTACTTCATAATTAATCAAATTTCGTACTTCTGTACACGCAACTTTGATGGCGGTTCATTTTTGTTGGATTATCTTTGCAGTATGAGTGAAGATAAAGCACGCTTAGATAAACTTCGAGCTCAATTAAATGAGTTTCATCAATGGCCTTCAATTTACATGTTCAAGTTCGTCATCCCTACTGATGAACAAAAAATTGTTCAGTTGAACACCATTTTTGGGGAGTCAGCAGAAATTCGTTCAAAGCTTTCTGCCAAAGGAAATTACACCAGTATGACTATTCGCGCCATGATGTTAAATGCTGACATGGTATTCGATAAATATAGGGAAGCATCAAAAATTGAAGGAATCATTTCGCTCTAATTATGACATCATTACTTGAGATTGCCAGTAACGCATTGCTTCTTACCTTATTCGTTTTACTTGTTTACATCCTCTACAAACGTATGATTGTATTCATGAATAAAAAGTCTGAAACAGGCGTTTATCCTGAAGTTGTTCGCTTTCAAGTTGTAGGAAACGAAAAGCTCAGTGTAGACCTCAACATCCCTGAGAAAACAAGGGTTTCTTTGTTCATCGAAGATTCAAACGGAACGAGGGTTTGTAACGAAGAAAACCAAGAATTGCCAATAGGTATTCACACAACAGAGCTTTCCATCGCCGGATTGTCAACCGGGAGGTATTGCTTACTTCTTCAATCAGAAAACACGAAGAATACGCGCTTTTTTCATGTGCCTTAGGGCGAAGTTTACATGCGCTCTGGCATTTCGATGCCAAGTAATTCCATGCCTGTTTTCACCACATTCCCTGTTTGCTTCGTTATTTCAAGTCGCATAGCACGAATGGCTTCGTTCTCCTCTTTCAAAACGGAATGCGCCTGATAGAACGAGCTGTAGCTTTTTACCAAATCGTACACGTAGTTTGCAATTTGAGAAGGATCGTATGTATCTGCTGCCAGTTGCACAACCGTAGGGAAGTCGTACAGCTTGTGCAGGATGTCGCGCTCACTCTCGTTGATCGCTACAAACGTGTCGGTTCCAACATCAATTCCGCTTTCAGCTGCTTTGCGCAAAAGTGCTCGAGTTCGCACATAATTGAATTGGATAAAGGGCCCTGTATTTCCATAGAAGTCAATGGACTCTTTCGGGTCGAACATCATGGTTTTCTTCGGGTCTACGCGCAATAGGAAGTATTTCAAGGCTCCATATCCAATGGATTTGTAGAGTTCTGCTTTTTCGTCGTCAGAAACGTCATCCAGTTTTC
>CAYGUR010000026.1:1569-11589 GCA_964353035.1 uncultured Comamonadaceae bacterium | reverse complement strand
AATCATCAGCGTCAACAACGGTTCCTTCACGTGATTTCATTTTACCTTCTGGAAGCTCAACCATGCCGTACGACAAATGAAAGTTGTTTTTCGCCTGTGCGAAACCGAGCTTCTCAAGGATTAGAAATAACACTTTGAAGTGGTATTCCTGTTCGTTTCCAACGGTATAGATTTGCGATTCCAAGCCAGGATACTCTTTGAAGCGCATGATTGCTGTGCCAATGTCTTGCGTCATGTACACAGCTGTTCCATCCTTACGCAGCACTAGTTTTTCGTCCAAACCATCTTTGGTGAGGTCAATCCAAACAGAGCCGTCTTCGCGCTTGTAGAAAACCCCAGATGCCAATCCGTTTTCGACCTCTTCTTTCCCTTTTATGTAGGTGTTAGACTCGTAATAAAGTTTGTCAAATGTCACACCCATTTCGGTATAGGTCTTTTCGAAACCAGCATAGACCCAGCTGTTCATGGTTTCCCATAAGGCGTAAACTTCAGGGTCTTTTTCTTCCCATTTGCGTAACATTTCTTGCGCCTCCAGAATGAGCGGTGCATTTGCTTTGGCTTCATCTTCAGACATGCCGCCTTCCATCAAGGATTTGATTTCCTCTTTGTATGCTTTGTCGAAGGCAACATAGTATTTCCCCACCAGTTTATCTCCTTTCAAGCCAGAAGAAGCTGGTGTTTCGCCATTTCCAAACTTGTTCCACGCCACCATGGATTTACAAATATGAATTCCACGGTCATTGATGATTTGCACCTTCACCGTTTCATGTCCATTCGCTTCCAAAATTTTCGCCACAGAGTACCCCAAGAAGTTATTTCGAAGGTGTCCGAGGTGCAAAGGTTTGTTGGTGTTAGGCGAAGAATACTCAACCATTCGCATGCCTTTCGACCCTGGTTCAGAGACGCCCCAATTTGATTGGGTAGAAAGGTGTTGAAGGAAATTAAACCAGTAAGCCTCAGCAAAAACCAGGTTCAAAAATCCTTTAACCACATTGTAGCTTTCCACCTCCTCTAGCTCTGCAACCAAGTAATCTCCGATGAGTTTCCCGGTTTGTTCTGGCGATTTTTTCGCGAAGCGAATCAGCGGAAACGTCACAACGGTTAGGTCACCTTCAAAGTCTTTTCGAGTGTGTTGAATTTGAATGAGGTTATCAGTTGGTTCTTGATTGAACAACGATGAAATAGCACTCTTGAGCGCTTGTGTAAGGGTATCTTCAATTCGTGTCATGTTGACCGCTAAAATTTGGGCAAAAATACTTCGCACATCATACAACGTGCAGAACCACCACCGAGTTTTTCAATGGTGTCAAGATTGGGGGCAATGATTTCAACGTGCTGTTGAATTCGATTAAGCTGTTCCTTGGTCAAAGCGTTTTTCGCGCGTTGACTAAGGACAAGGTATTTCAGTCCTTCTTCGTTCGTTACCTCCAAGGCATTTCCGGCAAAGTTATCTATTTGATCGAGTGTTAGTTCAATAAGTTGTTTTCCAGAGTTGAGCACTTCTTGGCGAACCATTTCTCGTTCATTGGCATCTTTAATACAGTCTAAGCAGATGAGCACGAAGGCCGAAGCAATGCACATCATCACGTTGGTATGGTAGATGGGGTAGTCTATGCCTTCTAATTGATGAAAAGATCTGAAAGAAACTCCTTTGTACCCAAGCGCTTCACAAAAGTGAGCTACTGCTTGGTAATCTGTGCGCTCTGATAACGAAGCGTATGCCACACGATTTACTCGATCGAGGACCAAACTTCCGGTTCCTTCTAAGAATTTTCCGTGGTTTTCGAATTCGGTGAAATCAAGAATTTCGGTCATTTCTAATCCGAACTCATTGCTTATTCGATCTAAAATCCCTTCTCTTCGCTCAATTCGTCGGTTCGAAGTGTACATCGGATAGAGGCCTACACGTCCGTCTTCATGAAAGCTTACCCAATTATTTGGAAAGAGTGCATCAGGCGCATCTAAGTCGGCAGGAGATTGTTCCACCCAAACGCGAATGCCTTTCGAGCGCAGTAATTCAACGAATTGATCAAACT
The DNA here is from genome assembly GCA_964353035.1 of uncultured Comamonadaceae bacterium. Lineage (GTDB taxonomy): Bacteria > Bacteroidota > Bacteroidia > Flavobacteriales_D > Sanyastnellaceae > JAQWQB01. Next base: position 9,553 of record CAYGUR010000026.1, on the reverse strand, counting down.
CAGCTTCAGCTTGCTTGGCCGGATTTGCGCCTGCGTTTGCTTCAGTTTGAAACAGATTGTCCAATGCTGTTTGTTCGTTCATTCGAAAATTGGAAGGACGAACCATTAGAAAATAGGCACTCGATTGATGCATTGAGTATTAGCTGTTCTGATGAATGAACCCCGTAACTTGTTCCAATATTTCGAAAGCGACTTCAGCCATTTGATTGCCTTTACGATCAAGAGTAGGATTGATTTCCACCATTTCGAAGCATTCAACAGGCAGTCGTTCGAAAAGCAATTTGATTAAGCTAACGGCCTCATTTGGCGAGAATCCGTGTGGCACTGGCGTTCCTGTTCCTCTAGATACCAGCTCAGGGTCCATGCTGTCTACATCGAAAGAAATGTACACCAAGTCGCACTGTTTCAGTCGTTCACATGCCTCTTGTGCCGTTTCACTCACACCCCTAGATCTCACTTCATCAACCGTGAAATTGCGTATTCCATTGCGGGCAATGATGGCATCTTCTTCGGCCTCAGTATCTCTTAAACCGAAGAATACGAGGTCATCGGGAAGGATTTTTGGGGAGATACCGAAGATCTCTTTCGCATCATTCCATTCTTGAATGGTTTGAGGAACGGGATCATTCTTTCGTTCTTCAAGATTGTCTTCTGCGAGGGCAATCCCGAGTGGCATTCCATGGATGTTTCCAGACGGACTTGTATAAGGTGTGTGCAAATCAGCATGCGCATCAATCCATACAACACCTAGTCTTTTATCAGGGTTGGCTTTTTTAATTCCACTGATGGTACCGGCTGCAACTGAGTGGTCTCCTCCGATCACTAGCGGAAATTTATTTGAGTCGAATGCCATTTTAAGTGCGTCTCCCGTGCGTTCAAACACTTCGCAAATCGCTTTGATCCGATGCGCATGTGGATTCACATCGGCTTCATACAGCGCACTGTTATTGTCTTCTACTTCAACCGTTTCGAGCTCTTTGAGCAGGTTATTTCCCATCTTCCAACCAGCGATTTTCAATGCTTGAAAACCAAGGCTTGCACCACGGGTTCCGGCACCAATTTCAGACGGATTGTTAATGAGGAGTATTGATTTCATGAGAATCGATTTATCAATGCAAAGGTAAGTATCTGCAGTTATCCATAAGGGTGATGCTGATAACTTTCACGAAACGATGACAAAATTCACAGTGATTCGTCGCAATTTGCGCAGCGTAACCTTAATGACAATCAGCTTTGCTCAATCATTTTTGCTTCAGATTCAAGTTTCTTGGTGCTCTTTTTGTTTTCCTATTCCTTCAGGGGTGTAGCGAAGATAGTGCTGTACCTCAAGGGATTATTGTATACGATGTAAGCTATCTCAATTTAGAGGAAAGCATTTTAGAGAATGTTTTACCAAGTGAAATGACCATTGTTTACAAGGGGGATAAGGTTCGTGGGCAAATGCGTTCAATTGGAGGTGTTATCAATAGTGAGTTCATAGGGAATAGCAAAACCAAAGAATTCCAGCAGCTGTTAAAAAGCTACCAAGACTATTATGTCTGTAACCTGAACGAACAGAGCGTTAAAGTGTTAGTTGACAAATTCCCTGCTGTTCGATTAGAAGCTACAGCTGATTCTATAGACGTTGCAGGATATAAATGCGGCATCACGATGGCGTATCCGCTTTCAGGCGAAGGTGAGCCAATGCGTATCTACCACACCGATGAGCTTGATATCATCAATCCAAATTGGTACACCCAATTTGATCAAATTAGTAGTGTAATGTTAGGCTATGAGTTGGAACAATTCGGCATGAAGCTCAGACTGGAAGCCAAAGAAATAGTTCAGCGTCCGGTTGACGATGCTGTTTTTACCGTTGATGCTCAATACAAAACGGTTGATCCAAAGGAAATGGAAGCGGTTTTTGAGAAGTTAATCGCAGATTTCAACGAGTAAACGGAATTAATACCCCTTTTCGGCGTCAATCCTTTTCAACTCTGCAACAGTACCATAGAGTAACATGTCGCTCAAATATCTACTTTCAGTATACTGATCATTCAAGTATTTGAAATCTATCGTATCATCTGGAGTTATCGCATACAATTTGATGTTCGCATCAATTTCATACTTTCTCTCAGCTTCATTGTAAACAAAGGAGTCTTTCCCAAACTGATTTCGAACCATTCCTTCAAATGATTGTGGGTCTCCCATGAATTCATCACCAAAAAGGATTTCGTGCTTGACATGCATTACAATACGACAAACCTTTTGAAGTGAATCTTGAACAAGCGGTGAAGCGTAGATAAGCTCATGATCCAAAGTCACATTTCGAAAACCTTGGTCTGCGTACCCCTTCATCATCTCGATGGTCTGTGATTTCAGGCTGTCTGTGACAAACACTTTCGGATAAACCATGTCAGTGTAGCCTTCAAAATCGCCTTCAGACATCAAGTCGAAATACTTGGCAACACTTTCTTTCAGTGGTTCCACATATTCATCACTTAATTCAATTCGTTGCTCCATTTTGTTCACTTTCACGGGCTCTACTTGTTGAGGTTGATCTTCACAACCAGTGCAACCAGAAAGCGCAAGTGATGCGACGAAGAGGAATGCAGAAAAACGTATCATGGGTTGAAATTTTGGGCAATTTACGAATTCAGCGTTGAATAACTTATAGAAAGGATAATCACTGAATTGGAAAGTATTTCAACTTTTCATGAACCCTTTTGAAGTTCGCGTGTACGGGAGATAAAATAATGCATATGTCTCACTACGCCATCACCCAATATCTTCGCCTTAGAACCCCAGTCATCTTCAAAGATCCGCGCCTGTTTCAAGTAACAGCGCTAGGTTCATTCTTGGTGTTTGGAATACTACAACTAGGGTGGCAACACGATGTTAAACGCTTTTTAACCCTGCTCAGCTTCACTTTGTTCGCACAGTGTTTAGCTATCATCGTTCTGAAACTACCTGTTGATAGTTGGAAGAGCGGATTGATTACAGGCCTGGGCTTGTGTCTGCTTTTTCACAGTTCGAATTTTTGGATTCTTGCCTTGGCGCCTATCCTAGCAATAGGAAGCAAGTACCTCATTCGCTGGAAAGGCACCCATATTTTCAATCCAGCGAACTTCGGAATTGTTATTCCACTGCTGCTGACCAACGAGGCATGGGTCAGTCCGGGTCAGTGGGGAAGTGGAGCAATGCTAGCATTCTTCTTTGCTTCAGCGGCGCTGATGGTCTTGATGAAGGTAGGACGAATAGACACATCGCTCACGTTTCTCATCACCTTGTTCGTGTTGGAATCTGTTCGAAGTGTGTTTTACCTCGAATGGAGTTTCGATGTGGTCTTCCACAAGATGATGAACGGATCAGTCCTGCTCTTCGCCTTCTTTATGATTACTGACCCTAGAACTACACCTTTCAAAGTAAAAGGAAGAATTATCTGGGCGGCGCTAATTGGTGTGTTGTCATTCGCTCTTACCAGCGTATTCTACCTACACACAGCCCCCATATGGGCGTTATTTATTGCAACTCCTTTCACCTTAATGATGAATCATATTTTCGGCGGAAAAGCATTCAATTGGAAGCCTATTTCTCAAGCAACAAAACAGTTTAAACAATGAAAAATCTAAAAACAATCATCGCGCTTGCACTAATGATGGTGCAACTAGAAGGTGTCATGGCCTTTTGCGGATTCTATGTCGCGAAAGCTGATGCCAAACTCTTCAACAATCGCTCTGAAGTAATTTTGGTTCGAAGTGGAAACCGGACGGTAGTAACGATGTCCAATGATTTTAAAGGCAACGTTAAAGATTTCGCCATGGTAGTACCCGTTCCTGTGGTGCTGCATGAACACGACATTCGAGTAGTGAATCGTTCCATCTTCGACAAACTCAATGACTACTCAGCGCCGCGATTAGTGGAGTATTACGACGAACATCCGTGTGCACCTGTAATAGAAGAGACAATGAGATTTCGCGCTGAATCTTTGGCGGATGCCAACTTTACTTCAATGGACATGTCTCCTATGATGACCAAAGATTATGGCGTTTCCATTGAGGCTGAATACCAAGTAGGAGAGTATGACATTCTCATTCTTTCAGCGACTGAATCAGAAGGATTGCGCAGATGGCTTACAGACAATGATTACACCATTCCTCAGGATGCTGACGAAGTGCTGAATCCGTACATCAAGTCAAACATGAAGTTTTTTGTAGTGAAGGTGAATTTAGAAAAAGTGGTGAGTCAAGAGACTGAATACCTTTCGCCCATTCAAATAACCTATTCTTCAGACAAGTTTATGTTGCCAATTCGCTTGGGAATGGCCAATGCCAATGGTCCGCAAGATTTGGTTGTTTATGCGTTAACTGATGAAGGACGCGTTGAGTGTTCGAATTACCGCACAGTTCAATTGCCTACAGATCGTAACATCCCAACGTATGTGAAGCAAAAGTTTGGCGACTTCTACAAATCTGTTTTTGAACGTTCATGGAAGTACGAAGGACAGAATGCCGTTTTCTTGGAGTATGCGTGGGATGTTTCGCCACAAAATAGAGTAAAATGTGATCCTTGTGTTGGACCACCTCCGATTCAAGGAGATTTGACTGAAGCAGGTGTGAACTGGTTGAATTCAACAGGGAAGGCGTACTTCACGCGCTTGCACGTGCGCTATGAACGCAATAAGTTTCCTCAAGATTTACAGTTTCAAGTAACACCCAATCAAGAGCGTTTTCAGTGTAGATATGTCATTACTCATCCTGCGCAAGGAGATTTTTCATGTGATGCCGGACAAACCTATTTGAAAGAGTTGGAAATGCGCAGAACGAAAGAAGTAGATGAACTGCGTGTGCTAACGGGATGGGTAACAAAGCATCAAAGTGGGTACATCAATGAGTTTTCGAACAGAAGACTAGATCGGCAAGATTTAGAGGAAGAACGAAATGAGTTCATCCCTGCAGGTACTAGCAATGGCAATGGACCAAATGGCAACCAATTCCCTTGGACTTTGCCCATTGTGTTTGTCTTGCTCGCGTTCTTTATCGGACTGGTAACTCGACTCTTTAAAAAGTTAGACGAAGTTTACGTTGCAAGCTAACTAGGAAGCACAAATGAAAGGAATTGAAAAGGGCGGTGAGAACACCGCCCTTTTTTAGTTGCACTGTGATCCGAAAGAACCAAGTATCATTAAGAGGTCCCCTGTATTGACTTCTCCATCTCCATTGACATCTGTTGCGCAGGTTCCATTACCACCTGTTGTATACAGACAGAACTGATTGTCTACTGTAGCGTCAGGATTGTAGTTGTAAGCTGTGGAATCTAAACATCCTTCAATGTCGCAAAGTCCATTGTCAATCGTAATCACCACGTCATCCGCAGCTGCACAGCCATAACTATCAGTGATGGTTAATGTGTAAGTAGTGGTCATTGTAGGGTTGGCAATGGTGCTAGCGGCAGATGGATTCGAAAGGCCCAAGGCCGGACTCCAGCTGTAGGTGATACCACCTGTTCCTTGGAGTAGAATAGATTCTCCACTGCACAAGGTCACATCTCCTCCAGCATTGGCTGTAGGGCCAGAAATGCTGAAAACAGAATTGCTTTCATCACTGAACAACAAGCTGTTGTGATCTACAACCCGAACGAGCATGTTGGTTGAATTGAGGTTCGGCAAGGTCCACACAAATTCGCCATTTGTGCTGAAGAAGTTGCTAACAATGCTAACCCAAGTAGCACCATTGTCTTGTGAGTATTCGATATCGTAGTAGTCACTTGTAGCAATGGAGTTCCAGCTTATGAATTGCTGATCGCAGCCAGACCATACTTCGTTTCCATTTGGTGAGTTGAGTACAATCATTCCTTGTTGAACAGAGCTCACTTCGAATGAACTATCGGACACATCAGACTTACAATTGTCAATGTTGTCTGTCACGCGCACCACGTAATTAGACCCAACATTCGCAGGTACCGTCCAGTCGTAGCTTCCATTCGGGATAAACACATTGAAAGCGATGTTTGTCCATGTTGAGCCGCCATTGGTCGAATAATCGATGTTGTAATAGTTTGTAGCTCCTTCGTTTAACCAGCTGATGGATACAGGTTGACCTGCACCAAGCACTTCACCACCGTTCGGGGCTAGAATAGTAATGGCAGGAGCAATGGTAAACGTATTGTCACTAATGTCTACTTGCGTTGAATTGTATCGGTCTTCTACACGCACCAATGCTGTTGCAGTAGGCGAATTCGGCATGACCCAATTGTAGGTATTGTTAAATCCTGGAGAGTAGTAGTTGTTATTCAAGGTGATCCAAGAATTTCCATTGTCAAGACTGTAATAGATTCTGAAATAGTTGGATGTACCGCCTGAAGTCCATGTAATGGTGGTTTCTGTGCATACTCGCCAGTCTTGCACACCGTTATCTCCGTTTGGTGAGGTGACTACAATTGGGGTCGAAATGCTGAATACGGCATCAGAAACATCCGTTAAAGTAGGATCCTGAAAATCAGTTACTCGAATCAGTCCTTCAGAAGTAAATTCAGCTGGAATACTCCAAGAATAGCTACCATCATTGTTTTCTGCAGCAGAAAGGATGGCCCATGTACTCCCATTATCAGCTGAGAATTCAATTGTCACAAATGATCCTGAATAGTATTCATCAGTCCATGTGATAGGCACAGATTGGCCTTGATAATAGTTAGCGCCGCCATTCGGAGATATCAGCTCAGGTTGAGGTATTACAAGCGTAAAACTAGTGTCTGATACATCAGATCTGCAGCCGCCATCGTAATAATCTCTAACTCGCACTAGGCATTGGGTCGAAGGGATGTTTGGTACAGACCAATTGTAGTAACCATTAGAAGCAGAAACCACGCTCAGGTTAATCCAAGTGGCGCCGTTGTCCAGCGAATAATCTACATATACCGCAGAAACATCAGGCGCAGCAACCCATGTGATGGGGTGGTTTGATCCAGTTTCTATTTGTTCACCACCATTTGGAGAAATTACGATAATATCTGAATTCGGTGTAAAAACTAAATCTGGTTCAAGGAAATCTTCCACTGTGGCATCGTTTTGATCACGTACACGAAGAAGGATGCTTCCTACCATAGGCGGATTGCTCCACGTGTAATTCTGTCCTTGATAGTTGGAAGTGATTGAATTCCATGAAGCACCAGCGTCATCAGACCAATCCAATTTAAATCGATTGTTGACTGACCCCAAGGCTGCCCATGTTACGGTCATGGCATCGCATTGCACAAAGGTTGTTCCTCCGGCAGGCGAGGTGAATTCAATGCTTGGCTCCCTCAATGGCACTCCAAATGCACTGATTCCTTCAACACTACTGCCAATTTCCCTCACGCGGAATCGGCAATCTTCAGAAAGTGGACCGGTTGGCGTCCATCCAAAGAAACCATCATCATCAGTGGCTGAAACGAGGTTGGTAAATGTTGCTCCACCGTCATCGCTAAAATCAATGGCTACAAAAGGAGAAGACAGGTATTCTGAACTCCAAGTGATGTTGACAGACCGATTGAGGTACATGATGGAATTGGCGTTGTTTCCCGGATTCACATTAACAATCACGGGTGTGGGAGGGGCAATGGTGAAAGTGGCATCTGACACATCAGATCTGCATCCGCCATCGTAGTAATCTCTAACTCGCACCAGGCATTGGGTCGAAGGGATGTTCGGTACAGACCAGTTGTAGGAACCATTAGAAGCAGAAACCACGTTCAGGTTAATCCAAGTTGCGCCGTTGTCCAGCGAATAATCTACATACACCGCAGAAACATCAGGCGCAGCAACCCATGTGATAGGGTAAGACGTTTCCACCTCGAAGCTCTCTCCACCGTTCGGTGAAGTAACAATGATGTCTGTATTGGGAGTGAAAAAGAGCTCTGGCTCAAGGAAATCTTCCACCGTGGCATCGTTTTGATCACGTACACGAAGAAGGGTGCTTCCTACCATAGGCGGATTGCTCCACGTGTAATTCTGTCCTTGATAGTTGGA
>CAYGUR010000026.1:0-1469 GCA_964353035.1 uncultured Comamonadaceae bacterium | reverse complement strand
TTCCATGAAGCACCAGCGTCATCAGACCAATCCAATTTAAATCGATTGTTGACTGTTCCTCCGGCAGACCATGATACCATCAACTGCTGACATCGCACATGAGATGTTCCTCCAACTGGGGAAGTGAAGTTGATGAACGGTTCTTGAATAGAAAAATAAGGAGCACTTAATCCAACAGTAGCGCTGTTGGTGAGATCAGTAATGCGAATTTGTGCATCAAGTGAAACCTCATTTGGTACGGTCCAACTATACGCGCCATCGTTCTCTGTCACAGTAGAAATGTAATTCCATGTGCTTCCGGCGTTGGTAGAGTATTCGATTTGAACTTGATTGGAAATCACGAATTGGGAATTCCATTGAATGTTCACACTTCGCCCCACATACCAAATTGAATTTGCGTTCGGACTGGTCACATTGATCACGGGTGTTGCAGGTGAAATTTCGAAGGTGAAGTCGCTCTTGTCAGATTTGCACGTTTCATAGTAATCTGTAATTCGCACTAAAGCAGAAGAGCTAGGGGTGTTGGGAACCGTCCAGTTGTAGGTGCCAGAGGTGTTGTATTCAGCTTGGTCTATGCTAATCCATGTATTCCCCGCATCTAAGGAGTAATCTATATTGTAGTAATTCGAAGTTCCTGAGTTCACCCAATTGATTTGTTGAGTGGTGCCACCTTCCCATGTTTCGCCTCCATTTGGAGAAGTTAAAAGGAGTGGGGCGATGATGCTGAAGTTCGAAGCAGAGACATCTTCTACCAAAGCATTGTTCGAATCTTGAATTCGAATGAAGACTTGGGTAGATTGTAAATTTGGAACAGTCCAGTTGTAAGAGCCCGAAGTCGTATTGTAGAATGTTGCAATGGACGTCCATGAATTTCCATTGTCTACAGAATAGTCAATGCTATAAAAATTCGAAGTTCCAGCGTCGGTCCAAGTGATGGACTCAGTTGTGCATCCTTGCCAAACTTCACCGCCATTTGGTGTGAGAAGGTTGATTGATTGTCCAGATGCAAAAAGACTAAGCATGGCAAAGCACGCAGAGAGAAGTAGAGTACGTAGAATCATTGGTCAAGTAAATGTCGTGGTAAAGATACGAAGAAGGCTTTAATAGGTTATTCCAATTTGAGCGCAGTGCTTGTTTTCTTATCATTTAGTTTCAGCCTTTCCACAACGGCATCATGAAAAATCATCCGTTAGGGTGAGTGAACATCTGCTGATCTGTTTTAACTTGAGCTGAACTCTTAATTGAAACGAATGAAAAACAAGCTATTACTATCAGTGGGGGCGGTATGCCTCCTTTTTTCGTCCTGCCAGAAGGATGTGAACCAAGATGAATCATCAGCCTACAACGTTGATTTAACCCTACAGTCTGACTTACCTCGAACACCAACGAATCCGCTCTCAAAAGCAGAAATCAATCAAGAGGCGCAGCGTCAATTGGAAGCACAAGGGGTTGTGAAATGGGATCAAATG
>CAYGUR010000025.1:13319-23032 GCA_964353035.1 uncultured Comamonadaceae bacterium | reverse complement strand
ATTTAAAGACACACCTTACCGGTTCGGTAAGAATTTCGTCATGGGTCGAAACCTTACAAACTCTGGCGATTGGCATACACTTCCAAATGGAGATCGAGTTTGGCTATTAGGAATTTCGTCTCCGGGAGCATTTTCCATCAACCTGTGTTTTGATCAATTTGATTTGCCAGAAGGTGGAAGACTTTTCATTTATTCTCCTGACTATGAACACGTTTTAGGCGCATACACCAATGCGAACAATAATGACAACCAAGGTTTCGGCACGTACCCTATCCCTGGAGATCAAATCATTGTAGAATACTATGAGCCTGCAGCCCAACAAGGAAATACCTTATTGCAAATTGAAACGGTAACCCATGCTTACAGAGATGTAGAAAAAGCAGCAAGGGGCATTGGTGATTCTGGTGCCTGTAACAACAATGTTGTGTGTGCTGTTGGAGACCCGTGGGAGAATGAAATCAATTCTGTGGCGATGATTGTAGTCAACGGAAATGGAATTTGCACGGGGTCCATCGTTAACAATACTGCGAATGATGCACATCCCTATTTCTTGACCGCTAATCATTGTTTAGGTGGAAGTGTTGCGAACTGGGTTTTTAGATTCAATTGGCAAAGTACTACATGTGCTACAAACAATGTTGGTTCATTTGACACGGTTGGTGGACCAACACTCTTAGCAACCAATGCCGGTTCTGACATGGCACTTTTGGAAATTAACAGTGGAAATCCAATCCCAACGGCCTACAATCCGTTTTATGCTGGATGGGACGCAACTGGAACGAACCCAACTTCTCAGGTGGGTATCCACCATCCTTCTGGTGACCTCAAAAAGATCTCTTTTGATAACAATGCAGCAGGAACGGCAAATTTTGGTGGCGCGATTTGCTGGCAGGTGTTCAATTGGGAAGATGGTACCACCGAACCAGGATCTTCTGGATCTCCTCTGTTTGACCAAAACCAACGAATTATTGGCCAGCTTTATGGCGGACAAGCAACGTGTTCCAACAACGTGAATGATTACTATGGGAAATTTGATGTTTCCTTTCCTGTCATTTGTAACTGGCTAGCGCCTGGTTGCAACACCTTAGTTCTTGATGGATTCGATCCATTGGCTGCTACTGTGGCCAATGATGTGCAATTGTTAAACATCGCTGAACCCAACGGTCCTTATTGCTCAAACACTGTTACACCTGAATTTACAGTTCGAAATGCAGGTTCAGCAACATTGACTTCTTTTACTTACACGTATGACGTTGATGGCGCAGGAACGCAGTCAGGGACTTGGACAGGTAGTCTTGCTTCAGGCGGAACAACCACAATCTCCCTTCCAAATATCACCTTGGCAGATGGAGTTCACACTTTTAATATCGCGGTTGACAACCCTAGTGGAACTGCAGACGAGAATCCGACTAACAACGCTGGAAATTCATCTTTCAACACAAGTGCGAACGGTGTTACCATTGACCTTACCCTATTGACAGACAACTATCCGGGTGAAACAACTTGGACAATCTCTGATGACCTGGGAAGCGTTATATTCAGTGGCGGACCCTATGCTGGAACTCAAACGACCTACACCTTCAGCGCCTGTTTGCCAGAAGGATGCTACACCTTTGATGTTTTTGACAGCTTTGGTGACGGAATGCAATACCAAGGAGTCGTTGGGAACTATACCCTGGTTGATGACCAAGGAAATACATTAGCCCAAATGGTTGCTGGTGGCAATTTCGGCAGTCAAGCTACTCATCCTTTTTGTCTTACAGCACCAGGTATTCCCGGATGTATAGACGCTGGAGCATGTAACTATGATCCTGCAGCAACGGAAGACGATGGCTCTTGTGAATACCTATCATGCGCAGGCTGTACTGATAATGCTGCCTGCAATTATGATGCTACAGCAACCATCAATGATGGTTCTTGCGATTATGGGTTAACGTACTATGTTGACAGTGACAATGACGGATTTGGTGCGGGGGCACCAGTGTTCCTCTGTGCTCCTCAAGCAGGGTTTTCCCTAGAAAACACTGACTGTGATGACACCAATGACAGTATGTATCCGAATGCCCCTGGAACACAAGAAGGAATCGACAATAACTGCAATGGAAACATTGATCCTGACGAAGAACTTCCGCAAGTGTGTTTTGGTGACCTGAACAATGATGGAAACAGAGATGTATCTGACTTACTGATCATGCTTGGCGACTTTGGTTGCACAGCAGGCTGTGTTGCAGATTTCAACTCTGATGGAACAACGAACTCAGCAGACTTCCTAGAGTTCCTCGGAATCTTCGGAGTTCCTTGTCAATAAAATATGATTACCGGCCGAACACAAAAAGTGTTCGGCCTTTACTTTTTTACCTAACTCTATGAAATATTGCTACCTACTTCTAGCTGGAGCTCTGTGTATAGTATTCGGATTTCAAGCCTCTGCCCAATCGTACTGGTCAGACACCAATCTTCCGTACAGAACGAACCAAGTTATAGCTCCCTCCTCTTATCGCGGATTGCACCTCGATATTCAAGAATTGGAGCAGCTGCTCTCTGATGCGCCTCAGGCTGATGTCGTTGCACCTCGGAATTCGCAAAAAACAATCGCTATTCCTATGCCTGATGGAACAACTGAGCACTTTTCGTTCTCTGAAAGTTCAGTAATGGCACCATCACTTCAAAATAGGTATCCATTCATTCGAACATACGTTGGACAAGGAATTGAAAATCCTACCTCAATCCTTCGCTTCGACCTAACACAAAAAGGATTTCACGGTATGATTCTTTCTGCAAAAGGAAGCGTCTACATTGATCCGCTTTCGTTAACAGACACTGAATTTTACATGTCATACACGAAAGAAGCCTTCTACCAAACTACCACGAAGGTCTTCAATGAGCTTCCTCCAATCATGCCAGAAGGTATTGATGTCGATAAGTATGAAGAAGCCATTGAAATCGACAAAAAGAAAAAGAAGAAAAAGCCGAACGTGCATACCATGGGCTTGAATACGAAAACTCCAAATGGTACTCAACTGCGTACCTATGACCTTGCCCTAGCGTGTACAGGAGAATATGCTGCCTTTCACGGAGGAACAACTGCTGGTGCATTGGCAGCCATGGTGACTTCTTTGAACCGCGTAAACGGTGTTTATGAGCGTGATTGTTCCATTCGAATGATTCTTGTGCCGAACAATGACCAAATCATCTTTTTGAATGGTGCTACAGACCCCTACTCCAACGGAAATGGAGGGGCTATGCTCGGACAAAACCAAACAACATGCGACAATATCATTGGTTCAGCAAACTACGATATCGGTCACGTATACTCTACTGGTGGTGGCGGTGTTGCATACCTTCAGTCTCCTTGTAAAAATATTAAAGCCGGAGGTGTAACAGGACAATCTACGCCTGTGGGTGATCCTTTCGATATTGACTATGTCTGTCATGAAATGGGACATCAATATGGCGGAAATCACACTCAGAACAACAGTTGCAACCGTTCTGCTGGAGCTGCATATGAACCTGGTTCCGCTTCTACGATTATGGGGTACGCAGGAATTTGCGCGCCAAATCTACAATCAAACAGTGATGACCATTTCCACAACCACAGCTACAATGAAATAATCAGTTATACAGTAAATGGGTTTGGAAATACGTGTGCTACTGTGACCAATACAGGAAACACCCCTCCTACCGTTGATGTTGGAGCTGGTGGACAAGTAATTCCTTTCAGCACTCCTTTTGAGCTCACAGCAACCGCTTCTGACGCTGATGGAGATGCCATTACCTACAATTGGGAAGAGTATGATTTAGGTCCTGCCACAGCAGGTGGAGATACAGATTTATCGAATCCTTCCGGCACACAACCTACGTTTCGTTCTTGGCCTTCTGAAACCACCCCTACGCGTGTTTTCCCAAGGCTTTCAGAATTAGTAAACAACACTACCGTAGTTGGAGAACACCTTCCAGATTATGCGCGTGTGATGACGTTCAGATGCACCGTTCGTGACAACAGAGCTGGAAACGGAGGTGTGAATGACGACCAACTTGCATTTAACATCACAGACCAAGCCGGCCCGTTCATTGTGACGAGTCCGAACACAGCTGTTTCAATACCTGGGAATTCTTTTCAACCAATTATTTGGAACGTGGCTAATACAGACCAGGCCCCGGTGAACTGCTCAACTGTAGATATCTATCTTTCATTGGATGGTGGGTTTACTTATCCAACATTGCTATTGGCGAATACTCCAAACGATGGCAGTGAATCAGTTTTTATTCCTTCCGTATTGAGCAGCACTGCGCGTATCAAAATTAAAGCGTCAAACAGCATCTTTTTTGATATTTCAAACACCAATTTTTCAATTACTGCCCCAGTTGGTGGAGTTGACAATGATGCAGCCGTTTCTGCTGTGAATAGTCCATCTGGAGATTATTGTGGCGAATCTTTTATTCCTGAAATTGTTGTCGCTAATCTGGGAGACCTAGACTTGACATCTTTCGATTTAACCTACGATGTCGATGGAGGATCACCTACCACCATTAACTGGACCGGTTCATTGAGCTCTGGACAACTTACCACCGTTACTTTGCCCACCCTTTCAGTGGCTGGTGGGGCACATGTATTCAATGCTTCAGTATCGAACCCAAACGGAGTTACCGATGACAATCCTGCCAATGATTCGAATTCCTCTTCATTCACCACTGTGACAGGAGGAACTACAGTCACACTTTCGATCTTAACAGATTGTTGGGGCGAAGAAGTAAGCTGGTCTTTGGATGAGCAGGGTGGCGGAAACATCGCCTCTCTTGGACCTAATTCATATGCCGATCAAACGCTGAACACTTCAGAATTTTGTTTAGCTCAAGGATGTTACGACCTCACCATCAATGATTCATTCGGTGATGGACTTTCAGGAATAGCTTCTGGCTGCGCGATTGATGGAGATTATAGCGTTGAAGATTCGTTCGGAAATGTTTTGGTTCAAATGACAGTAGTGAACTACGGTTCACAAGTCATCGAGTCTTTCTGTGTACCTGTAGGAACGCCTGGATGTACAAATGCCGCTGCTTGCAACTTTGATCCAGCAGCAACAGTAGACGATGGCTCTTGTGATTTCAGTTGTTTTGGTTGTACCAATGCCACTGCATGTAATTTCGATCCTATCGCAACAATCGATGATGGGTCTTGTGAATTGCCAAATGGATGTACAAACACGTCAGCCTGCAACTTTGACCCTTCCGCTACCTGTGATGATGGTTCATGCGTGCTTCCTAACGGATGTACAGATGCCACTGCTTGCAACTTTGACCCTTCAGCTACCTGTGATGATGGTTCATGCGTGCTTCCTAATGGATGTACAGATGCCACAGCTTGTAACTTCAACCCTTCTGCAACGTGCGACGATGGAACATGTGAATTCTTGAGTTGTGCAGGTTGTACGAATGCAGCCGCTTGTAACTACGACGCCAGCGCAACAATCGATGATGGTTCATGCCAACTTCCAGACGGATGTATCGATGTAAATGCATGTAATTATGACGCTACTGCAACTTGTGACGACGGTTCATGCACCTTCGCTACAGCTTATTATGTTGATGGCGATAACGACGGATTTGGAGCAGGTGCTCCTGTCTTCCTCTGTGCTCCGCAAGCGGGACTTGTAACAGACAATACAGATTGTGACGACAATAACGCCGACAAATATCCAAACGGTCCTTCGACCCAAGAAGGGATTGACAATGACTGCAATGGAACTGTTGACCCCGATGAAGAGCTACCGCCTTGTGAAGGTGATTTTAACACAGATGGAAATGTCAATGTTGCTGACCTTCTCATCTTACTCGGGGAATATGGCTGCGCCCAAGGCTGCTTAGCTGACCTAGATGGGAACGGAAATGTGAGCACCTCTGACAGTTTGATTTTCTTCGGATTATTCGGAACTATTTGTCCGTAAACTGACCAATGATATAACAACATAACTCATGAGAAACCTTTTAACCACATTCCTATTTCTCCTTTTCTGTGGCCTGTACTCTTTTGGACAGGAGCCCCAACATTGGAGTGATATGATGAATGATCCAACTGTGAATTTCTATGACGTCCAAGCGGCATTCAATGCCGACTGGGAAGACAAGGAAATTGAGAAAGGAAAGGGATACAAGCAGTTCAAACGCTGGGAGTACTTTATGGAACAGCGTGTTTACCCAAGTGGTGAACGCTTTTCTTCAATGGCATCTTGGAATGCACTTTCCGATGAACGCAGAAACATGCCAGAAGGCGAACGTCTAGCTGGTGTTTGGTCTTACTTCGGAAACACAAGTGTTCCAACAAGCGGCGGTGGTGCTGGTCGTATCAATATGGTGCGAACAGATCCGTCTGACAACAATGTCTACTTCGCCTGTGCTCCAGGTGGCGGACTTTGGCGTTCAGACAACGCTGGAGGATCTTGGAGTCTTTTGAATACGGATCTATTGGCCTCGATTGGAGTAACAGACATCGCCATCGATCATACAGACAACAGTGTATTGTACATTGCAACGGGTGATGGAGATGCTGGAGACACCTATTCATTAGGTGTCCTGAAATCAACAGATGGAGGATTGACTTGGGATGCAACCGGACTGAATTGGAACGTGACGCAAACTAGACGTATTAATCGTCTTTTAATGCACCCTACAAACAATCAAATGCTGGTGGCTGCAACTAGCAACGGTATGTACATCACTACTGATGGAGGTAACTCTTGGTCACAAACATTGAGTGGAAACTACAAGGATGTGGAATTTCGTCCAGGAACGCCTTCAACAATTTATGCAGCCGGAAACAGCTTGGAATTCTATCGGAGTACAGATACAGGAGCTTCTTGGAATCAAGTTGGTACTGGATTGCCGGGTTCAGGTGTGAACCGACTTGCAATTGCAGTGAGTGAAGACAATCCGTCTGTAGTTTATGCCGTTGCTGGAGCTTCAGCAAACTCTGGATTCTTCGGGTTCTATAGATCTTTGGATGGAGGAACAAGCTTTGCCACAATGGCTACCTCTCCTAACCTATTGGGTTGGGATGCGGCAGGTGGAGACACCGGCGGACAGTCTTGGTACGATTTAGCAATTGCTGTAAATCCGAGCAATGCCGATGAAGTATTTGTAGGCGGAGTCAATATATGGAAAACTACAAATGGAGGGTCGAACTGGAGCTGCGCTGGACACTGGTACGGTGCTGGAGGTCTCCCCTATGTACACGCTGACCACCACGGATTCCACTACATCCCTGGTACAAACACTTTGTTGGTGGGGTGTGATGGTGGTGCCTTCGTTACAAGCGATGGCGGCACAACTTTCTCAGATATTTCAGCCAACTTAGAAGTGGCTCAGATTTACCGACTGGGTATTGCCCAAACCAATCAAAACTTGGTGATCTCAGGGTGGCAAGACAATGGAACGAACTTGAAGAATGGCGCTAACTGGTCACGCGTGATTGGTGGTGACGGTTTCGAATCTGCCATTGACCCAACCAACGCAAACATCATGTATGGTGCCCTGTACTATGGACAAATCTTTAAGTCTACAAATGGAGGTGGTAGTTTTAACACCATCGTTAACAGCGGCGGAACAGGCGTGAACTCTAGTGGAGCTTGGCTCACCCCTTACATTTTAGACCCAAGTGACCCGAATACAATCTACGTCGGAAAATCAACTGTTTATAAGTCCACCGATGGTGGAAATAGCTTCAATGCACTTGGTGGTATTGCAGGAGGAAACATTGCTCAACTAGCTGTCTCCAAGAGCAATGCGAACTACATTTACACCTCAAAAGGTGCTACGCTTTACAGAAGCACAGACGGAACGAACTTCACTGGGCTGAGCGGACTTCCAAACTTAACCATCACGTACATTGCAATTGATCCAGCAGACGAAAATCGCGTTTGGGTAACACTTTCTGGATTCTCAAATGGCAACAAAGTGTACTATTCTGCAGATGCAGGTAACTCATGGACAAACTACTCTGCTGGGCTTCCAAACATACCTGCCAACACGATTGTGTATCAGGAAGGATCGAATGACGCCCTTTATGCAGGCACAGATGCTGGAGTTTACTATCGTGACGCTGATTTTGGAGCTTGGCAACCGTATAAAGATGGATTGCCAAACGTTGTAGTGTCAGAGCTTGAAATTCACTATGCATCGAACACCATTGTTGCTTCTACCTATGGAAGAGGCGTGTGGCACGCTCCCCTCTTCACGCTTCCTGCAAACGATGCTGGAATCGTTGGAATTGATGCTCCTTCAGGGACACAGTGTCTACCCGATGTAACACCTTCTATTACTGTTGGAAATTTTGGTTCGAATGCGGTGACTTCCATCGACATCGAATACGGTGTTCAAGGAGGAACAACATCAACCTTCACTTGGACTGGCTCCTTGCTAACGGGTGAAACAGCATCCATCACGCTTCCTGTCTTCAATGCTGGACTAGGCGCCTTCGTTTTTGAGGCGAGTATCACGGGTGTGAATGGCTCTGTTGGAGATGACAGTGCAATCAATGACTTCGCCTCTTCTGACTACTTTATTTCGGGAGGAACGAATACCGTCAATCTTGCTCTCACAACTGATTGCTGGGGGAACGAAAGTTCTTGGGATGTAACAGATGTGAATGGAGTTGTTATTTTCTCAGGAGCTGGATATGGAAATCAAACTACATTTAACGAAACACTCTGCCTCGGAGACGGCTGCTTTACATTCAACATGTACGACAGTTACGGAGACGGTCTGAACGGCACAGCATTCGGCTGTGGAACAGACGGAAACTATGTACTGACTGATGAATTAGGAAATGTGCTCGTACAAATGGATGTGCCGAACTTCGGAACAGGAGTTTCTCATGTCTTTTGTCTTGGCGGCGGTGTTGCAGGATGTATTGATGATACAGCCTGTAATTATGATTCCGCAGCAACTGTTGATGATGGCAGCTGTACCTTCCCTGGATGCACAGATGCAGCTGCATGTAACTATGTTGCAAATGCAGGATGTGATGATGGTAGCTGCGATTACACAACGTGTGTTGGATGCACCGACCCCATAGCAGACAACTATGATCCACTCGCTACAATTGACGATGGATCATGCTTTTACACTTGTTTTGCGCTGACCTTAACGCTTCTTACAGATAACTATCCTGGTGAAACAACTTGGAATGTGACTGATGATCTTGGAAACATTCTTATTTCAGGTGGCCCTTACAACACAGCCCAAACCACTTATGTTGAAAACCTGTGTTTAGACGAAGGATGCTATACTCTGAATGTATTTGACAGCTTCGGCGATGGAATGCAGTATGGTGGTGTCGTAGGAAACTACATCTTAGAAGGACCAGACGGAACCATTTATGCTGAAATTGTAGCTGGAGGTAACTTCGGCTCTGAAGCAAACAATCCGTTCTGTATCTCTGGAGTAGGAATTGATGGCTGTACCGATGCAAACGCTTGTAATTACAACCCTGCGGCAACCAATGACGATGGATCTTGTATCCTCCCTGATGGATGTACAGACGCAGGTGCTTGCAACTACAACGCTGCAGCCAACTGTGATGACGGTTCTTGTGAATACACAAGCTGCGCAGGTTGTACAAACGCTTTAGCATGTAACTACGATGCTACCGCTACCATCGACAATGGATCTTGTATCCTCCCTGATGGATGTACAGACGCAGGTGCTTGCAACTACAA
>CAYGUR010000025.1:0-13219 GCA_964353035.1 uncultured Comamonadaceae bacterium | reverse complement strand
CGCTGCAGCCAACTGCGATGATGGTTCTTGCACTTATGCGACAGTTTATTACCTAGATGCAGACAACGATGGATTCGGAGATGGTCCTCCAGTGTTACTTTGTTCTTCGCAAGAGAATTATGTGATCGACAACACTGATTGTGATGACACCAATCCAGATGTCTATCCAGATGCGCCAGGGACAGCTCAAGGAATAGATAATGATTGCAATGGCACGGTTGACCCTGACGAAGATTTTCCTCCTTGTATGGGAGACTTCAACAATGATGGAAATCGTGACGTAGCTGACCTTCTGATGGTACTTGGAGACTTCGGTTGCAACAACAATTGCGTTGCAGACATGAACGGTGACGGAAATACTGACACGCAAGACATGCTTGCATTCCTGAGTATTTTTGGAGTACCATGTAATTAGAATTTTTAAACACTCAACTACAAAGAAGGCACTTCAATATTGAAGTGCCTTTTTTTATTGCTTCGTCTCAATGTCCGCATCCCCAAAAATAGTGCAGTTTAAAAATAGAGTAAATTTAAACTGCAGATTATGAAGAAAAGTAAATTTAGTCCGAACCAGATCGTAAAGATTCTGGATAGTTATTCTGGCGGGAAGCCAGCGGCAGAAGTTTGTCGTGAACATGGTATAAGTCAAGCAACGCTGAACAACTGGAAAAAGCGCTACGGAGGCATGGAAGCCAGCGATTTGAAGCGTTTGAAAGACCTTGAGGCGGAGAATGCTAAGTTGAAACGAATGTATGCTGAGCTGGCACTAGATCATGAAATGGCCAAAGAAGTCATTGCAAAAAAGCTCTGAAGCCCTGCCAGAAGCGCTCTATTTACGAAGATTTTCCACGCTACGGTAAAAGCAGGGCTAGCCGTGTTTTATGCCTTTCAAGGACCGTTTTGAGTTATCAATCGATCAAGGATGATTCGGAGATTGAGAAAGAATTGATGTCCCTTGCACAGCTTCATCCAAGAGAAGGGTTCAAGAAAGCATTTCATCGCTTAAGGCTAGCTGGTCATAAATGGAACCATAAACGGGTTCATCGGGTCTATAAGAAGATAGGATTGTCTTTGCGCAGAAAAGCAAAGAAACGCTTACCTCAAAGGGTCAAAGAACCTCTGGTTGTACCCTCAATGCTTAATGAAACGTGGTCTATTGACTTTATACAAGATAGATTAGAAAATGGACGTAAAGTGCGCTGCTTCAACGTGATTGACGATGCAAATAGAGAGATACTGCATGTTGAAATTGATTATTCGCTTAAAAGTCGTCGTGTGATTTGGGTTTTAAGTCATTTATGTAAAAGAAGATCTAAACCGAAGCAGATACGGATGGATAACGGTCCAGAATTCATTGCATCAATCACCCAAGAATGGAGCAAAGCGCATGAAATTAACTTCTTGTACATTCAACCAGGTAAGTCAACACAAAACGCATATGTTGAGCGTTTCAATGGCAGCTTTAGAAGAGGTGTTTTGAATGCTTTTACCTTTGAAACAATGGATCAAGTCAGAGAACAAGCTGAAATATGGATCAATGAAATGAGGACATGGGGTTCACATTCGGACTGGGAGTTGATTTTGTTGCAGAACGTTTCTACTTTTCGCTCAATGCCAGATCAGACTACGGGACTACCCGAGTTGGAAGTAACGAGTACACACCAGATTTAAAAAACAGATCATATTCTATCAATGCGGCACTTGGATTTGTGCTAACGAGATAACTTATTCCACATTTCAAAAAGGAGGTCAATGACCTCCTTTTTTATTCATTCAAATAGTAAAACTCTCAAAATTTAAATTATGTTTCGTTGGACACTCACCTTCATTGTTATTGCCATCGTAGCCGCAGTCTTAGGCTTTACAGGAATCGCTGCCAGTGCAGCTTACATCGCGAAAATCATTTTCTTCGTCGCTCTTGTCTTCTTAGCCATTAATCTAATTAGAGGCGCAGTAAAAAGATAGTCCATTTATTGCAAGAAATAACTGCTTATTTCTTACCCGTTCTTGCTGGTTCATTTCACTAAAACGATGGGCAACTAATCGTTCTGTACCGCGCACTTGACTGTCTACTTTTAAAGCGAAAATTTGCCTCTGTTTCAATGGTATAGACGAGTTCTTTGCTCTCAGCTTGACCTGGTCTTAGCTCCATAATCCAAGTAATCTCCCCCTCTTCTTCATTCACCCTTCCGTTTGAGGATTTATCTAAGTCTACTTCAGCAGATTTCGACTGTGAAATGGGCAACTGATCAGCTAGTTCAAAACGAATAGGGAAAGCATTGTTATTCTTTAGTTCGAATTTATAGGCCAAGGTGGTCTTTTGTCTTTTACCAATGGTCGAAGTTTCAAAGTACTTTTCATCAGCGATTTCAGTTCGGGTCATGTAGACGCTGTTGTCTTTTCCAACGGGTAGAAGCAAGGTGTCTTTTGATTCGCTAAACTTCAGTACCGACTTGCCAATGTTGTTGCCTGCATAGGTGATATTTGCAATTCCGTCAACAAACCCCAACGTATCCCAACCAGTGACTTCCGCCACAAGATAAACTTCAGCATCAAGACTTGGGTAGCCATAATAGAAGTATGAAGCTGGGAGATCAACGGTTTGAATGGGAAAAGTGAAAACAGTGCTGTTCGATTTGATGGAATATTTTTCTCTCAGCGTGCGCAGTTTCAAGTTTGAAGGAATGCTGATTTCCAGGTACTCCACCCCTTCCAATTGATCAATTTGCTGCCATTCTGAATTAACTCGTTCATCAGAATTGGCCTGTTGGTATGGGGAATTAACGTTTCCGTTTTTTAATACCCAAGGCGAAACAGGACTTGGTAAATTGGTTGGTGATTCAAGTGGAAAAGATGAAGAAAGATTCACGGTTACTTGGTCCCAATTTTCACCCGTTTGGCTCATCGCTTTCGCGAGGTATTTGACTTCAATCGTGCCAGATGCTGAGCTTTCAACATTTACTTCGTAAGCTGGGCTCCATCCAATTCCACCACAAACATATTGAATACTAAAAGGTAAGCTCAGTTTTCCTTCAATGGAAACAATCAACTTTAGGATGGCAGCGTTTTCATTCTCTAGTTGAATATCTTCTAGCTTCTTGGCCTCTTCTATACGCCTTTCAATAGCGCGAAGATCCTTTTTGATCTGAACCATCTTTTGGGTGTAAAACGCCGTCATCTTCTCCAAATCTTCAACGCTCACAACAAATCCAGTTTCATTGTATTTTGCTTCAATGAGTGTCATTTGTTTGGCTAGGGCATCCTTTTGGTCGAGCAATTGACTGAACTCTTCTGCTGTTAGTTTTCGAATGAGGGTTTTATTTAGAATAGTGACTTCTTTGTTGGATGATTTCAATGAATTAAGCACCAACTTCGAAGAGATATTTCGGAACACCAACTCATTCATCCCTGGTTTTAAATCCGTTGTGGCCATGCGCTCTACCAAGGCTCCTGAGTGATAGATCGTGACACGTTGAACGGTCGAAACCATGTCGATTTCAGCGGCAAAAATCGCGTTCGACATCCAACAAATAGTGAATAGTAAGATTAATGTCTGCTTCATGATAAGTTTGGTTCTAGTTGAAATGGTCAAACAATTATTGTCTGCAAATTGGCGCATTGAAGTTACCCAAAGCTACACGAAGTTCGGTTATTGTTAGTTGCATGTGAACGCCATTTCTTTCAAATTGCCTCAGCAAGTGCCGTATCAAGATTGAAACGATCTGAGCTCATAGAGCAAGTTGTAAAATAGAAAGCTCTCCACAAAAAGTCGTTTTGTTTTTCAGGTTCTGCATCGTTGAATTCTGCTTTTTCGTTTAGTCTGCCAATAGCACAACGGCAATCCCAAGCGCGCCGAACATGATAAAACCAATTAAATAAAGACTTGCAAAAACCTGAAATGAATGAAATAGTTCCTGAATAGAACTAGAGAGCGTTGCTAATTGTTTCCTTTTTTTAATCAAGGTGATCATATCGATCGTTTTTTTGAATCTATTCGCTGTGAATCGAATCTTCCACTTTTTCAGTTCTTCCTTGTGGTCATTAATCAACCGTTTGCTCAGCTTCAGCCATAATCGAATGGTGAGAATTCCATAAAACAAAACGCCGTAGAGTCCCCAAGCTATAGGTATGTAAACCCTTTCAGGTTGGATAATGAACACAGCAACCCAACAACCAATGAGCGTGACTATGAAAAGGATGATATGTTGACGGGGAGACACGATTATTTGTTTTGATGGTTTTCAGAACTATATCAGATTAGTAGCAGAAGATAGAAAAGATTTTTTTGCTAACGCGAAGAACTGGTTTGGTTACGTTTCACCGTTCAACACCATTCTATTCGAAGGAAAACAGTTTTTTCAAGTGACTAATTATTCTCTATTCAACTCCAAAAACGCCTTCGGCAAATAGGCAATTAAATCACCTGCTATCAATGAGTCCATGCCCAATTCCTTCGCTCCCAAATCCCCAGCGAGACCGTGTAAATAAACACCGAGGCATAAGGCATCTTCTGAAGCGTATCCTTGAGCCAATAAACCCGTGATAATTCCTGTAAGCACATCTCCGCTTCCGCCTGTGGCCATTCCCGGATTGCCTGTGGTGTTGAAATAGCAGTGGCCCTCAGGTGTAGCAATGCAGCTGTTGGCCCCTTTGAGCAAAATATAACACTTCAAGTCTATGGCTTTCTGTCGCTGAAGTTCATTACGTTCGAAATCATTGTCTGTTTTGCCAAATAAACGTTCAAACTCTTTCGGATGAGGAGTTAAGATTGAATTCGGTGGTATTTCGCTGTAAATCGTTGGGTCCAGTGCTACTAAGTTGACCGCATCGGCGTCAAGCACAAGCGGCTGTTTAGCCAAACGAACAACGTTGTAAATGGCTTGTTGCGTTTCCTTTTCCATCCCAATTCCGCACCCCACTCCAATGGCTTGGTAGTCATCGATAGGAGGTAAACTTGAGATGTGGGCAGCTTGCTCATCTGTCAAGACCATGGCTTCTGGAACGCTTGTCTGCAAAATCTCATAGCCACATGACGGACTGTAAACAGTGGTCAATCCGCTACCTGAACGCATGCAAGCTTGAGCTGAAAGGACCGCTGCCCCCATTTTTCCCCTACTCCCCATGATGAGTAGCGCGTGCCCGAAATTCCCTTTGTGTGCGAAGTACTTCCTTGATCTCAAAAGACGTTGAGCATGGTTCATGGTTAAAAGGAAATTATTCGCTTCTTCTGTTGCTTCGAAATCTGCATCGAGACCAATGGACTTCACAATCCACTTTCCGACGAATTCCGCATTTTCAGGAAAAAGAAAGGCCAGCTTCGGCTGCTCGAATGTGAATGTGTAGTGCGCATGAAATACTTCGCCCTGTGAATGCTCATCTGCCATCAATCCAGAAGGAATATCTACAGCTACGCGAAGAACTTCTTCTTTGTTCAAATAGCTCACGAGCGACTTGTAATACCCTTCAAGCTCACCTTTAAATCCTGTTCCGAAGAGGGCATCAATTGCAATAGATCCCAATGGCATAGACGGAAATTCATCTTCTTCAGACAAGGTGATTAAGTTTAAGGCTGATAGCTTCTGAGCTGCAATCAGATTGGCTTGATTGTCTGAAGACCTTCGCCCTGAAAGCGTCAAAACTACAACGTTCACATCGTCAAACCGCTCGAGTAATAACCTGCCAATCGCTAAGCCATCTCCCCCGTTGTTGCCATTTCCACAGAAAATATAAATCGGCGTGTTCCTCGTTGTAAAGTAGTTCGAAAACCAATGCACAAAGGCATTCGATGCACGCTCCATTAATTCCAATGATGGAATGGGTTCGTTTTGAATGGTGTAAGCATCCCAGTCTCTGATTTGTTGGGTACGAAATATCTTCACAGTTCAGTTCTTTGCTTCTATTTGAAAGTACACTTTTTAGTGTGGTCTTAAAGAACCTTTCCTTCTTTTCGATGGAAATCATAACATCAATTCCTCAGTCTGCTGATGCTGTCAACTTCCTAATCATCCCTTTGAAGATGATGCCATGAAATGGAAATACAGCATACCAATACAATCTTCCGTTCAGTCCCAATGGTCTAAATGTGGCTGTTTGAATCAATTCGTCACCTTCCACTTTAAATTCAAGCCAAGCTTCTCCAGGCAATTTCATTTCGGCAAAAAGCAAGAGACGTCCCTCCTTCTTATCAGCGTACATCACCCTCCAGAAATCCAAGGCATCACCTGCGTTTAGCGAACTCACAGAGGTGCGGCCCCTTCTCAGCCCAACCCCGCCAACCAACTTGTCTAAAAAGCCTCTGATTTGCCACAACCAGTTGCCGTAATACCACCCAGTATCGCCCCCAATGCTCCAGATTTTTTCAATGCATGCCTCGCGATTGCTGAATTTCGATTTTCGAACATCTTTGAAACAGCCATAGGTTGGGACGCGAATGAATTCTGAGATGTTAAAGTCGAAGTCACTACTGATGAACGCATCTTTCCAACTGGAAACCACCTCATTTCGCTCAATTTTCAGAAAGGCTTTTTCCAAAGCCTCTCTGTAGCTGATGGGTTGAATGTCTAACAGCCTATTGATATCGTCATTTCTGCAAATCACTTCAATTTTCATGCTGTTTACAAGGGCAACTGCAAGCTTGTACGAGGTAGAAGTGACGAAATACAGCCAATAGGAAGATAGCTTTGGCGTCATCACAGGGACCGTAATGATAATGCGCTTTAAATTTCTCATTCGTCCGAATTCCAGCAACATCTCTTTGTAGGACAAGATGTCTGGACCACCAATGTCGAAGTCTTGATCATAGGTCTTTGCGTTGAGAATCGTATTAGAAAGAAAGGTGATTACATCCGAAATACCGATGGGTTGACATTTCGTATTGAGCCACTTTGGCGTGATCATGATGGGCAGTTTTTCAACGATATCACGCATGATTTCGAACGAAGCACTACCCGACCCCACAATGATTCCTGCTCGCAAGGTGGTGAAATGGTAGCTCCCTTTGCTCAGTTCATTCTCCACATTTTTTCGCGAAGCAAGGTGCTCTGATAAGGCATCCTCATTGACAATGCCACTCAAATAGACCACGTGCTGTACCTTGGTCTCATCCATTCGAGCTTTGAAATTGATCGCACACTCTTCCTCTAATGTTTGATAGTCTGCAGAGGACGACATCGAATGCACTAAATAAAAAGCTCCGTCGATGTTTGTTGGAATGTTTTGCAATGACGCTACATCGAGTAAATCTGCCTGAACAACTTCGATTCGAGATTTGAGCGATTCCGGTGGGGTGAACCGTTTGACATCCCGCACACAACAAATCACTTCATGTCCGCCATCTACCAAAACAGGCAGAAGTCTTTTCCCAATGTATCCAGAAGCACCTGTTAGTAGAATTCGCATAGGACAATGTAACAGTATTCAGCGATGAACGTTCATCGTTCTCAAAATGAACTTGCTAACACCCTTTTTTGCTTTCTAAATCGTTGGATGAAGAGGCTCAGCGTTGGCATTCATTTTAAATGCATTTATACGACTATAAACTGCCTCCTTACGTCTACAAAGTTCTTGTTGGATGTACCAGATTTCTGCAGAACTTTGAACCGGGGAAGGGGTTAGGCGTAAGCCTGTGAATTCGCACATAGAATTCCAAACACTTTCTATCAGGAGTATCGAAAAGTAGCAAAGGGATTCTCTACTGCTGTTTTGACCTTTATTGCGTATGACGAAGGACGAAAATCAACCGAAACGAACCAAACAACCGTGGCCTACAAAAGAGGCTATGGAGCAGGTCTATGAGAAAAAGCTTTGGGGCGAAAATGGTGACGATTTCTACTCTGGTGAAGGGTCTCATCTTCCTGAGTTTGTTCAGCCGTACATCGACGTTGTTATTGGTTTTCTAAGTTCATTCGACCCACCCCTCAACGTTGTCGATTTAGGATGTGGCGATTTCAATGTCGGAAAGGAACTGGTCAAGCACGCTGGGAAATACATTGCAGTAGACATTGTACCAGCCCTCATTGCACGCAACCAAGCGTCCTTCCAAGCTGACAACCTGACTTTCCGCTGCTTAGACTTGGCGAAAGATCCTCTACCCGCCGGAGATTGTGCATTGCTCAGACAAGTGCTTCAACACCTTTCGAATGCAGAGGTGCAGCAGATTCTGAGCAAATTAACAGCCTTCAACTATATTATCCTCACTGAACACCTCCCTCAAGGCACTTTCGTTCCGAATAAAGACATCATTTCCGGACAAGGCATTCGCATCAAACAACAGAGCGGTGTGGATGTGACGGCGCCCCCTTTCAATTTAAAAGTTCAAGCAAAAAAGGAGCTGTTGTCTATTCCTTTCGTCAGCGGTAAAGGATTGATTGTGACAACGCTGTACGCGACTTGAACGAACGATTAAATCTCGACTTCAGAATTTCCGTCGTTTAAAACAGAGCCCCCTCTGCTCGAAATAAAAAAGGATAAAAAAAAAGCCGTCACATCAGACGGCTTCTTTGCTTGCTAAAAAATTGATTATTTCACCACAAACTTCGATCTACCAATCTGTTGTCCCGAGTCATTTAACAAACTAGCGAAATACACACCAGAAGGTAAATGTCCTGGAATAGCCACATTTAATCCTGATGCTATAGCACCTGAATTGAAGGCCGATTCGTGTACTTTTTCTCCCATCATGTTAAAGAGTTGAACCGATGCAACAAGCTCATTGCTCTTTGTTTGCAATTGGATTGACTGTCCTTTTGCCACTGGATTTGGATACGCTATGATCGATGGTGCAGTGAACTCCTTTACGCTGTTTGACGGATCACCGAGCACTGCCGCTTGAGGTCTATAAGCAAGGTTAACAGCATCATTGCCATCTACATTCATACTGAGCAATGGAGTCCCAAGGCCATAGGCATAGGCCACGAAGAACTCAGTCGTGAACGTGTCACCTTGAATTAATCCAAAGGCTTCCATTAGCGCATCAGGTGCTGGGGCACCACCAAGAAACGCACTGTCTTTTCGTGATTCATTCACCCGAATTAAGAGTCCGCTAATTGGATCAGATGGTTGGCCTTGATCATCACGAATGATGAAGAATCCTTCACCCACTACTTCACGTGTAATAGTTTTGTATCTGACCTGTTGACCTGGCGCGGCATCTAGACCGAAGGATGCTACTGATAATTCAAAATCTATCACCTCTTCAAAGGTAAATTCCCATGAATCTTCATAGCTTGCTGGCAAATCGAGATACTGGTTCTCCCCTTCATAGAGATAGTTTCCGCCAACAAAGGTCACTATATCGTTCGTGCCACCTGTGATACCGTCAACAGGATAAGTCACCTCAGTAATTGTTCGTCCAATGGCTGAAAAGCCCTCTTCATCCAACGCTTCATACTCTGAACTTTCAATCAAAAGGCCCTGAAAACTTAGGTCCCGTTGACGATATGAAAAGGCATTTTCAAAAAAAGCATCGTCCGTAGCATCAATGTACTCACGACTTATTAATTCCTCTGTTTCGGCGCTTGAAAAATCCCAGGTCAAACCGCTGCCCTCCATAGGTAGATCAAAGATGGTTGAACTCAAAATATAGTTGTCTGTAAAACTCGCTTCCCGAGGAAAATCCTCTAGGGTGAACTGTGCATTGCACATTGAAGTGGCTAATAAAATAATCGAAAGAAGTAAATGTCTTTTCATCATTTAAGTTTTTTGGTTAGTGATAATGACTTCGCAAAACTCTCTCAACTTCCCTTGTGGGAGGTATCACAAAAACGACAAATAGTATAAAATTTCAATCACCACGTGGTTATAGTCCTCTTTTACAAGGGATTGTGGAATTAAGAAGGGAAAGGGGGAAATAGTGGTTAGAGCGAGCTATTAGTGTGAGGGCTGCACCAAACAAGAACGCTATACATCTGGGATGGGACAGCCATCACGATGACGGCTCAGCGCACCAGTGGCTGAGCGAAGCCCAAACCATTTCTTGACCTTCGTCAAGAATTCCTTCCTAACTAGTCCCCTACCTTTGTCCTATGAAAAATGAAAGCAAATTCGTCTTTGCCATGGCCATCGGTGTAGCCATTGGAACAGCAATAGGAGTATCAACAGATAACCTAGGCCTGTGGATCAGTTTAGGAGTGAGTATTGGCGCAGCCATCGGATTTGTGTTAATAAAAAAGGGGAATAAGGGAAGCGATGACTCAATCTGACGTGCTCAATCGCTCATTCATTGAACCACTCATAACATCAAGTATGAACAACAGACAAATCGCCCTATTTTCAGGAACTTCAATCGTCATCATGGCCATAGCGGCAGGTGTAGCAATGGGATTGGTGTTTACGCCACTATTCGACATGACACTTGAACAGTTCAAAACCCAAGAATCGATCTCTGCCTCATTGCTAGTGGACGGAATCATTGCTTGGGTCATTATCCTTATATGCGATGTACTTGCTTCGTGGGGGCTGTATCGTTTTTATGCCGAAAAGAACCGATTCAAGTCGATGCTCATGGGGTCATTCCGATTGGTGTATTCGTTTATCCTACTATTGGCCATTGTTCAACTGATTCGGGCAGTCATGGCATGGGACGAACCTGACCAAGCCTTCGCCCTTATTCGTCAGTTTCAATTCATCTGGCAATTCGGATTGATCTTATTTGGTGTTCACCTGCTGTATCTTTCAGGGTTGGTGTGCGAAAAGAATATCGTCTTAAAAGTCATTGCTGTTCTATTGCTGCTCGCCGGAGTGGGCTATGTGGCAAGCAACATTGCCAATCTGGTGGTCGACAATTACGCAGTTTATAGACCGAAGGTGGAATTGCCTTTTATCATACCGATGATCTTTGGCGAACTCGGATTGGCTATTTGGTTAATGGCGAGAGGTGGAAAACGAGCTAGTGATCAGCAGAAACCAACCGCTTCCGTATCCGACTAAGTGATTCAGGTGTCATCCCTAAAAAGCTCGCTATTTGATGCAAGGGCACCCGATTGAGCAAGTCTGGTCTTGAATCCAGAAAATGTAGGTAGCGATCCTTGGGCGATGAAAGAATGAACTTGGAATAGGTATCCTTCGCTTTATTCAGATCGCTTTCAAGCATGTTCCTCGTAATTTCTTGCAATACAGGGAATTTTTCGAAATGTGCTTCTTCCAATTCCAATGTACCGGCTACTAAGAGGCAATCTTCCATGCATTCCAAGTAAAAATCAGCAGGCGATTGTTCGCTGTAATGGGTTGAAGAAATGATGCCATTGGATTCCGTGTAAAAGGCCGTTGTTCGTTCGTTTCCGTCTACAAACAAATATTGACGCACCAATCCCTTGAGGACGAAATAGCACTCACTTGGAACCTCCCCTTCTTTCATAAGCACGGTTCCTTTAGCAGGTGCTACAACAGGAATCATCTCTGCGAGCTCAGCTACAACAGATGAATCAAGACTGGGGAATCCCGAAAGAAATGCAATGAGGTGTGCTTTGGCTGTGGTGTGATCGTTCATTCGGATTGATGGTACTTTTATTACAGGTGAAAAGGTAACAAACTTTCCATTCACTCTCGAACATACGCCCCTCCAACAAATCGGTAGACCCCTTCTTCGTTCTCAGGAAAACTATATGAATCAAACACCATGTTTGATAGCGTTATGGTTCCATGTTCGTCGATTTCGAAATCAAGACTTCGTTGTGTTGTGGTGCTACTTTCTTTTCCTTTGTGCGATTGGAATGAATGGTGGTAATAATCGCTCAAGACTTCAAACAAGCGTTCTTTTGTATCTAAGTTCCAGATTTCGTGGTTCACAAAGTGCTCTCGTTTGCCCCAGCTTGATTCATTTCCAATGTAATCTCCTATTCCATTGGTGTCATTATAGGTCCATTCAAGATGGATCTCCATCAATCCCTCCCCATCAATTTGTAGCTGAGTTAGCGTGCAGTTGTTTGAATTGAATTCGTTCGAATAATCCAGAAAAAGAGTGTCTTGCTTGCCCTTTTTCTCAAAGGTGATGTAGCGTTGCATATCGCTCCCCTCTTGAACAAAAATAACTTTTACAGCGCTGTCTGGCGAAGCACAAATGGTATAGACGCGTGTGTGTTGTGCAGGCAGGACGAAGCTCATGGTGATGAAGAGGATGAGGGTGATGAGTTTGAGCATGGGAAGGTTTCTTTTCTGAACGAATTTAAACAGACTCCTCATACGCCTCTACTATCCACTCCTTTAACTCTGCATCCACCTCATTGATGTTGGAAATTTGAACGCGATGGGTACACATCGTTCCGAACGGACCTGAGTTTCCCAGGCGATCAGTGGTGGGTTTATCCTTTAATTTAAATCCTACGTCGATGCGTGTTTTGGTGGCCGGTTTGATCAGCACAAACTGTCGTTTCCGAATAACGCTAACACTCCCCTTTTTTGGCGTAATGGTCACATCACTTCCCAACGATTGAACAAAGTTGATGAGTTCGTCATAAATGGGAATCAATGCCTCCTTTCCTTGGTATTGCGCCTCCACCAAGTCTTCAGATGAATGATCTTCTTCTTTTGAAAGCGCCACAATGGTATTCGCGAAGCCGTGGGTAACACCGAATTCAGTTTTCAGGAACTTCACTCCTTCAGAATGCTTTTCGAAAGCTTGAGCTTTCAATACTTTTTTCCATTGATCGAGTGATTTGCCTGTTTTTTCAGGCATGTTGTCAATCATTGTTTTAAGTGCTGGATCCATGTGTGTAAGGTTTTTGATTCGAATACAGTTTGTTATGGTTGTGTGCTGCTTTGGTCTGAAGTCTAAACGCTAATTTCAATTTTAAACGTTCAAGTTTTAAGGGAAGCTTTCAGGTGATGTTGAACATTGTTTTCGTGTGTATAAAAGATGATGTCGGCTCCAGTGAGTGTGTGATCAAAACATGATTGGAACGGAGAATACGGGTTGATTGAGGTTGAAATTGGGGGTTGTGCATCAGCTACCAGTGTTGTGGTGTCGTTATTTTAGTTTCCAAAAAGTCTTTTTAAAAATCCTGCTTTAGGTTTCTCTTCAATTTTTGGTTCGATTAACAAGCTACCTGAAAGAGAAAATTGACCATGAACAACTCCACCTGATTTAGGTGTAGCATTTTCGAAAAATCTAGGATCAGCTAATACATCAATTTCACCGCCAAGAGTGTCAACAAGCATCCAGTAAAATTCCTGACCTGTAAATTCATTTTTCTTTTTTTCTATTTGTTTGATAATACCAGCAAAT
>CAYGUR010000024.1:14848-23086 GCA_964353035.1 uncultured Comamonadaceae bacterium | reverse complement strand
GGCCCGTTCGTCTAGGGGTTAGGACGCCAGGTTTTCATCCTGGTAGCAGGGGTTCAAATCCCCTACGGGCTACGAAAAAACCCTCCAGCACTGGAGGGTTTTTTTATGCCCAATTGGTTCAATGAAATTAAGCCGGTTTCCCCAGTCCTGCCATGATTGTTCTGAACTCGCTGAGCGAAGTTGCTTGGCATTCGACCCTCACATGCTTGCGACGATCAACCTTGGTTGTGCTCATCATGATTTTGCCGTCATCAACGTAATAAGCTAAAAGAGTCATGGCTTCTGAAGGGACTCTACTGGTCGCCGAGTTTGCGCCTTTATTCGCGACGCCCATCATGCTTTTACGTTGATCAAACACCAAACACAACTTGGCTTCAGGGTGAGCTGAAGCATCAACCAGAATAGCTCGTTTTTGAGCTTCAGGTACACCATAGAAGCGATCACAATTGATCCAACCAAGTTTCATAAGCTGTGCCCCGTAGTATTGAACCGTGCTGGTGTTCAGCAAATTCATCTTGGAGAGCTTTTCATAGTGTTCAGATTGAATGGAATCGCACACTGCTCGCCAAATGCGGAACTCTTCAGATAGTGATGCCTCTATCTTACTTCGCTCTTCTTCCCATTCGGCTTTAGAATTAGGTACAATGACTTCCTCGTAGTTGCGCTCAATGGATGCTTTTTCCACCGTCCATCGTGCAAGCGCTTTTTCATAGGCTTGAACTCTGGAACTGTAACTGCTGGAATCTTCAACGTAGCGCGCGTACGCACGATTGTACCGCTCAAGTCGTGGATCTATTGAACGTGATGACTCATTCTGTTTTCTCAATTTCAGTCGTTCTCTAAATTGCCACCACTTCGGTGCTGCCTTGACCACGTCTGGTTCGGCATCTGGTTTGGTGGGTTTGATAGGAGCTGGAATTTTTCGCGGTTCAGCTGGAATCTTCAGCAGGTGAACAGGTGGACGCCATTCATAATGTTTTATGAACGGAGCAGTAGGTAGGTTTGGCAGTTTTGCTGTAAGGACTTCCTGTTCGGTATTGGACCAGTCTGCACCGTCACTTGAGACAAATATCGACATGTCGTTCACTGTGGTTTCAGCGGGAAGTCCCAGTTCAATGGCTTTGTTGTCTGCGAGCAACACGGTTCTTCCTTGTTCGTTTTGCATCTCTATGTGCACCATGCCGCCACTTTCGAGGGGTTCGTTGGTGCTCAGCGTTTCAAGGTTTTCGGTGAGGAAGTCTAATGGAGACAGCGCTTCGCGAAGGGTTAAGATCACCATTCCAGAACATGGTTTGCCGTCTTCGGTTTGCACAACGTTTGCTGGGATGAAAAGTTGTGTGCCTCTATCTGTAGCGATTGTATTGTCTACTGTTGGATCGAATTTGAATTGATGCCGCGTATCCATCGAAAGTGCAGAGGTCAGCTCTTCGTTGGATTCAAAGTGATGAACCGTGACAATGATTTCTACCCTTCGATTGACCTGATTCGCACCTTCAGAAACACTTTCATGCAGCAAAGCGTGTTTACCGAAGGCTTTGCTAGTGATATCAAACGCATTGAAGCCTTGGTCTATTAGCTTCAATTTTGTATTCGATCCTCTTCGTTTGCTTAGGTCTAGATTGTAAGCTTCTCCACCAATGGCATCTGTGTGGCCATGGATTTCAATGCTCAGATTGGTTTCTGATTTGAAAGGGGCCATGAATTGAATGAGCCGTTCAATCTCAGGAGGGTCTAACTCATCTACGTCGCTCGGAAAGTAGACGGTTAGTGTTTCTTTGGTTTCGCTAGCGCGAAGTGAAGAATTTGTGAATAGTAAGAAATGAAACAGGAGTAGTAGTGGTAGAGTGCATCTCAATAGAGGTACACTTGGTTTCATATTTCAGGTTTAAGCATTGCGCTGGATGTCCGGACACTGAACGCAACACGGATGTTAAAAAACCTTAACGAAACCCAGTTAGGAATTATTGTTTCTCCCACAGAACCCCTGCTGCGTATTGTACTTGAAGTGCTGCTTTTTCTGCTTTGGTTTGCAACTCAATGAGCTTGATTTCTGCCGAAATGTAGCTCATCTCTCGAGAGTTGATCAAGAACAAGGAGCTTTCTCCAGCATTGAACATACGACGTTCTCCTTCAAGCAGTCCTAAGTAGTCTTGCACGGTTTGCGTGTACAAGTTGATCAAAGATAAATTGGTGTTCCATTCATTCATAGCCATCTGCGCTTTCGAAATCAATGAAGCCCTTTTCATATCCATATTGAAGGAAGTGTCTTGCACTTTAATACGCGCCATTTCCAAAGCTGCTCTTTCTTTTCGAAGGAAGAGCGGCATCTGAACCTCGATTCCCCATGTATAATTCGAAAGCTGAGGAACCTGAATATCGGCGTTGTTTTCTGCAAGCGAATTGTACTTCAAGTTTGCTACAGGTTTCAATTGTTCTCGCTTCCACCGCTGATCAATTTCGAGTTGGTCAATTTTTAGGTCGTAGAGAATCAATTCAGGGTGATTTGCAATCAAGTCTTCCATCTCTGAAATAAGTGTCAAACTTGGTGCGCGTGAAGTTGTTTCCGTTGTAAGGGAAGGAATGGTGTTCGGATCAAGTTCCAGAGGGATGCGACCTTCGGCCCACAAGAAAACCTGTAGGTAGGCTGATCTATTTTTGAATTCCAATTGGGCTTGTTGCAATAAGAGCTGTCTGTTTTGGACTTGAATCCCTGCTTCCAAGGTGTCAATAGCCGGACGGTCACCTAAAGCAGCAGATTGTTTCACTCCTTGAAACCGAATGGTGCTTGTTTGAAGTACGTTCTCATACACTTGGATGAGGTTGAACGCTTGGTACCATTCCCAGTAGGCTTTCCCCGCTTCGTACAACAGTTCATTCATCATGGCTTGTTGCTCAGCTTCAGTGCTTTCTTGATACAGCTGGGCCTTGCGCAAATCAGCTCTACGTTGATCGATGAACAGACCTTGTCCTACAGGGATGGAGATGCCGGCATGCCACAGGCCTAGGTCGGGAACAGAATTCTCAGGATTTAAGAATACACCTTCATTGACATCGTATCCTGCACCAAGCTCTATACCGAACCATGTGGGGATCTTCAATCCGCCATCAATTAGGCTGTAATATTGTTTACCATCAAAGTATTTTTGTCCAACATCTCCTTGGATTTTTGGATCGAAAGCACCCCTTGATTTTTGCACCTCAGCAGCACCAAGTTGCAGTTTTAGATTGGCTTGCTTGGCAATCGGGTGATCTTTCTGAACGATTTCAAAAAAGCGTTCATAGGTAAGTTGTTCGCTTGTTTTGGTTGGACTTTGTCCTTCGACCCAAAAGAAAGAGAACAGGAGAATGCATAAAAGCGAAATGTGTTTCATGTGTTGTTGAATCAAGAATGAATGCATCATTTCTTAGAAACTTTTTGTTCACCTTGGGCGGTTTTGTAATAATCAGGTGGGAAACCGTTGATTTGTCGCCATAGCTCGTACCAAATAGGCACATCTTTCAGCATCGAAATATTGGTTGTGCCAGCCCCAACTCTAAGCGCATCGGGCCATTCGTGGTCATTTTCATCAGGCGCAACCAGGATGCGGTATTTGCCGTTCGGACTGATGAAATTATCAATGGCGAAGACTTTTCCGCCGTACGTTCCGTAGCTGGTAGATGGCCATCCAGAGAACACAATTGCAGGCCAACCGTCAAACTGAATACGAACTTCTTGTCCGCGCTCAATAAGCGGAAGGTCAATTGGTTCAATGTACATTTCTACAGCCAGGTCATACTCAGAAGGCATAATACTGACGATGGGAGTTCCTTCTTTGATGGTTTCACCGATACCACTTTGGATGGCTTTTGTGATGTACCCATTTTGGGGCGCTGTAATGTAATACATCCCCAATCTGATGGAATAGTTCATAAATTGGTTCTGCAGTTTTGTTACTACAGCTTCTGCATCATACATGGCAGAGAGTGCGGTAAACTTATCAGACTCCGCTTTCGCGATATCGTCTTGGTACTGTGCTTGAATAGAACTTTGCTCTACTTCGGCATTGATGACTTCATTTTGGCTGGTGAGATATTTGTTTTCAGCACTGATCATCTTCGCCTTGGCAGCTTGAATCTTGTTTCTTCTTGCTTCAAGGTCAGTGAGCGATTTCAAGCCTTCGTCATACAACTGTTGCATTCGGTCTAACTGATTTTCAGCGATTTGAAAGTCGATTTTGGCGGCTTCATAATCAATGCTGTCGCTAGTAACTTTCAGGTATGCCTGCTGCAGTTTGTTCCGCGCCTGTTTTATTTTTAGCTCACTTGTTCTATAGAGGGCATCAATTTGTGTGTCAAGTGACCTCACTTTTTCCATGTAAGAGTTGACAGCCATTTCTTTGGACTGCAGTTGCTCTTGTGTTCGATCCAAGAGGTTAGGGTCGAAGTATTCGTCCTTGACCTCTGAAATGAACATAATGGTATCACCTTGCGCAACCAAGTCTCCTTCTTGCACAAACCAGGCTTCAATTCGACCTCCAATCACAGAATGAATGGTCTGCGGACGTTGGCTAGGTTTCAGCGTTGTCACAGCTCCTTGGGAACGAATGTTCTGTGTCCATGGCAAGAAAACAAAACAAAGAGAGAAGATCAAGAGCGCCCACAATAGACGAATGAGCACTTTCCCCGACAATCTTCCTTCCACTAGCGACAACGATTTAAAGCTCGAGATGTTGATTTGGTCGTTGATGGAATTGTTCGAAATATTAAGCATTGTTCTCTGGATTGGTTGGAAGATGCGACTTCATTTCACTGTAGCTTCCCGTCTTTGCTACTTTACCTTCTTGAAGCAACAAAATACGGTCTGATTTGGATGCGAGGTAATGGTTAGATGAGACTGAAATCATTGTCCATCCGTGCGACTTATCTGTAAAGAAGTCAATCAATTGAGGGTCACCTGCTAGCAGCTCGAAAGGGTTTTCAAGGAGCAACAGTTTTGGTTTGTCTGCCACTGCTCTCGCGAGAAGTAAACGTTGTGCGATTCGTCCTGGCAAACGTTTTCCTGAAGGGTCAATTTGTGTGTTATATCCTTCGTCCTGATCGCGAATGAAACTAGACAATCCAACATTTTCGATGGCCCACTGTACGTTTTCAAATGAAGCTTGAGGTCTTCCTAGGGTAATGTTTTCTAGAATAGAACCTCTGAAGAGTTCATCAGAATGGAGACATTCACCAATAACTGATCTCAAGGAGTTCGTTTCGATATTCCCAAGGGTGAACCCATTGAACGAAATGGAACCATCTTTGGTGTGGAAGAGACCAGCAATGAGTCGTAACAAGGTGCTTTTCCCAGCACTTCCTTCTCCAGTAATAACCATGCTTTCACCCGATTTCAAGTCGAAAGAGATGTTTTCAAGCGTCAATGATTTGTTTTCAGGATATCCAAAGCTGACTTCATTTAACGAAACGTCAAGACCGTTGTTGGTGCATTTCGATAACAAGTCAATGCCTTTGTGATCTTCAAGTTCGAGGTCAGTAACTTGTCCGATTTTCTCCAAGGAAGTCAAAACGTCATAAATTGTCTCAAGACTTCGAACTAGTTTTTCAACACTATTGATGACCAAAAGAATGATGATTTCAGCCGCCACAAACTGACCGATGTTCATCACTTGCTCCATTACAAGCACTCCTCCAATGGCAAGTAGTCCGGTAGCTACGAGCACCTTGAAACCCACCATCATACCGTATTGCTGCATGAGGATTTTGAAGTGACTTTCTCTGGCAGAAAGGTAGTTTTGAAGGTGGGCATCAGTGCGGTGCAAAGGAAGTTCTGTTTTTCCTGCAAGTCTGAAGCTAATCGATGTTCGGGCCAATTCTTCTAGCCAGTGAGCGATTAGGTATTTGTGTTTTGATTCCTCTAAGCTGGTGTTTAGTCCCTTGCGCGCGGTAAGTTTAAAGATGAAATACACCAAAACAATCAGGATGGCGCTAAAGAGAATAAAAAACGGATGGTAAAAAGAGAGTAGCAACAAACCGAATGTCACTTGCAATGCCGCCGCTGTGAAGTCAATGAGGATTTTCGACAATCCTTTTTGAACAGAGACAGTATCAAAAAACCGGTTCATTAGTTCCGGTGCATGTCGGGTTCGAAGGAATTCCATTTTTATACGAGGCACGCGGTAAGCGAAGTCGAAAGCTGCACGAGTGAATATTTTTTGTTGCAGGTTCTCAGTAATGCGCAACTGAAAAATCTGGAGGATCCCTGACGCAGCAATTCCAAGAACAACAATGCTCACAAGAATAACCCATGAGGTGCTTATTTGTCCACCTTGAATTAGGTTCACAATGGCTTGAATTCCCAA
The DNA here is from genome assembly GCA_964353035.1 of uncultured Comamonadaceae bacterium. Taxonomy (GTDB): domain Bacteria; phylum Bacteroidota; class Bacteroidia; order Flavobacteriales_D; family Sanyastnellaceae; genus JAQWQB01. Next base: position 16,748 of record CAYGUR010000024.1, on the reverse strand, counting down.
TGGAAGTGAAAGCGATACGAGTCCGTTGAAAATAGAGTAAACATACACGTTGGTGATGTCTCTTTTGTCTGGCTTCAGTAATTTCCAAAACCGCTGAGTGGGTGTGATAGTATCAGTAGTAGGCATCTATTTTATTTCAATATGAGTAATTCAGTTTAAGTCAAGCGCTTTAAAAACCATTTGCTGATAGAAATCAGTGATGGCGTCTTCCCCTTCAATCACATCTGTTAGTCGCGGTAAATGATCAGCGAAATAGCGCTGGTGATGAACACCCTCAATTACCGTTGAAATCAGCATGTGTGCATATTTATAGTTTGGTTGTATGTTGTAAATTTCTTCACTGATGCTTTCCACCAAGTTTTTATAGGCACTAAACACACCACTTTCGTTTTCAATATCAACTTCTTTGATGAGGTATGCTTTCGATGATTCACAAATAACAATGTTGTGCAATTTTACCTCATTTATATGTGAAAAACGTGAGTCTTCTTCCACGTGTTCGGTGATTAGAACAATGGCACGTTTCAAACGTTCAGATGAATCTTCAATATTTGCCAATGAGAACGAAAGGCGATGATGCATCCATGCCCAGTACCACGATGTGAGGTAGAGCAAAATTTTATGCTTGTTTTCGAAATACCGGTACACGCTTGCTTCTGTGGAGCCAATATGTTTTGCCAACTTTTTAAAAGTGAACTGCTCAAACCCAATTTCATAAATGATCTCTACGCTGCCGGAAAGAATGCGCTTTCCTAACTCAGTGGTTTCCGGATTTTTGATGAAGATGAGCGAATTGACTTGAATGGTGAAATACGATAGTTTTGATTCCATACATGAAAGTAGATGGCGCAAATATAATAGTATTACTATCAACTATGGTTGTTGTTCTACTTTTTTAACACTTTCGGCTTATCTGAGGTCATTGGTTTGAGGATGGGATACAAATGTGAACTAGTTGAGATACTTGTGTGTTAAGTAAATACGAAACTTGCAAAACAAACATGCAATATGAAATTTACGTTGATCTATCTACTCCTTGGCACCTCTTTGGTGATGTGCTCTTCCGCCTCTGTGAATCCAGATGTTTCACCTGTTGCTGAGAAAGATTTAGAAGGACTCCAAACGGCCTATTTTGCATCTGGATGCTTCTGGTGCGTTGAAGCGGTGTATGAAAGTGTGTACGGTGTTGAAGAAGCAATTTCTGGATATGCCGGTGGCGAGCAGAAGAATCCTACTTATGAGCAAGTGGGAGCAGGCAGAACTGATCACGCAGAAGCTGTGGAGGTTTACTATGATCCATCTAAGGTCGATTTTAGAACTTTAGTCAAAGTGTTTTATGCTTCCCAAGACCCCACAACGGTGAACGGACAGCATCCAGATTACGGAAGGCAATACCGTTCAATTATTTTCTATCAAAACGAAAGTGAGAAAGAAATTGCCTTGGAAGAGAAGGCGGCTTTGGGAAAAAGCGGGGAATATGACAAGCCAATTGCCACTGAAATAGCACCGTTAACGAAGTTCTGGGAGGCCGAAGGGTACCACCAAGATTTTGAACGGAAGAACCCCAATCAACCTTATGTTCGGTCTGTGTCGATTCCGAGGTTGAATCGGTTTAAAGAAAAAATGCCTGAAGTTTTGAAAGCAAATCACTAAGATTTAGCTGTTTTGGTTAAGGACCGGAGATGATTCTCCGGTTTTTTTTTGTCCTTGCCTCACATATCGTAATTCAGCATCGTCTCTTTAATGAAGGCATGAATTTATTACTTGACGATATGAAATACTTAGTACTCTTTTTTGGCGTATTCATCTTTATTGGCGCCGCAGCAGGACAAGGAGATAGCACGAAAGTCTTTATTTACGGCTGCACTGATTCCTTGGCGTTGAATTACAATCCATTGGC
>CAYGUR010000024.1:0-14748 GCA_964353035.1 uncultured Comamonadaceae bacterium | reverse complement strand
TTGGCGTTGAATTACAATCCATTGGCGACGATTGATGACAGTTCTTGTGTCTATAGCATGGGAATAAAAGATGAAGACCAAGAAGCACTGCTTACAGTTTATCCTGTGCCTTTTACACATGAACTGAACGTGATGCTCGAGGCAACGCCTTCAGAAAAGTTAATGATTGTGCTTTTTGATGTTTCAGGAAGGTTGGTGTATTCGGATCAATGGAGATCGAATTCTTCTCGCATTGCCACCATCGATGCAACCCACTTGCGAAATGGATTGTATGTCCTACAAGTCAGTGGAGTAAATTTCCATGTTTCGCGACAGCTGATCAAAGAATAGGATCAGTAGTTAATTGAACAAACCAAGTATTAATGATCGATAGGTCGATTCTGAAAAAGGCGTCAAAGCAAGACCGCAGGGGACAATACCTCTTGTACAAGGCTTGTTATGGTGAACTTTTTCAGATTACCTGTCGCTATTTTCAAAACGAGGAAGACCGTATGTCGGCTTTGAATGGCGGATTTCTAAAAATCTTAGAAGCACTTCCCGAATTTTTAAAAAACAATGAACATGATCGCTTCTTGTACTGGGCGAAACGCATTGTGATCAATTCGTGCATTGATGCGTACAGAAAAGACAATCGCATGCAAAAGGAAACGAAACTGACAGATTGGCAAGAGGAACAAGTTCCGATTGACCAAGGTGTTCTCAACGAAGCAGAGTCCAAAATGAGTACTGAAGAGCTCGAGGAAATGATTTTTGCTCTGACGCCCATGAAACGACAGGTATTCAATTTATACGCCATTGATGGGTATAGCCATAAAGAAATAGCAACACAACTAAACATAACTGAAGAGAATTCGAGGTATCATTTATCGCAAGCCAGAAAAGGACTGCAAGGGATGTTAGCGAAGGTCATTAACACGGCAAAAAGCTTTTTACTGTGAAAGAAAAAAATCCCATAGACGAGCTTTTTAAAAGGCGTTTGACGGAAGGGACCACACCTTTCAACGAAGCGCACTGGAAAGCAATGGAACAGCAACTAGGTTCGAAGAAACGAAGTTTCGGATTCTGGCTTTGGCTGGTGCCCGTGCTTTTGGTGCTTGGAGTGTCTGTCTATGGTGTAGTGCGCTGGAATGAAAATCAAACCCAACATGCAGAAATTCAAGTTGAAGACAGTGCATCACAAGAAAAGACTTCCTCTGGCAATTCAAAGGTCACAGGTGCTCAGGGTATTCGTGACACCCCGCGGTCAGATTCAACAGAAAATGAAGTTGAACAGAATGCTTTCCAGATAAATGAAGATGCTAACACAGAACTTCAAGATGTCGAAGCTCCCGATTCAAGGCATATTGAAAATGAAGACCGTGCTTCTTCAGGTGCTGACCTTGCGCAAAACCAGAATGACAATGTGACTTCACAGAGTGGTGAAGAGTCAGGTGCAAACAGTGGAAATGCCCCTGGTTCGAATTTGAACGCCCCAAATAAACAAGACAATTCTAGGGGCGGTAAACCAGAAGGAACCGTGGACGGAAATGGATTGAGCGACGAAGAAGCACCCAATCCATCAAGCCCTGAAGATGAAGACTCGCTTCCACAGCTGAGTGACGCAGAAAATCTGGATCTACCCTTCGATAATTCAGGTTCAAGTTTATTTGAGCGCAGTTTAAAAATGCCTTTACTTTCGCCCCAAACATTGACGAATCAGCTTGCAGGTACTATGAATGCTCAGCACCATTTGTTGGATAAGTTCAAGCCACGCAATTGGCGACTGAGTGCTGTGACTTCATTGGGGAAATACGCAACTACAGAAACCTTGGAAACTACTTCAGATCGCTCTGTGTTGAGCACCTTCGCTGAGCCCGTTCCGCTGTTAAGTCAGTCTTTCGGACTTCGGTTAGATTACCTCAAACGCGGATGGGTTTTTAGTTCAGGGTTAAATTACAGAACCATTCGAGAAGAGGTAGATTTTGGTGTTAGCGACTCAACATTTGTTGGGTTTGAGTATTTCGAGTACCAAGAAATCGATTCCATTTCAACCACAATTTTTGAAGTTGTAGATTCAGTCTTGGTAGCAAATGAATGGGTGTATGATACCACTTATGTGGAAGTACAAGACACTACATTTATTATAGGAATAGATAGTTTGAGCATCTATGAAGGCGGAGAATCATTGCTCGATGAACGTCCGTACAGGCAGCAAGTATCTTACATAGAGCTACCTCTGCTCATAGGAAGGCAATTCCCAATTGGGGCGAAGGGAACCTTTACCCTGAGAACAGGACCCGTGATCGGATTTAGAACTGTAGTGAAAGGATATTATGTTGAATATTCAGGCAGTGGAGAGGAAGAACGGCAAACGCTTTCCGACCGCAGGGAGATTAGTAAATCAGTGGTGTTTAACTGGAAAACAGAGATTGAATATGCCTATCAAGTATCTGGAAGGATGTCGGTTGGATTGCTGGTAGGTGACAGAAGGGCTATTTCGCCTCACTTCCAAAACAGAGGTTCAAAATTACTGTACAAAGGCCAGTATGTCGGCTTGTCGTTGGGTTATCTTTTCTAGATTGAAACTAGCAGTTCAAAGAGTTGGTTTGTTCGAAAATTCGTTCTACCTTCTTTGCGATTCTACTCGAGGGGAAGAGGAGAAGTGAAGTTGAGAGTCACATCGAATTCGTTCAGCAAAAACTCTTAAAACCCTAGATATGCACACTTTGCGCCTTAAAGTCATCAATTCAGGTGTCAGTTTAGACCGTGATGACCTTACTTCAAAATTAGCTGAGCTTTTATCAGATGAGGGCTATGGATTTTCTCAAAATGCCCCACTCACCATTAAGATTAAATTTTTGAGAGATAACGACCACGAGGTTGTTTTGATCCAGCTTCGAGAGACCGCTTCCAAGATGAAATTAAGAGAAAAAGTGATTCCTTTTATCAGTACTTCTTGGCTGAATGATACGGTAATGGAGGTCAATGCGATGGTGAGCACTGCTCTTGAGCTTGAAACCAGTTGATTTTACTTGGCACATTCTGTAACAAATTACGGTTGTAATCGTAAGTGTAGGAGTTAAGAATTGAATCGTCAGCAAATCGCCGATGACAGTTCTAACAGAAACGTATAAAGAAACGTGACGCTAAACGATTATAGAATGAAGGATGAACGTCTTTCTGTGTACTCACTTTTCAAAGAGAATCGTGATGCCAGATTGGTGTTTACTTATCGGGGTCCCTTCCAGGACAGCCTGACTGAGCGTATCATTGGAATCAGTGAGAATACGCTTGAGAATCAGGGTGAAATGGCACGGGCTAACCGGAAGGTCTCTTTCTTGATTGTTGAGTGTTTCCAGAATATTCTCAAGCACGGCGAGCGAACCATCAATTTAGATGGCACAGTTGGAGACCGAGGCTTATTTGGCTTCCGGTCTTTTGAAGCTGCATTTTACATCAACTCAATCAATCCTGTCCCCATTGAAGATAAAGACAGAATACAAATGTTGGTTGATCGTGTGAACACGCTTTCAAGAGAAGAATTGAAAGAGCTCTATAAACAGCAAATTCAGTCGAACTCACTCAGTGAGAAGGGTGGTGCTGGATTGGGATTGATTGAGCTGGCTAGAAAGTCAGGCCAACCCATTCGCTATAACTTTACCGACATTAACGAAACACAATCTCTTTTTAGCAATCAAATCTTGTTCAAAAAGGATCCAGATTTTGAGGAGAAAAATTTCGTGTGCGATACAAGAGCTTCCTACGATCAAATGACACAAGATTCCAATTTGATGTTTTACAAGGGAGACCTTTCGCAAAAGTCTATTCTTCCATTGCTCAATATTGTTGAACTGAACGTTTCGCTCAGTCCACAACAACGGGAAATGAAAAAAGTAGGACATGTGCTCATTGAAATGCTACAGAACATTTCAAGACATACGCCTGAAGTAGATGGAAGAAGAGATGGAGTGTTTCTTATTGGCGTTTCTCCATTGGGAATGCGCATTCAAACTGGAAATGTTATATCCAACTCAGTCATAGCGCCCTTAACCAAGCGGTTAAATGAAATTGTTGGGAAGACTCCTGATGAGCTCAAAGCCATTCATCGCGAAAAATTCAAAGAAAGTATTCAAATAGAAAACAGAAACAGCTCAGGCCTTGGATTGATTCAAATTGCTAAGGCGTGCAACGGTAGATTCATTTATGATTTTAAAGACATGGGGAAAGGCGAAAGTTTTTTTTCATTCGGAGTTGTTGTTTAGTTACTTTTGACCAATGCGAAAAATCAACCTAAAATCAACAGAAGATACACCTCAAGTGGAATACCTTGATGGAGAGAATATTCTTCGTATTTGGGGGCGCTCCTTGCCAGAAGACGCTTGGTCTTTTTATGAGCCTGTTATTGAATGGGCTTCGGTTTATTCGCCTAATTCAACATCTACTGCGCTAGTCATTGAGTTGTTTCTAGAGTATTTTAACTCATCTAGCGGTCGTTACATCCTTGAACTGCTCTCTACCCTTGAGAAAAAAGGGCCGAACAATGTGAAGGTTATTTGGCGCGCTGAAAAAGATGATGATTTAATGTTAGAGAAGGGCGAAGAATTCAGTTCTCTAGTAGACCTTCCTTTTGAGATTAAAGTAGCTTAATTAACACGATTGAATTTCAATCAATTTGCCCATTCTATGGGTTTTTTTATGCCCTTTTTTCAGTTGCGCAAGGCATCCCTTTGAAAGTGGACTTTCAACAAACACAATAAATCACCTTCAATAAAAGCGGCTATTAGTTGGAAGCGAAGGTCTTCGTCTTCTTCTTGTTAGGTCTAACTGGTTTGGAAGAAAGGTGAATTGCATTGCTATCAGAATCAACAGAATGAAGACGCATGTGAATTCAAATGCGCTGATCAGCGCTGGGAAGAACGAGAATGAAAGATGTAATGAAAGCAGGGTAGAGGGCAGTTACAAGCGCGCTCCAATGATCAGGATATCGTCTACTTGATTGTTTTGTCCGCGCCATTGCGTCAGCGCCTTGTCGAAGGCAGATTTAGCCTGCTCCATATTTCTAGAACTCACACTAATGAGTAACTCTTTGAAACGAGACTTATTGAGCTTCTTATTGTTCTCTCCGCCAAACTGATCCATGAATCCGTCAGTATACATGAAGAGGAAGCTTCCAGAATCAAAGGCGATTTCTCTTGTAGAGAAGCCTACCGAATTTTTATGCAAATTGTCGAAGAAAGACCCTCCAATTGAAAGGTTGTCTACTTTATATTCTTCGGCGGCCCCATTTTTAATCAGGGTGATTGGATTTCTGGCGCCGGCATATCTAATTTTCTTTGTTGCTTGATCAATCACACACAGACTCATGTCCATACCGTCATGTGTAGTTTTCTTCTGCACATGATGGTTCAAACTGTGCAAGATTTCCTCGTGTACCTTGTTCAAGATGGTCCCTGGGTCTCTGAAGCCCAGTTCATTCACAACTTTGTTCAGTTTGGAGTTGGCAATGAGCGACATAAAAGCTCCAGGCACACCATGTCCGGTGCAGTCAACGGTGGCAATCATAATTTGACCATCCACTTCATCGAACCAATAAAAATCGCCACTGACAATGTCTTTCGGTCTTAAATAGATGAAAGAATCTGGTAAATGCTTTTGGATGCTCTCTTCTGGAAGGAGAATAGAGCTTTGAATTTTCTTAGCGTAGTTGATGCTGCTAATGATCTTTTGACGCTGTTCAGTGATTTCCTCATTCTGGTAGTTCAGAATGCGGTTCGTTTTCTTATTTCGAATGAGTCCAAACGAAACCACACCTAGAATGAGCATGATGAAGAAGGTGACGATGAACCAAACTCGACTTCGAAACTTACTTTGGGCTTCTTGCGCAGTCAAAAGTGCCTCTTTTTCTGCGAGCTCTTTTTCACGTTTTTCAGATTCGTAACGCGCGTTCAATTCGCTCACACGATTGAAGTTGTTGGCGCTATCCAGACTGTCTTTTAAGGCTAAGTATTTTGATTGCGACGAAAAGGCTAGTTGAAATCTGTTTTGATTGTTGTAGACTTTACTTCGAAGCTCCAAGGCACTCAAGTGTTCCTCAGACATTTCATTTGCGATAGCAGATTTTTCAACTTCTTCGAGCAGGTCAAGACTCTGCTGGTAGTTTCCTAATTGACTGTATGTTTCAGCAAGTCCCAGTAAAACATTAAGTAATTGCTGTTCATCTTCAGCTTCGCGAAACTTGATTTGAGCCTTATTGAAGTGATCTTCAGCTTGAGCGTACATTTTCTTTTGCAGGTAATATTCGCCGAGCAATCCTTCAGAAGTAATTACTTCTCCGTGTTTTTCTTGAAAAGAGATGACAGAATCAACGTACAGTTTCGCCAGTTTAAGGTCTTTGATTTCAAGGTATTCACTGGCAATGTTGTGCAAATTAAGCGCAGCGCCTTCGTAATCAGGGATTTCGAGGTTCTTGCGGTAGCATTCTTGGTAGTGCTTGATTGACTCTTCGTAATTCTCGAGCAAACCGTACATCACGCCGATGTTGTTCAAGATGCTGGTCACACCTTTGTCGTCATCAACAGCTTCAAACCATTTGAGTGATTCTTGAAAATTCTCAATAGCTGTAATGTGCTGAGCGCGAATGGCAGAGATGATACCTAAATGATTGAATGCTTCCGCAGCGGATGTGCTATCTTTCAAGGCAAGTGCTTGATCTTTGGCCTCTGTAGCATATTTTAAAGCCCTTTTTGGGTCCGAAAAAAGGAGTTCAGCCGATACTTCTATACGTAAACGCAGACAAGTGGTGTCAACTTCACATCGGGCAAGCTCATTGACAAGACTGTCTAGCTGAGCCGCAGCCGATGAAGGCGCACCAAAAATCGCCATCAGCGATAGCATTGAAATATAAAGTCCTTTCTTGAGGGCGGACATACATTATACGTTAGTTGGTTGGTTTTACGGGATGAATTATGAAAAGTTGCGGCAGATTGGGATAGATTTAATTTGGAATAGAAAAATTTGTGCTATATTTGCAGCCCGTTTTCGGGAAAAAAGACAGAATAGAATGGCAAACCACAAATCAGCACTTAAGCGAATTCGATCAAACGAGACTAAGCGTCTTGCTAACCGTTATGTACACAAAACAACGCGTAACGCTATTCGAGTTTTACGAATTACAACAGATAAGAAGGAAGCTTCTGATATGTTGCCGAAAGTATGTTCAATGTTGGACAAACTTGCGAAGCGCAACATCATCCACAAAAATAAAGCGGCCAACCTTAAATCAAGCCTTACACTTCACGTGAACAAGCTTTAAGTTCTCGTTGACTCTTTATAATATTGGCCTCCCTTGTGGAGGCTTTTTTTTGCCCTCACATTAACATAAACTATAAATTATGCCTTATTCAGATGTGAGGGCGTTGCCTATTTCCCTATGGAAAGAGAGTGATCGCCCCAGAGAAAAATTACTAAATCAAGGAGCTTCTTCCTTGACCGAAGCAGAACTACTAGCCATCTTGATTGGAAGCGGTATGCGCGGTAAAAGCGCTGTTCATCTTGCTCAGTCAGTGCTAGATTTAGCCAAGAACGACTTAAACGAACTGGCGAAACTAAAACCAAATTTTATTACCCAAGTGAAGGGTATTGGCGAAGCAAAGGCCATTCAAATTTCTGCGGCTGTTGAACTAGGGCGAAGAAGAAGCACTGTTGACATCACCAAGAAGCCGTCCATTCGGTCCTCTAAAGATGCCTTTGCGATTCTTCATTCAGACCTTCGAGATTTATCCCACGAAGAGTTTTGGGTGTTAACCTTGAACAGAGCCAACCGCGTGATGAACAAAGTGATGGTCTCAAAGGGCGGGCTGGCAGGTACTGTGGCTGATGCTAAAATCATCTTTCAGGAGGCACTTCTTGGCAGAGCAGCAGCCATCATCATTGCCCACAATCATCCGAGTGGGAACTTGAATCCGAGTCAGGCAGACAGAGAGATCACACGAAAATTGAAGAACGCTGGTGAATTTTTAGATTTACCCGTGCTAGATCACTTAATTATCAGCGAAGGGGGTTACTTTAGCTTTGCCGATGAAGGATTAATCTAATATGAAGAACATACTTACTGTAATTGGAGCCCGTCCGCAAATTATCAAAGCAGCGGCTGTGTCTAGAGCCATTCAGACTCGGTTTTCGGACAGTCTGAAAGAAGTGATTTTGCATACGGGTCAACACTACGATGAAAAAATGTCGGAAATCTTTTTCACGGAATTGGCCATTCCAAGGCCTGATCATCAACTGGACGTTGGTTCAGGCAGCCATGGTGAGCAAACAGCGAAAATGCTTGCGGGAATTGAAAAAGTGCTTTTATCAGGGGAGTTTCAGGCGCTTTTAGTCTATGGAGATACCAATTCAACGCTTGCTGGTGCGCTGGCTGCCGCAAAACTGCATATTCCGGTTGTTCACGTTGAAGCAGGATTACGCTCCTTCAACAAGTCGATGCCCGAAGAAATCAATCGGATCACATGCGATCACTGTTCAACTCTGCTTTTTAGTCCGACCAAAACGGGGTTCGAGAATTTGAAAAAGGAAGGATTTTCAATTGTGAACGAAGGCCCATACTCAATCGACCGTCCAGGTGTGTTTCATTGTGGAGACGTGATGTACGACAACTCTTTGTTCTTTTCGGAAATTGCCTCTTCCACTGTTGACCGAAGTAAGTTCAACTTGTCAGAAGGTGATTTTGTGTTGGTCACCATTCACAGACCATACAACACAGACAACATAGACAGGTTGAACGCCATTCTTGAAGACCTTCAATGGATGAGTCAAACGCATCAAATCCAGTTGGTGGTGCCCTTGCATCCGCGCACAAAACACTTGCTTGAGGCCAAGGGCTCTGAGCAGTTTCAGCAATTTTCTTCCAACCCAAACATCCATGTCATTGAGCCTGTTTCTTTCTTAGAAATGATTTTCTTAGAGAAGAACTGCAGATTGGTTGTAACTGATTCAGGAGGGGTGCAAAAGGAAGCTTATTTCTTTGAAAAACCAAGCGTTGTGATCCGCACTGAAACAGAATGGACCGAGTTGATTGCCCACGGAAGCGCCCAGTTATCGTTCGAAACAGGGCAGCCCATGCGAGCAGCTTTTAAAGCAGCTCTGTCAAAAGATATCAGCGAATTTCCGCCTCTTTTCGGAGACGGCAAAGCCTCAGAATTCATTTGTGAAATGATCCATAAACACATCTAAATGGTAGTGGTTTTTTCAGCATACCCGAGCAATAGACTGCGGTATACACTTCGAATATTATTTGAGGGGATTGCTGGAGTGAAATGGGAGCTGACTAAAGATAAAGACGAATTTCAAGCCCATGCAGGTCCGAAAATCAACTATTCAGCCATCGCTGAGCTTCCAGGTTTGCGGATTCATCCTTCAGGATTGCTTCGTCAAAAAGGAATTCAAGAGGTCAACGTAACAGAAGGAACTTGGGATGGATTACCGACCATAATGCCTACGAAAGGGGATGTGCCGTTTGACTTATTCGGTGCAGCGTTTTATTTACTTTCGAGGTACGAAGAGTATCAACCCCATAGGTCTGACCACTATGGACGATTTTTGGCTGAAGAGTCTGTAGCTTTTAAATTTGGATTTCTTGATCGACCAATCATTGATGAGTGGATCAAGAAATTGAAATTGGATTGGCTCAGTAAGTTCGATTTGAACGTAATAGAAAGGCCGTATCAATTCACTTCGACCATTGATGTGGATAGCGCTTATGCCTATAAACACAAAGGATTGATGCGTACTTTAGGCGGGGTAGCAAAGGACTTGGTAGGCGGAGAGTTTAAAAACTTGAAGGAGCGATTTATGTGCGTTTTGTCAAACAATCATGATCCGTTTGATACCTATGATGAACTTCATGAATTGCACCAGAAACATGGGACGAAAGCAATCTTTTTCTTTCTGCTGGCTGATTACGGACTGAATGACAAAGGCGTTTCGCACAAAAGTAAGCCGCTTCAGCAGTTAATTCGGAAGTTAGGGGACTACTATAAAATCGGCATCCATCCTGGTTTCCAGAGCAACACAGAGCCAGAAAGACTGAAACAGGAAATTGAACGACTCGCGAGCATCACTCGGAAAGAAGTGGTCACCAGTAGGCAGCATTTTTTAATCCTCAACTTTCCTGACACGTATCGAAGGTTGATTGATCAAGGCATTAGAGAAGATCATACCATGGGATATGCAACGCAGCCAGGCTTCAGAGCAAGCACGTGTTCGCCATTTACCTTTTTCGATATTGAGCGAGATTTGGAGACTAAACTTAGGATTCAACCTTTCGCAGTCATGGATGCTACGTTGAGTAGGTACTTGGCAGTAAGTCCTGAGAAAGCACAAGAACGCATTGCCGCACTTTCAGAAAAGGTGCGAAACGTGAATGGACACATGGTGATTTTGTGGCACAATGAATCTTTGAGTGAAAAATGGGGGTGGAAAGGATGGCGAAAAGTGTATTTGAACGCTTTAAAAGTGTGCGCCGAATAGTCCCCGTGCGAACGGATTATTAAAACATCTGTTAAGTGCCTAATTTACTTCAATTCTTGATTCCATTCTGCGTAACTTTCGCATGTAAATCTAGGAATGATGGTAAGAGAACTTGGGAAACAGAATTCAGTTTTAAATCGGTTTATTTCTGAAATTAGAAGCGAACGGATCCAAAAAGATCGAATGCGTTTTCGAAGAAATTTGGAGCGTTTGGGCGAAATAATGGCTTATGAAATCAGCAAGGAGCTGGAATATGAAACCAAAGAGATTGTAACTCCTTTGGGAGAGCTTGACATGAACCTGATTTCAGAAGAACCGCTGATAGCAACCATTTTGAGAGCCGGACTTCCATTTCATCAAGGTTTCATCAACTACTTTGATGAAGCAGACAATGCCTTCGTTTCAGCTTACAGAAGGTACCACAAAGGGGGCGAATTTGAAATCGAAGTTGAGTATGTTTCTTGTCCGTCTATTGAAGGACGTACCATCATCATCGCTGATCCAATGATTGCAACAGGGGCAAGTATTGAATGTGTTTACAAAGCCTTGCGTTCAAGAGGTGTGCCGAAACATGTCCACATCGTATCTGTTATTGCAAGTGTTCAGGGAATTGATCACTTGCGTTCGCAGCTCCCCAAAAATGTGACCTTTTGGGCAGGAGCAGTAGACAAAGAGCTTACAGCACAAGCCTACATCGTGCCAGGATTGGGAGACGCAGGTGATCTTGCATTTGGAAGTAAGGACGCATAAATGGAATATATTTTTGAGTTACTGGGATGGTGGTCCTTGGCCATTGTCAAGTTTTTGGCTCTGCCTTGGCTCATGATTCTAGGAGCGGAGAAAGGATTTATAGAAACGGTCCTAGTTGCAACCACAGGAGCTGCCATTGGGGTGTATCTGGTTTCATTCTTTGGCGATAAATTGTTTCATTACCTTTCAAGTAGAGCCTTACGAAGAGGGATAAAAGTCTTCACTTCTAGCAGACGAAGATTGGTGCGCATCAAAACGAAGTATGGACTGAGAGGGCTTATGGTGCTGGGCGGATTGATTTCAGTGCCTATCACCTCTTTGCTTGCAACGAAGTACTTTCATCATGAGCGCCACTTTCGATTGAAAGTAGTTTTCGGATTTTTTATTTGGGCGCTTGTCCTTTCGTCATTGGCGGAATTCATCAAATTATTCACCCATGGATAAACGAGTTCACCTCTTTTTCGACCTTGACCATACCCTTTGGGATTTTGAGGTGAATTCAAGACTTGCCTTGCGCGAGTTGTATGATGCGTTCAAGATGGAAGACCTCGGTGTTCATTCATTTGATGCTTTTCTTGAAGTGTATGAAGTTGAGAATGAAAAAGCGTGGGCGCTTTACCGTGTCGGACAAATGAAAAAGGAAGAGCTCCGTACCATTCGCTTTGCAAAAGCTCTTGACGCTTTCAATGCTTCAGATGCGAATTTAGAAAGCAAACTTGCTGATGCCTACCTCGAAATTTCACCGTACAAAACGGCTCTTGTTCCAGGGACGTTAGATGTGCTTGAGGATCTTAAAGTCAAAGGGTATCCTATGCACATTTTAACGAACGGATTTGAAGAGGTGCAGGGCATCAAAATGAAGCATTCTGGGCTGAATCCGTACTTCGACAATGTGATTACAAGTGAGTTTATTGGTGTCCGAAAGCCTGATCCAAAGGCATTTCTGGGCAGTGCGAAACACGTTGGAGCGCATGTTGAGGCCGCCTTTATGATCGGTGATAACCTAATTGCTGATGTGCTTGGGGCGAAGGAAGTGGGGATGAATGAAGTGTATTTCAATCCCAAAAAGGAAGTGCATGAACACGAATTGAAGCATGAGATTTCCTCATTGCTTGAGTTGAAGTCGATTCTTTGACCTCGTCTTAATTCGTACCTTTGCACAAAATCAATGTTATGGAAGAGAACACCAACAAAGGCAAGCTCAATATCGAGTTAACAGAAGAATCAGCAGAGGGAACTTATTCAAACCTTGCAGTCATTACACATTCACCAGCTGAGTTCGTGATTGACTTCATTCGAGTGATGCCGGGTGTGCCGAAGGCGAAAGTGAAATCCAGAATCATTGTGACTCCGCAACATGCGAAACGTTTGATGAAAGCGATGCAAGAGAACATCCGCAAGTATGAAGCGCAACACGGACCAATTTCTGATGTGAAAGGCCCTGAGCATACCATTCCAATGAATTTTGGTGGACCTCAAGGTCAAGCTTAATCAATCTTTTTTAGCGAAGAATAGCGCGGTCACCTAAAATGACTCCGTACACAGTGCCCGTTAACGTCATCTGGTCGTATGGATTGTTCCAGGCGAGGCTCATGAGGTCATCTTTGTTGACCACATAGTCTGCTGTAGGATTGAAAAGTGTGAGGTCAGCCTCAAGTCCTTCTTCAATGTGCTGCTCTTTTAAGTTCATCACTTCACGTGGACCAACAGCAAGCTTCGAAATGAGCAGGTCTAAGTCCATGTGGTTGAAGGCAGCAGCAAAAGTCTGCTCGATGGCTCCAATTCCAAAATTGGCTAGTTCAAACTCTAGTTTCTTGTGCTCAACGTCCTCTGGTTTGTGATCAGAACAAACAACATCAATCGTTCCGTCTTTCAATCCTTTTAGCAGCGCTTTTTGGTCTTGTTCAGAACGAATGGGAGGAAGCACTTTTAAGTTTGCGTCAAAATCAGAAAGTGCCTCATCATTGAAAAATAGATGATGAGCAGATACACCGCATGTGATATTGAGGCCTTCTTTCTTCGCTTCTTTGATGATGCGAACAGACTCTGCACAAGAGATGAGCATAACGTGAAGTCTTCCTCCAGTGTAACGTAGCAGTTCAATGTCCCTGTTCAAACGAATGGTTTCAACCATTTCAGGGATGCCTTTCAGTCCGTTCATGGTGCTGGTCACGCCTTCGTGCATCACACCAGCGTTTGAAATGCTTTCTTCCTGAGGCAAACTGCACACTACGCCGCCGAAATTTCTGCTGTATTCCAAAGCGCGTCGCATTAATTCCCCTTTCGCCACCGGACCGTCTTCAGTAAAAGCTATGGCCCCTGATTTATGCATGTCGAAGAATTCAGCCAATTGTTTTCCTTCACCGCCTTTAGAGATTTTTCCTGTAGGGAGTACACGCACAAGGTGGTCATCTGATCTTCGAAGTAAGTATTCTACTTGTCCTTTGTTGTCAATCACCGGATTGGTTCCTGGCATTAGAACTACATGGGTGAAGCCACCGCTAGCAGCAGCATCTAGGCCGTTGATGAGTCCTTCTTTATCTTCATCACCTGGATCTCTGAAATTTGCTTTGGTATCAACCCATCCTGGAGAAAGGTGCAGGTTTTTAAGCACAATGGACTCAGCTTTCGCGTCTTGAATGGAAGCTTTGACTGAGGTAATCACTCCGTCTTCAATTAAAACATCTCTTTTTTTTCCGTGATGTTTCCCTCCTGGGTCAACAATTTGGGCAGATTTGATCAACCAACGCATCAGGGTTTCCAAAATTTAATGAGTAACAATTCAAGCACTAACATAGCCAAAGCCAGCCAAATGAAATTAGTCCATAAAGTTCGTCCTTGGTCTAACTGATCAACTACGTTTGACACCGTTTGAAGGTCTGTTTCTAGAACAGCACTCTGATTCCAACCTCCAAGAGCCAATTGCTCTTCCCATTCAGACTTACTCCAAGCAGTTAGTTTAGATTCTTCACGAGGGTAGTTCAACCCCACTACTAGCAATGTTGAATCGCCTAGCGAGAGCGTGAAGTTGCCTGCTGAAATTCCTTCCGCAGCAAGGAAGATTTCAACTTTGTTTCTCACGTTTCTATGACGTGGGATAAACTCGTTGCCTCCTTTTTGGGTGAGCTTGAAAGTAGCATCGCCTTCCATTGGAATTCGATTGAGTTCAATCACGTTCTCACCGCCCAGCGTGTAATCCATTTGGTCTGCAGTATGACTGAACTCTGCTACGCGAAGCATTGTAGGAACAAAAATGGCGTGCTGAGCGAAGTTACTTTGCACTGGAGATAAAGATACTGCGCTGACATAAAGTTGTCCGTTCCCAGTAGGCACACCAAAGAAGAATGGACTGCCATCTTGAAGGGCTAACAAGACATTCTCATTCGACCTTGAATTTTGTGAAAAGCTCAAGAATTGACTCACAACTGGTAAATCAATGTTTTCTGGAATGCGATCAAAAACACCGTTGTAGATGTAATTCTCTAAATC
>CAYGUR010000023.1:0-23515 GCA_964353035.1 uncultured Comamonadaceae bacterium | reverse complement strand
TTTCTGAGGTGCAAGGACTTCCAGACAATTCTGTTTTCTGTTTGGGACGTGATCAGGACAACCACATTTGGGCCGGAACAGAAAGTGGATTGTGTAGGATCAATCCAGACCAATCCATCACAGGATTTGAATTGGAAGGCGGATTTGGGGCGAACCACATCAACTTCATTCTGACAGAAGGAAAAGGGGGTTGGCTAGGGACGAATGACGGTCTTTTCTACAGTTCGAACATGTTAGTTGACCTACCTACTTGGCGACATTTAGGGAAGCACGACGGTTTAATTTATTTAGAAACGAATCAAAATTCGGCCTACATCTCTAACAACAAACTCCTTTTTGGGACGAGTGAGGCATTAACGCGCATTGATTTAGACTTCTTTCGGAAGAGTAGCGCCAATGAGCAACTTATTATTCACCTTTCAGAATTGCGCATCAATCTTGAGAAGCCCGATTGGGAAAAGCTAAATGTGCGAGAACACCAGTATGGAAGTTGGCCTAAAAACCTCACAGTTTCTCATACAGACAATCACTTCACTTTCTTTTTTGATGCCTTGAATCTGCACCATCCAGAGCGCATTCGATATCAGTACATGCTTGAGGGAATTGAAGAAGAATGGGAGCCTGTTACTGAGACCAATTTCGCCACTTACTCACAGCTTCCATACCAAGACTACACGTTTATGGTTCGGGCGGTGGACGAAACTGGACAAACGAGCGAGCCGGCTACCATTGACTTCACCGTTGAAAGTCCGTTCTGGCTTTCATGGTGGTTCATTGCCTTGGAAGTCATTGCCGTTGGAGCTATTATTTGGCTCTTCTTTGACCGCAGAAAGAAATCGCTCATTGAGAAGTTGGAAAAAGAGAAGTTGGAATACAAATCACGGATGCTTTCGCTGGAGCAGCAGACCTTGAATTCAAGCATGAACCGTCACTTTATTTTCAACGCGTTGAATTCTATTCAGTACTACATCAACAGGCAAGACAAGCTGTCGGCTAACCGCTATTTGAGCAGCTTCGCGAAGCTTATTCGAAAAAACCTGGACAGCTCCCAAGTGAATTTCACGTCGTTGCGCGAAGAGGTTGAACGACTGGAACTTTACCTTGGATTGGAGCACATGCGTTTCAAAGATAAGTTTGATTACGCCATTACTATTGAAGACAATGTAGATCAGGAATCCATTAAAGTGCCCGCAATGCTGCTACAGCCCTTTTTAGAGAATAGTATTTGGCACGGCATTCTCCCGATGGAACATCCAGGACATATTGCCGTAAACATCAGTATGCAAGGAAGTGATGTGGTGTCATTTACCATTACCGACAATGGAATTGGAATTGAGACTTCACAGAAGAATAAAATGAACGCTGAAGACCATATTTCACAAGGCATGAACATTACTTCTGGGCGCATTGAACTCATTCGGAAAATGACAGGCAAGAATGTGGAACTGATTGGTCCGTACGAAGTCAAAAATGGAGAACAAATTGTTCAAGGAACAGAGGTTAAAATTATTTTACCTGCGGATTTTCAGGGAGTATATACGAATTAGATTTGGATTTCCGTTAAATTTGAGTATATTTGTTAGAAGTGAAATTATCTCATGATGAAAATGAAGCACATATTTGGTCTTTTTGCAATGATGGTTATGCTTGTTTTGAGCAGCTGTCAGAAGCTTGATGATCTTGAGCCAGGAAGTGATGCACTTCTTCCTACGCGTGCTGTCTATTCAGGTGACGAGATGGAAGGTGACACTGAAAGACCGTCGCTTAAGGATAAGACTCGTTCAGGAGAAGACATTGAATCTGATGACGATGACGTTGACAACGTAAATGACGATGACGACGAAGAAGAAGATGACGAAGTACAGTCATTGAACGGCTTGCCTCAGTAAGAACGTTCAATTGATTCTCAATACACTAGCCGCTAATGCGGCTTTTTTTATGCCTTATTTTTTCCATTGTGCTAATTACATTGGTATTCTTACTATTTTAGCATTGTGGTTGTGACTTCAATCTTGTCATGACCCGTACCTAAACAAAGTATGAACCCCTGAATTACTGCGCAATGGAGGAAAGATCCATCATGCACCTAGACCTCGACACCTTTTTTGTGTCGGTAGAACGCCTGGCTGACAGTCGTTTAAACAACAGACCCATCCTTATTGGTGGAACCAGTGACCGTGGGGTGGTAGCGTCTTGTAGTTACGAAGCGCGCACCTTTGGTGTACATTCTGGAATGCCAATGAAAATGGCACGCATGCTTTGTCCGGAAGCGGTCATCATCAGAGGGAACTCCATGAACTACCTAAAGTACTCTGACATTGTCACAGAGATCATTCGGGAAGATGTGCCCATCTTTGAGAAGAGTTCCATCGATGAGTTTTATACCGACCTCACAGGGATGGACCGTTTCTTCGGCTGTGTGAAGTTTGCACATGAATTGAGGCAGCGCATCATTCGGGAGTCAGGTCTGCCCATCTCCTTTGGCTTGTCTACCAGTAAGACTGTGGCGAAAGTGGCTACAGGGGAGGCCAAACCCAACAATGAGTTGCACGTGATCAAAGGGAATGAAGAGCATTTTCTGGCGCCGCTTTCGGTAAAGAAGATTCCGATGGTGGGCGACAAAACCTACCAGACCCTTCGTAACCTCGGTGTGCGCATCATTCAAACCGTGCAAGAAATGCCTCCTGACTTGATGGAGAATGTGCTGGGGAAAAACGGCGTAGCCATTTGGAAAAAAGCGAAAGGGTTGGATAACAGTCCGGTAGTCCCCTACTCTGAACGGAAATCCATCTCCACCGAACGGACCTTTGACAAAGACACGATCGACATGCAGAAGCTCAGAGGGATTCTCTTGGCGATGGCAGAGAACTTGGCGTTTCAATTGAGGCGGGGCGAAAAGCTTACGGCCTGTGTCACCATTAAAATTCGCTACTCTGATTTCAACACCTATAGCTTGCAATCGCGCATCCCTTACACGGCTGCAGATCATATGTTGATTCCGAGGGTGATGGAATTGTTTGAACGACTGTACAACCGAAGACTGCTTGTGCGCTTGATTGGCGTTCGCTTCAGTCACCTCGTTGGCGGCGGCTACCAAATCAACCTTTTCGATGATTCTGAAGAGCGCATCCGCCTCTACCAAGCCATGGATAAAATGCGCATTCGCTATGGAGACCGTGCTGTGATTACGGCGGCGGGCATCAACGCCCGCACCATCGGACGCACCAATCCGTTCAATGGGGAACCTCCGCTGTTGTTGGCCAACCGACGGCAGTAGAATTAGAAACAATTAAAAAACACACCACCATGAACACCTCTTAAAACAGACCTCAGAAAAAAATTCAACATAATTCGTTATCATTAACCTCTACAACCCCAGCAACCATGTGTGGTAGATATGTCACCGTTTCAACCGTAAAAGCCATTGAAAAGCGCTTCAATGTAGCCACTCCACAACCGGAGCTCTACACGCCGAACACCAATATTTCTCATGGTGAGAAAGCACCCGTGATCACCAATGAAGCACCGGGAGAATTGCAGTTTTTTCAATTTGGATTTACACCCTTTTGGGCACAGAAACAGTTCTACATGATCAATGCACGTGCTGAAGGAGACCACAACAAGAACAATGATCCTGCTTATACGGGATCGAAGGGCATCATTAATAAGCCCATGTTCAGACAGTCGATTCGTTCAAAGCGTTGTTTGGTGGTGGCTGATGCCTTTATTGAAGGGCCCGAAAAAGAGAAGTTGAGCAAACCCTACGTGGTGTACCTGCAAAACAAAGAGCGTCCGTTTGCCTTTGCCGGCATCTGGGACGAATGGGTGAACAAACAAACGGGGGAAGTCATCAGGTCTTTTGCCATCATCACCACTGTGAGCAATGATTTGCTACAGCGGGTTGGACACCATCGATCTCCCGTGATTCTGAAACCAGAACAAGAGCAAGCATGGATCAACTCAGCCCTTTCACTGAGTGAGGTCACTTCTATGTTGGAGCCACTTGATGGAGAGCTGATGAACGCCTACCCCATTGATCCTATGATTAAAAATCCGCGGGAAAATGGATTGGACTTGCTAAAACCCATCGGGGAGCGGATCTACAAGGAGTACGATTACGAAATCTACCAAGAGGTGAAACTCTTTGGGATGGGTGAAACGCGGTCCAAAGAACGACGAGCGAACGAATCCAATTGACGAATTACCGTTGAATGAACAGCTGCGTTCTGCTCAGCCTATTTCCGATTTGAAGTTGAAGAAGATACATTCCTTCTGCTAATGCTGGCAGTGCAATCTGCTGCACAGAAGTAGCTGGAGCAGCCATTCCTTCGTCCAATTTTCAACTGTTTATCGCAGTGCTGGCAGCGACGCACTCTCCTCACTGTGCTGCATTGATTCATCCTATTTGAAAAGACATACCACCACTATGCACACCCATTTCTCACTCCGATACGGCATCCTTTCACCCGAAGGTTATTTACAAGAAATGCAGGCCAACGGATACCGTACCGTTCGTTTGACCGATGTGAACAATACTTCCGCCACGCTTGACTTCGTGCGCTTAGCACCAAAGTACAACATCAAACCCGTGGTGGGGGTCGACTTCCGAAACGGCGCCGAACGCTGCTACGTGGCCCTGGCGAAAAACAACGTCGGATTCAAGCACATCAACGACCATTTGTCTGCCTACAGCCATGCCAAAGAACCATTCGATCTGCGGGCGCCGTATATGCCTTACACCTACATCATCTATCCTGTTTCCTTGGCGAAAGAGATCGATATCACCACCCTGCGCAAGCATGAGTTTTTGGGTGTGACACCAGATGACCTGCCCCAATTGCGCTTGGCATCGTCGAAACTGAAAAACTTTGACCGCCTGATAGCCTTGCCCACCTTTACCTTTCGCGACAAGCGCGACTTCAACACCCATCGCCTACTGCGTGCCATTGACAACAACACCCTACTCAGCAAGCTTTCGAAAACAGAAGAAGGAGACCCCAACGATGTGTTTCGCAGCAGTGATGAACTCAAAGAACAGTATGCTGAACGACCTGAATTGCTTTCGCGCTATGAAGACATGTTGACATCATGCTCCTTTGAATTTCAATTCGGCACAGACCATCCGCACAAGAATCAGAAGACGTATACCGGTAGCGAAGAAGCCGATTTCGAACTGATTCAGAAGCTGGTTAAGGATGGTTTGCCTTACCGTTATCCGAAACCCACCCAAGAGCTGTATGACCGCTTGGACAAAGAGCTTTCCATTATCAAAGAGAAGAGTTTTCTCTCCTACTTTTTGATCAATTGGGACATCACTTCCTACGCGCGCAGCAAAGGCTATTTTTATGTGGGGCGTGGTAGTGGAGCGAACAGTGTGGTGGCATACATCTTGCGCATTACTGATGTGGACCCCATTGAACTGGACCTCTACTTTGAACGGTTTATCAACTTGTACCGACAGAATCCGCCGGATTTCGACATTGATTTTTCATGGACTGACCGCGATGATGTGACACGCTACATTTTTGAACGCTTTGAAAATGTGTGTCTACTGGGGGCTTACAACACCTTCCAGTATCGGGCTGTGGTACGTGAACTAGGGAAAGTATTTGGTTTGCCGAAACACGAAATTGACCTGCTCTCTTCAGGACGGTTCAACGTTCGGGAATTGGATCACCTTTCAGTGTTGGTGTTGAAATACAGCGAGCGCATTCAAGACTTTCCGAACCACATTAGCATCCATGCGGCGGGGATTTTAATTACCGAAGAGCCCATCCATTCGTACACCGCCACCTTCCTTCCGCCGAAAGGCTATCCTACCACACATTTCGATATGGTGGTGGCGGAAGATGCGGGGCTGTACAAGTTCGATATTCTCAGTCAGCGCGGACTGGGGAAGATCAAAGACACGCTGGAGATTGTGCAGTACAATCAGCCTGAGGCACCCGAGATTGACATTCACGACATGCGGCGCTTCAAAAAAGATGAGCGGATCAAGCACCTCTTGCGCACCGCACAGGCTATTGGGTGTTTTTATGTGGAATCGCCCGCCATGCGCATGCTGATGCGGAAACTCTTGGTAGATGATTACCTCGGACTTGTTGCTGCGAGTTCGGTGATTCGTCCGGGTGTGGCGAAAAGCGGTATGATGAAAGAGTACATCCTTCGTTTTCGTTTCCCTGAACGGCGGAAAGAAGCGCACCCGATTATGCTAGACATCATGCCTGAAACTTATGGTGTGATGGTGTACCAAGAAGACGTGATCAAAGTGGCACACTACTTCGCGAAGCTGACCTTGGGCGAAGCAGATGTCCTCAGACGGGGGATGTCGGGCAAGTTTCGCTCACGTGAAGAGTTCAATCGTGCGAAGGAAAAATTCTTTTCGAACTGTCGTGAAGTAGGACATAGCGAAGCGTTGACTGCAGAAATCTGGCGACAGACCGAAAGTTTTGCGGGGTATGCCTTTGCGAAAGGGCATTCCGCTTCCTATGCCGTAGAAAGCTACCAGAGTTTGTTCCTGAAAGCCTATTATCCGCTGGAGTACATGGTGGCAACCATCAATAATTTTGGCGGCTTTTATCGCACAGAGCTGTACGTTCACGAAGCGCGTATGCACGGCGCCATCATTGAAGAACCTTGTGTGAATCGAGGGGGAGCAGAATCAGTGATTTACGGGAAAACCATTGTGCTCGGCTTCGGCCTGGTGAAAGATTTAGAGCACCGCGCCATTGCGCAACTGCTGGCAGAGTGTAAAGAAAACGGTCCTTTTGAAAGCCTGATTGAGTTTGTAGATCGGGTCCACATTTCATTGGAGCAGTTGACCCTGCTGATTCGCTGCAATGCCTTTCGCTTTTTGGGTATTTCGAAGAAAGAACTGCTGTGGGATGCGCATCTCTTGCTGGGACACGCACCGAAACGAAAACCTGTTCGCACCCTCTTTCTCCCGAATCCCAAAGTCTATACGCTTCCCGCCTTGTATACCGCCGCGTTTGAAGATGCCTTTGACCAGATGGAACTGCTTGGTTTTTCACTGTGTTCGCCTTTTGCCTTGCTTCGCGAAGCACCCGAAAACTGCATTCTAGCAAAAGACTTACCGAACTACGTTGGCCAAAAAGTAGCCATTGCGGGCTACCTCATTACGGCGAAAATGACCAGCACCAGCAATCGACAGAAGATGTTCTTTGGCACCTTCATTGACCAGGAAGGTGAATGGCTTGACTCAGTTCATTTTCCTGGCGTAGCAGAACGCTACCCCTTCCGCGGACGCGGCATTTACCGCGTGGTAGGGACGGTGACTGAAGAGTTTGGCTGCTATGCCGTTGATGCCACGTACATGGAAAAACTGTCCATCATTGAAGATCCACGGTATGCTGACGCGAAGGCCTTTACGAAGGTGATGAACCAAAAGAAACTCGAAGGTAAATCCAACACAAGATGGCAGGAACACGGATAAAATCGAAACACTTTTCGCGGGGAGCGTTGACCAATCCGCCGAACCGCTTCTTCCAACATGAACATGAACCGCTGGACGAATACTTGGAGTGGTGCAGGGTTGAAGGTGAAGAGGTCGAAAGTGATCAAACACAGCTGATTCCCGTTCACCCTAAAACCATCGTCAACAAAGTCACCAGCATGGATGTAGGCTTTGAATACTCCATCAATCCGTACCAAGGTTGCGAACACGGGTGTATTTACTGCTATGCCCGAAACACCCATGAATATTGGGGGTACAGCATGGGTCAAGACTTCGAACGGAAGGTCCTTTACAAAGCGAATGGCGCCGAACTCCTTCGCGCAGCATTTAATAAAAAATCATGGGTACCAAAGATGATCATGCTGAGTGGAAACACTGATTGTTACCAGCCTGCAGAAAGAAAATTAAAACTCACACGGGAACTCTTGGAGGTGTGTTTGGAATACAAACATCCGGTAGGTGTGATCACCAAAAACGCGCTCTTGCTCAGAGATTTGGATGTGCTTGAAGCGTTGAATGAACTGAACCTGCTTCGGGTAACCCTGTCCATCACAACGCTGGATGAGGAACTCAGAAGGAATTTGGAACCGCGCACCTCAACGGCCAAACAGCGCTTAAAAGCAGTGGAAGTATTGTCGGGAAAAGGAATTCCTGTGAATGTAAATCTCGCGCCCATCATTCCAGGATTGAACAGCCATGAGATTGTAGACATTGTGAAGGCGGCAGGAGAACGCGGTGCTCGAAGTGCGGCATATATCATGGTGCGTTTGAACGGACAAATCAGTGATATTTTCGAAGATTGGATTGCAGAAATTTATCCTGACAGAGCGACAAAAGTCTTGAATCAAATTCGCGAAACACACGGAGGAACACTGAATGACAGCGAATGGAACCGGAGAATGAAGGGAGAAGGCCACATTGCCGAACAGATCAAAAGGATGTTTGACCTTGCTCGAAAGAACTACCTCCCGAAAACCAAAACACCCCCAATTTCAACCGATTTATTCTTTCGTCCGGGGGAACAGTACCGTTTATTTGTATGATATTTGAAACACAACTACCACTAAACAAACAACTTACGATGAAAACACTTCTCTCAACGCTTTTTGTGTGCATGCTTCTTGGAGCATCTGCACAAGAACTCCCTATTGAAAATGCCGACTTTGAAACATGGGATTACTATAACACCTGGACCTTAGACCCTCTTGGATGGACTACTGGGAATTTTCAATTGGCTGATCATGTCTATCCAGATTCATCTGCCTTCGAAGGTGAAGTAGCCATGCGCGTATACCCCATCACATTCTTTGAACCCATTCCGGGGTTGGCCTATCAAGAGCTCTCAACCACATTTATTCCGGCCAACTTTAGTTTTGCAGTTAAATGTAACATTGAAGGGCTTGATAGCGTTTTTGTGCGCTTGAACTTTATGAATGGTTTTAATCCTGTTTATACTAAAACTTGGTCTAGCGACCAGTCAATTGAAGATTGGCTAGCAGTGAATCTAGACTTGGATCAGATAGAACCTGTAATGGATGGGGTTAGAATTGAAGTTATTGCAGGGTACGGTGAGCTTTTTCTAGAAGGAAGTCCGGAAACGTGGATTTCAGTAGACGCTATGGGCTTCGAGCAAACAGATGGCATTTTTGAACAAGAATGCGAAGCAAAGGTTTTTCCAAATCCGACAGAAGGTCCTTTGACCATTCAGCTTTGCACACCCAATTCAAACGTGGTTCGAGCGATTGTCTACAACAGTCTGGGACAAGTTGTGCTTGATGCCCCGAACCGTAATTCGCTTGATTTAAGCGGGCTTCCATCAGGAATATATACCCTTGAAATTGTAGATGGAACGGGAAACACTTCGCGTCAGCAGGTCATTAATCGATAATTGGCACCACAGAGAACCAATTCACACACAATGGGTTAACTTCGGAATCCTTAAACGAATTAACCACAACCTACATGAAGAAGTTGCTCCCCCAGCTTTTTTCCTTCGTGCTCTGCACACTGATGCTCAACGCTTTGACGGCCCAAGAGTATCACGTATCAACCACCGGAGATGACGACGCTAACGGTTCAGCCGCCAATCCGTGGCAATCAATTCAACATGCCATGGACAATGTTTCTGCAGGAAGTATTGTATATGTGCATGAAGGAACCTATTTCGAACGACTTTATGTGAATGAATCGGGTGCCGAAGGAGCATACATTGTCTTTCGAAATTTCGGCACAGATGAAGTAATCATTGATGGAACGGGCACTACAGAACCTGCTCTGATTGAAATTTACAATGTGCACCACATCATACTTGACGGATTCATTCTTCGGAACAATTTCCAGTTGGACGCCATGGGTGTAGTTGTTGAAGGAGCCTGTGACCACATACAATTGGCGAACTTGGAGGTGTACAATATCGGCTTTTCGACAGACCCGAATGCGCCAGTTTCTGAAGATACGAATGCGCAGCCCATCATTGTATATGGGACAGATGCCGAACACACGATCACTGATTTATCGATTGTCAATTGTGAACTTCATGATTGTCAATTGGGCTTTAGCGAGGCACTGGCCGTGAATGGGAATGTAGAAGGATTTGAAATTTTCGGGAACGAAATTCACCACATGTCGAACATTGGAATTGATCTTATTGGTCACGAAGGCACCTGTGAAGATCCTTCTTTTGACCAAGCCCGACAAGGTTTGGTGAGCAACAACAAAGTCTATTTTTGTGCTTCGCCCTATGCTTCAGCAGCGGGTATTTATGTGGATGGAGCCCGTCAAATCATCATTGAAAAGAATGAAGTCTATGGTTGTGATTGGGGCATTGAAGTGGGTTGTGAAAACCCCGGGGAGTCAGCTAGTGAGATTTTAGTGCGAAGCAATTTCATTTACAACAACCTTGATGCAGGAATTGCAGTGGGAGGCTATGACTACCCCGAAGGAAGTGGAAAGGTTACCGAAGTCACGATTACCTACAACACCCTTTTTAACAACGGGCTGTTTTTCCCTTACAACGGAGAAATTTACCTAACCTATATTGAAAACGGTCAGATCATTAATAACATTGTATACATTGATAATGGATCAGCTATAGCTGTTGGCGCCGACGGTCCATCAGCACAAAACCTCCTTTTTAACCACAATCTGATTTATACTGAACAGGGAGTCAACAACACCCTATTTGATTGGTACGACACTAGTTACGAAGGCATGACCAACTTCATCAATGGTACAGGCAATTGCTCAAGTTGTTTGACTGAAAACCCCTTATTTGTGTTTGCCGGACTGGATGCTGATTTGCATTTGACGAGCGAATCACCTGCTATCGATCAAGGAGAGGTATCGGAATTTATGGGAGAACAAGACATAGATGGAGAGCAACGTTCATTCGGTTTTGGACCCGATTTGGGCGCAGATGAATTTGGCTCAGTGGTTGGCCTGAATGGTGTTGAAAATCTGCTTCCTTTTTCAATTTACCCAAATCCAACGTCAAGTTTTTTCGCCCTAGAATACAGTTTTGCTGGGGCTTTGACGCTGACAATCTCAGACGCTCAAGGTCGCATTATTCGCTCCTTGAAAGCGCGGTCAATGGAGCAAATTGATGTGAGGGATTTATCGCCAGGAGTATATTTGGTGACGCTGCGCGAAGGGAACAATCGCTCTTGGACCTCTCAATTTGTGAAGCAATAAAAAGGGAGACCGAAGCCTCCCTTTTTGAGTGCTATTTAATGTTCCACCTCAATCCGCCATACCCCATGGCCCCGAAAACAGGAGCCCAAACGAGGGAAGCGTCAAAGTATTGACCATTTGGATCCTCAGCCGCAAGAATTGCATTTGGCTGTCTGTAGTTGAGCAGGTTCTCACCACCAAGATAGATTTCAAATCGTTCTGAGAACACCTTTGTAATTTGTCCGCTTAACAGAAAGTAATCTTCTGAGCGGGCTGCCAGCTGGTATTCTTCTGGATTCGCCTCCGTGCTTGGTAGACGTGTATCTCCAACCCATTGCACCGTGACATCGAATTTCCACTGTCCATTCTTATCGTTCTTCTTCGTTTCATAAGAAGCGTTGGTGAATGCTCTATGGGTTGACACCAACGGTACATCTAGACGTTCAGAAGCGTAATCTGTTTGCACTTGCAACCATCTGTAGGCCATTCTCAAGTCCCACCGTCTGGCAGGAGACCAGCTAAACTCAACTTGAGCGCTGTTCGAAAAGCTTTTACCATCTAGATTGTAGAAACGCACTTCACGCGGATTTTCAAGATCCGTCACTACTTGATTTTCGAATTCCGTTCGGTAGAAATCGAACGAAATACTGGCTTCACGGTAGTTCAATCTGAAATTGTGCATGAGGTTCGTTCCGAAATTCCAAGCCACTTCTGGCTGAAGGCCGAAGCCGTCGACTCCGTCTTCAGACTGGATAATCCAGGTTCTGCTAGAAGCCAGCTGACCTACATTCTCCATGATGACATTGCTGGTTCGGTATCCCTTACCTGCCATGAATTTAATGGCCGTATTTTCAGAGAAGCTATAGCGGAAGTGCGCTCTAGGCGTCCAAAACACGCCATATAGGTTGTTCGCATCAACGCGCATCCCAGCAACCAAAGTAAACCGTTCCAGTCTAGACCAAGAATACTCTCCATACACTCCAGGAACAATCTCTGTTCGGGAGTAGTTGAGCGAATCTAAGGTTTCATCATAATCATCGTACAAGATCGATCCTCCAACGGTGAAGGTGTGGTCTGTAGTCCCAATGATGGAAGAATACAAGATATTCGCCCGCGCCGTTTGCTGGACTCCAGAGTACTGACGTTGACCGAATGTACTCTCTTGTTCATGGTACTCTCCTGAAAATTGGGTGCCCAAACTTTTATAGTTCTTTCCTGGCCAAACATATCCTGTCTTCGCTGCAGCTTCCAGGTGCGTTGATGTGGTAGTTGCCTTCCAGAGATCACCTTCAATCGTAGCTGGATCAATTGAACTCAATTGGCCTGCCTCGTTGTTGTTGTGCATTACAGTGAAATGATACGAACCTTCAACCCCTCGATCTCCTTGGTACTTCCACTCATTTCTGAGGATGACCATTTGTTTCAAGGCATTGTCCATGAACCCATCTTTGTTGTTATCCATTTCGATGTTGTTCATGTTGGCGTGCACCATGACTGAAGTGGCCCATTTCCGTCCTAAGTTCTGCCTTGTATGTGTGTTCAGTTCGAGTCTTCCTCCATTGTTCCCATAGAAATTGAAGTAATACTTCTCAGCCTCAATGGGATTTTTAATGGCGATATTGATTTGTCCTGTGATACTTTCATATCCAGACGTCACAGAGCCCACACCTTTCGAAATGGCAATTTGATTGATCCACGGACCAGGCACATATCCCAATCCGTACACCGTGGAAAGTCCGCGGATGGTTGGAATATTGTCTTTGTTCATGTCGACATACTTGCCGTCCAATCCGAGCATTTTGATTTGCCTCGTTCCAGATACCGCGTCAGTATATGCGGCATCAATGGAAGCATTCGTTTCAAAACTTTCAGACAGGTTGCAGCAAGCAGCCTTGGTCAATTCGCGTTGATCTAGCGTTTGGAATCCAAGTGGATTGAGCATTTGCATTTGGGTGGTGTTTGTTTCTACCACCACTTCTGCTTCATTCAATAATTCACCTGATTGTAGAATCACTTCGACCCAGTCTTGACCTTCCCAAAGCACATATCCTGTAGTGTACCCAATGAAGGAGAAAACGAGTGTATCAGAGGCGTTTTCGGTTTCTATTTTATAGAATCCTGACGCGTCTGTCATTGTGCCTACTTGTGTTCCTTTCCAATATACATTTGCTCCAACAAGCGGGTCCTTTTCTTCATGTCCACCACCGCGTGGAACAAGGACTTTCCCCTTAACGAATTTGGGTTGTTTATCGGATTGTGAAAATGCAGAAGCGGAAATAAGCAGGACAACAAAGGCTAGTAAAAGCTTAGTGCTTTTCATCTTCGTCTTCATCATCATGGTCATGATCTTCTTGCTCACCCTCACAGGAATGTTTTGCAGAAGGATCTCTGTATTTGCAGCATCCATGAACACCATTGTACTGCTCATCAGTAGCTTTAGACGTTTCAGTATCGTGACCAACTGCGTTCAGCAGTTCATCCATCTTCGCACGATTCATTTGTTTGGTCTTGTAGACCACTCGAAGCATTTGAGAATCATGGTCATAATCGGCCAATTTGATTCCTTTCACGTCGAGCGCTTTTTCAATGCGTTCTTCGCACATGCCACAAACACCGCCGACCCAGAAGGTTTCATCCATCACTTTTTTCTGAGCAAGGATTTCATTTGGGATAATTGACAGTACAAGAAGGGCAAAAGGGACTAATAGATTTTTCATTTTTTGATCATTTGATTTTTAACTAATGGGCTTTAGGGACACGCTGTTATTGTCGTGTCAAAAATCAAATGTATCAGCCGTAGATGAGGCGGGATTCGAAGAGCAAATATCGGGGTGGCCCATTTATTTGGACGACTCTATTTGCTTGGGTGGGCTGGGCTACTTGTTCTTGAAACAGTAGCGAAACCTCTTGTGTTTCTAGTGGTGTTGTCGCTTGAATGAAGAGCTCAGTTGGTGAGTTATGTTCTTCTTCAAGTGCTACATAGAAGTTGTCACTTGAGCAGCAGGTTTTTTCTACTGAGCATCCTTCGTGGTGTGCGCCGCAACACTCATCAGTTTGCACTGGATGGTTGATGGCGATTCCAGAAATATCACCACAGCAATAATGGATATGCACTTGAAACCCCATTGAGAGGACTGCATACCAAAGCATTATCGTTATGGCGAAAATTCTGCGCATACCTCAAAGGTACGGAAAATGGATGTGAAAATCTGCTAAAACGAAAAAGGGCGCCACGTGGACACCCTTTTAGATATTCAAGATTGTTTGTGCTTACTTTTCTGAAGTTGCTTGGGCACGCAGGAATTCTCTGTTCATGCGGGCGATGTTGTCAAGGCTAATTCCTTTCGGACATTCCACTTCGCAAGCTCCTGTGTTGGTGCAGTTTCCGAATCCTTCAAGATCCATTTGCTCCACCATTCGCAACACTCTTCGTTCGCGTTCTGGTTCACCTTGTGGAAGCAATGCGAGTTGCGATACTTTAGCAGAAGTGAACAACATGGCAGAAGAGTTCTTGCAAGTTGCCACACATGCACCACAACCGATGCAAGTAGCAGCATCAAACGCATCATCAGCGTTGTCTTTAGGAATCGGCAACGCGTTGGCGTCCTGTGTGTTTCCTGAAGTATTCACAGAAACGTATCCACCAGCTTGAATAATGCGGTCAAAAGCACTTCGGTCAGTTACCAAGTCCTTGATAACTGGGAATGCAGCTGCTCTCCACGGTTCAATGTAAATTGTTTCTCCGTCGTTGAATGATCTCATGTGCAACTGGCAGGTGGTAATACCTCTACCTGGACCGTGTGCTTCTCCGTTGATGTACATACTGCACATTCCACAGATACCTTCTCTACAATCATGATCAAATGCCACGGGATCTTTTCCGTCTCTGATTAGTTGATCGTTGAGTACATCAATCATTTCTAGAAATGACATGTCAGGAGAAATATCAGAAACTTGATACGTTTCCATACTTCCTTTCGCCTGTGGCCCTGATTGTCTCCAAATTTTAAGCGTGAGGTTCATAGTCCTAACTTGCTTTAGGTAGCTTACTTGTAGCTACGTTGTTTCAACTCAATATTTTCGTAAATCAGCTCTTCCTTGTTCAGCTTAGCTTCAGAAGGCTTCCCAGTATATTCCCACGCGGAAACATACTTATAGTTCTCATCGTCACGAAGGGCTTCGCCTTCGGGCGTTTGGTATTCTTCTCTAAAGTGACCACCACAAGACTCGTTTCGATCCAATGCGTCTTTGCACATCAATTCGCCTAGTTCAAGGAAGTCTGCTACTCTGCCTGCTTTGTCCAACTCCGGGTTGAAGCTATCAATGGTTCCAGGAACTTTGACGTCTTGGTAGAATTCTTCGCGTAGCTTTTGAATCTCAGCTATGGCGTACTTTAATCCCTTTTCATTTCGAGCCATGCCGCAGTATTCCCACATGATGCGTCCAAGTTTTTTATGGAAATCATCAACAGTGCGAGTACCATTTGTATTTAAAAAACTTTCCAACTGCTTCTTCACGCGGTCAGCTGCTTCCGTGAACTCTTTTGAATCTGTTGAGATTGGACCTGTTCGAATATCGTCTGCCAAGTATTCTCCAACTGTGTATGGCAGCACAAAGTATCCATCAGCCAATCCTTGCATCAACGCCGAGGCGCCAAGTCTGTTTGCGCCGTGATCAGAGAAGTTTGCTTCACCTGCAGCGTACAATCCAGGAATGGTTGTCATCAAGTTGTAATCTACCCAAATACCACCCATTGTGTAGTGTACCGCTGGGTAGATCATCATTGGTGTTTTGTACGGATTCTGATCAGTGATCTTTTCGTACATCTGGAAGAGGTTTCCGTACTTGTTTCGAACCACTTGTTCCCCTAGCTCTTTAATCTGAGCATCTGTTGGGTTGTGCATACCTTGAACGTGTGCTTCGGTCTTTCCATATCGCATGATAGCGCTGGCGAAATCAAGGAAAACGGCTTCACCCGTTTTGTTCACTCCGAAACCGGCGTCGCAACGTTCCTTTGCTGCCCTTGAGGCCACATCTCGTGGCACCAAGTTTCCGAATGAAGGGTAACGACGTTCCAAGTAGTAATCTCTATCCTCTTCAGCAATCTCAACAGGGCGTTTTTTCCCTTCTCTGATAGCAGTTACATCTTCTTTTTTCTTCGGCACCCAAATTCGTCCGTCATTCCTCAATGACTCAGACATCAACGTCAACTTTGACTGATAGTCACCTGAGATAGGAATACAAGTTGGGTGAATCTGTGTGAAGCTAGGGTTGGCGAAAAACGCTCCTGAACGGTGTGCTTTCCAGGCTGCCGAAACGTTTGACCCCATAGCGTTGGTTGAAAGGAAAAATACGTTTCCGTATCCACCTGTGCAGAGCACAACCGCGTGAGCGCCGTGCTTTTCAATTTCACCAGTAACGAGGTTACGGGCAATGATTCCACGTGCTTTTCCGTCAACGGTCACGAGTTCCATCATTTCATGACGGTTCAACATTTCCACTTTTCCTTTCGAAATCTGACGTGAAAGTGCAGAGTAAGCGCCAAGAAGGAGCTGCTGACCTGATTGTCCTTTCGCGTAGAAGGTTCTTGAAACCAACACCCCTCCGAACGAGCGGTTATCGAGCAAACCTCCGTAATCACGCGCAAAAGGAACGCCTTGAGCTACACACTGGTCAATGATGTTTGCAGAAACTTCGGCAAGACGGTAAACGTTCGCCTCTCTTGATCTGTAGTCTCCACCTTTCACAGTATCGTAGAACAACCTGTAGACGCTATCACCATCATTTTGATAGTTTTTCGCAGCATTGATTCCCCCTTGGGCGGCAATTGAATGCGCACGTCTTGGAGAATCTTGGAAACACAATGCTTTCACATTGTACCCCATTTCAGCGAACGAAGCCGCAGCCGATGCGCCAGCCAGTCCTGTACCCACCACGATGATATCAATCAAACGTTTGTTTGCAGGGTTTACAAGACGAATATCGTTCTTGTGCTTGGTCCACTTATCTTTAAGTGCACCTTGGGGAATTTTAGAATCTAATACGGTCATATTCAGTTCTATTTACCGTTGCCAATCGGAATTGTTCATCCAATTTGCACGATGTACAAGTAAATCGGAATGATGGCAAACAAAAGGGGTACGATAATGCTGAAGGCCTTACCAGCATTGTCAATGGTCTTTTTGTACTTCTCGTTCTTCAAACCTAACGATTGAAATCCGCTCTGGAAACCGTGTGAAAGGTGGAATCCAATAGCAATCATGCTCACGGCATACAAAATAACCGCTACGAGTGCTAAACTGTTTTCAGCTGGGTTGAAAAAATCCATCACAACTGTATGCAAATCTTTCATAGGCACCTCAAGCGCCACACCTTCAGGGTCCATCGACTGAAGTGGCATTTCTGCGAAGTGCATCTTCGCCCAAAAGTTCGTCATGTGGGTAACGATGAATGCCAATAATACCGTTCCAAGAACACCCATGTTACGCGATGCCCAGCTTGAATTTGCTGATGGCTTGTTGTAAGCGTATTTCTGCGGACGTGCTTTTGCGTTTTGAATCGTAAGCCACAGTCCGTCGATTGCGTGAAACACAATACTAATGTAGGTCACATAAGACAAGATCTTCACGGCAGGGTTGGTTGTCATGAAGAGTGCGTACTCATTGAACTTGAATTGTCCTTCAACTCCTGGAATCAACAGTTGCAAATTTCCTGCAAGGTGCCCAGCTAGGAACAAGCAAAGGAACAGCCCAGTTAAGGCCATCCAATACTTTTTGGCTAGCGATGATTTTAAAATGGCAGATTGGCTCATACTTTTTTGGCTATCAAAATTGATGGTTCAAAATTAGACCTAAGCGGTCGTTCCACCAAAACCAAATTTAGTTTAGAAAAGTTCTTGATAGTGGAATGAAATTGAATTTTTCGTTTTGAACCGCAATTGGCAATGAATCTGCTTGATTCACCGAATATGAATAAAAAAAGAAGCAGGTCCCTGACGGATGTCAGGGCCTGCTTCGTCAGGAAAAAGCCGAGCCGTTATTCGGACTTCTTCCCACCCAGCATCACGAATTCCGAAGCAACAATCTCCGTTCGATTTCGCTTATTCCCCTCTTTATCTTCGTAAGAGGAATAAGCTATTCGTCCTTCCACGGCCACTTCAGACCCTTTTTTCAAATACTTTACGGCAGTTTCCGCTGGTTTCCCCCAAACGGTGACAGTATGCCATTGCGTGTCTTCCACTTTCTCTCCACTCGCAGTTTTGTAACTGTCTGAGGTGGCCAAATTCAATTTCGCTTTGCTTTTTCCACTTTCGAAAGTGGTTAATTCAGGATCTTGTCCAAGGTTCCCAATAAGGGTCACCCGATTTCGCAAACTATTCATATGAGATGAGTTTTAATGTTGACACAAAGATGCGCTGACCAAGGCCTTCGCCCCAAATTCTAAACATCTATAAACGTTTAAAACCTACTTTCCTTCGGCTTTGCCTGTCATTTCTACTAGTCAATTTTCGAACTGTTTTCATCCTTTCGCTTTCGATCCAATCCACCTTCTACATTCGCATAGGAATTGGCTATCTTTGCCGTCTTTTAGAAATAGGAACTATGACTGATTCAAAGGTTCGCGTCAGATTCGCCCCAAGTCCAACTGGTCCGCTTCACATGGGAGGCGTGCGAACGGCACTTTACAACTACCTGTTTGCCAAGCGAATGGGAGGCACCTTCATTCTCAGAATTGAAGATACCGACCAGAAACGTTACGTTGAAGGAGCTGAAGAGTACATCCTTAATTCACTTAAATGGTGTGGAATAGAGCCTCAAGAAGGACAAAGCTATGGAGGTGAATTTGGTCCATATAGACAGTCTGAACGCCAAGCGATGTACGCAGATTACGCCTATCAACTGGTAGAAGCCGGACATGCCTATTACACCTTTGATACGGAAGAATCAATCAATGCCCTTCGCGCGGAAGCGGAAGCCGAGAAACAGACTTGGCAATACGATGCTTCGACCCGAATGCGTTTGAAAAATTCGCTGACCATGAGCGAAGCGGACGTTCAAGCGGAACTAGATGCTGGAACACCATGGACCATTCGTTTTAAAATTCCTGAGAACGAAGAAGTTGTTTTTACCGACCTTATTCGTGGAGAAGTGCGCGTGCAGTCTAAGGTACTTGACGATAAAGTGCTTTTAAAAGGTGACGGCATGCCAACCTACCACCTTGCGAACATTGTAGATGACCACTTGATGGAAATCAGCCATGTCATTCGAGGTGAAGAGTGGTTGCCTTCTGCGGCATTGCACAATTTGCTATACCGTGCCTTTGGATGGGATGCTCCTCAATTCGCCCACCTGCCGCTCATTCTAAAACCTACTGGAAACGGAAAACTGAGCAAGCGAGATGGTGATGCTGGTGGATTCCCCATTTTTCCATTGGAATGGACTGACCCTAAAACAGGCAACGTTTCTGCCGGATACAAAGAAAGTGGATACTTCCCAGAAGCCTTTATTAACATGTTGCTGATGTTGGGCTGGAATCCAGGAACTGAGCAAGAGCTTTTCTCCCTTGAAGAAGCTACTGCAGCCTTCTCTTTGGATAGAGTAGTAAAATCAGGTGCGCGTTTCAATCCAGACAAGGCGAAGTGGTTCAATGAGAATTACCTCAGACAGCACAGTGCAGAAGAACTGGCAGCGCTGGTAAAACCTTTAATGCATGAAAAAGGATTGTCGCTTTCTGACGAAAAACTGATTCAGCTGTGTGAAATGATG
Organism: uncultured Comamonadaceae bacterium; assembly: GCA_964353035.1. Taxonomy (GTDB): domain Bacteria; phylum Bacteroidota; class Bacteroidia; order Flavobacteriales_D; family Sanyastnellaceae; genus JAQWQB01. Next base: position 3,607 of record CAYGUR010000023.1, on the reverse strand, counting down.
GCTGAGCGTTCTGTGTTCATTCCTGATTTAATAGCGGCAGATTACTTCTTTAATAGGCCTACTTCGTACGACGAAAAAACGGTGAAAAAGAAGTGGAAAGAAACAACTCCAGCAATCATGGAGGAATTGATGACCGAACTTGAAGCATGCACTCCTTTTACTGAAGAAGTTGTTGAGGCGAATTTCAAAGCTTTTTTGGAGCGCAAAGAAATCGGATTTGGCGCAGCACTTCCCGGATTCAGATTGTGCGTTACAGGTGAAGCTGGTGGTCCGTCTATGTTCGCTATTGCCGCCTTTTTAGGAAAAGAAGAGACGTTGGAGCGCATGCGCGAAGGCGTTTCAACTATTGCTCAAAACTAAGATGGGAATCATTCGTGTAAGTGGTATTCGTGTGCAAAGCAATCACGGGTGCATGGAAGAGGAAATGCTGATTGGACAAGAGTTTGTGGTGAACATTGAGCTCACTACCGACTTGAGTCTTTCGATGGTTTCAGATGACTTAAATGACACGGTAGACTATGTAGCGGTTCACGACATTGTTTTTCGTGAAACGAAGCAACGTTCGAAGCTCATTGAGCACGTAGCACATCGTGTTGGAACAGCGCTAAAAACAGAGTTGCCAACTATTGAAAAAGTGACCGTTGAGATTGTGAAGCCTTCCCCACCCATAGGTGGCGATGTAGCTTCAGTAGCAGTAGAAATTACGCTTTAATTACAGCTTCATTTCAGGCACTTCGCCCTCAGGTAGGATTAACTTTCCTGCCGTTGCTGCTTGGATTTCTTCAACAGAAACACCCGGTGCTCTTTCTAATAGATAGAAGGCATTGTCTTTGACTTCAAGGGTTGCCAAGTTCGTCACCACCTTCGTTACACATCCCACACCTGTTAAGGGTAGCGTGCATGCAGGTAGAATTTTGGATTCCCCCTTCTTGTTGGTGTGCATCATGGCTACAATGATGTTTTCTGCTGACGCAACCAGATCCATGGCGCCACCCATGCCCTTGACCATACGGCCGGGAATCTTCCAGTTGGCAATGTCACCATTTTGCGAAACCTCCATGGCGCCTAAAACTGTGAGCTGAACATGTTGCCCACGAATCATGGCGAAGCTGGTTGCTGAATCAAAGTATACAGCTCCTGGCATGGCCGTGATGGTTTGTTTTCCAGCGTTGATCAAATCAGGATCTTCGTCACCCTCAAAAGGAAACGGCCCCATTCCGAGGATTCCGTTTTCAGATTGAAATTCGACATCAATACCTTCAGGGATGTAGTTCGCCACCAGTGTTGGAATTCCAATACCGAGGTTGACATAGTAGCCATCTTGAAGCTCTTGAGCAATACGTTTTGCGATTCCGTTCTTATCTAGCATCTTAGTGTGTATTAGTCGCGTGAGCGAACGGTTCGTTGTTCAATTCGTTTTTCGTACCCAGTTCCTTGGAAGATGCGTTGCACGAAAATTCCTGGTGTGTGGATTTCATTCGGGTTCAACTCACCAAGCGGCACCAGTTCTTCTACTTCAGCAATGGTAATAGTTCCCGCCATGGCCATCATCGGATTGAAGTTGCGGGCGGTGGCTTTGAATATGAGGTTCCCTGCAGTATCTCCTTTCCATGCTTTGACAATGGCAAAGTCTGCAGTAAGCGCCGTCTCCAAAATGTGTGGCTTACCATTAAATACGCGTGTTTCTTTTCCTTCGCCCACTTCCGTTCCGTAGCCTGCAGGTGTAAAAAAGGCGGGAATTCCGGCACCACCAGCTCTGCAACGTTCTGCCAAAGAGCCTTGTGGAATGAGGTCCACTTCCAGCTCACCGCTAAGCATTTGGCGTTCGAACTCATCATTTTCGCCCACATAGCTAGAAATCATTTTCTTGATCTGCTTTCCTTGAAGGAGGAGACCAAGTCCGAAATCGTCTACGCCGGCATTGTTGGAGATACAGGTTAAATCTGTTACTCCTAGTTTGACCAGTTGATTGATGCTGTTTTCGGGGATTCCGCACAAGCCGAATCCGCCGAGCATGAGCGTCATACCGCTTTCAATGCCTCGGCACGCTTCTTCTGCGTTTGCTACTGTTTTGCTGATTGCCATAATGGGTGCTTATTCGAAGAGTTCCTCATCTTCAAGGGTCTCTTCTACTTCGGTTCCAAAGTTAACAGAATTAGAATCATCTAGGTAGTTTCTACAATCCAGGGTGCTAGGATCTATTCCTTCAGGGATTTCAAAATCTGTTTGTTTGAGTCCCACCTTTTTATCGTCGTACGCCTTCTTCATGTAGTAACCATAGATAGGAAGGGCTGTGTTGGCACCTTGTCCTTTGGCCGTTGTAGAGAAACGTACTGCTGGATCTTGCGCCCCCACCCATACGCCAGTTACCAGCTCAGGTGTAAGACCGATAAACCATCCATCAGTATTGCCTTGGGTTGTGCCTGTTTTACCAGCCATTGGAGCCTTGATTCCATCGTAATCTCTGCTATCCAGGTTCATGCGTAAACGTACACCTGTACCACTGGTTTTGCCTTTTTCTTTGTTGTAAGCACCGTCAACAACACCTTTCATCATGTTCAAGGTTTTGTAAGCTGTAATCTCGTCTATTCCTTGTCTGATGTTCATTTCAGGCTCATACACAACGTTGCCGTTTTTATCTTCAATGCGCACAATGAAGCTAGGCTCAATGTACACGCCTTGGTTGGCGAATGTGGCATTTGCCGCTGTAATTTCAAATAAGGAAAGTTCAGCAACACCAAGCGCAATGGAAGGAACACGTGGTATTTCGCTCTGAATGCCCATGTCATTGGCGGTTTTCGCTATCAAGTCTGCCCCGTATTGTTTAATGAGTTTCGCGGTAATGGTGTTCATGGAGTTTGCGAGAGCGTATTCCAAGGTCACAATTTCACCGTACTTGAAATCTGAGTTGTCAGGCGACCAAGGCGGCTGTCCAGCGGGCATTTCAATGACCACTTTTTGGTTTGGAAGTTCGGTACAAGGGTGCATTCCCAATCGCACGGCCGTGGCATACACGAACGGCTTAAATGTAGACCCCACCTGTCTTCTAGACTGCCCAACATTGTCGTATTGAAAGAATTTATAGTCAATTCCACCTACCCACGCTTTGATATGTCCGGTGCCCGGCTCAACGGTCATCAAGCCCGCGTGCAGGATACTTTTGTGGTAGCGAATGGAGTCCATCGGTGTCATAATGGTATCAACGGGACCATTGTGGGTGAAGATGGAGGTATTGAAAGGTGTTTCGAAATTTTGTTCAATTTCCTTTTCAGTCAAATGTGGCCATTCGTGTCCGCACCCTCCTTTGTCTGGATCACAATAAAAATGCGGTTTTCCTTCAAGGTCCTTTTTCACGATGTAAAAAGCTGGACGGTGGCAATCTGGACACAGGTCCCCGGTCAATTTTTTGTAGCGTTCAGACTGCTTTACGGCAATGGCCATGATGCGATCTTTGTCACGCGAGTCAATGCCATTGTAAAACGGTGTGTTCGCTTCGCGACGTTTCTTCAGATCCTTCCAGAAATCAGCCTGCAGTTCCCCGCCTAAGTGATTATGAACGGCTTCTTCGGCATACTTTTGAAGGCGCGAATCAATGGTTGTGTAGATC
>CAYGUR010000022.1:15546-23584 GCA_964353035.1 uncultured Comamonadaceae bacterium | reverse complement strand
TCAAACAGGCGATGCGCCAAGATCCTTTACCTGAAATATTTGATGTAGGCTTTGCCCTAGAAAAGTATGAGGCTCAAGATTGAGCTTTCCCCTTTCGCAAACCCAACAGAACAACGGCCCGAATGAGCATGATCCATGGCGCTCCGTGGAACAATAGGTCAAGCCAGTCCATGACTTGCATCCCTTCGGCACCACCCATGACCCATCTCAGCTTTCCAAAGAGGTGTGGTTCAGGAAGAAACGGCGCTAGTCCGAGTGTTAAACTCAATAGCAACCAAGTTTTCCAATCGTTCAATGTGTCTTTTAGTGATCCCATCTATTCAGTTGAAGCACGAAGATAGTCTGTTTCTCACACTAAGAATGTAACTGTTGTGACACAAAAAAAGCGGATGGAACACTCCACCCGCTTTGAATTCGTTTGTATCATAATGACCTCAAAGGGTCAACTGTGCTTTTATTACTGCACAATGAACTGCACGGTGCTCACACCAGTTGCTTGGCGCAATTGCATCACATACACACCTGCTTGCAAGGCACTCACATCAAACTGCATAAATGAAGTATTCATGTTTCTGCTTTCAATCATTCTTCCGTTGAGGTCGAAGATGCTTACAGTTCCATTCATGACTTTCCCATTTTCAGATTGAAGGATCAACGTTGAATTGGTTGGGTTCGGGTACACGAAGTAGTTTCCGCCATCAGGCTGCTCTTCCACACCAATTCCTGCGTCCATCAGCAGTCCTTTGAAGTTTTGGTAGTAGAGATTCGCAATTCGTGCATCGTGAACAACAACCGTGTTTTCATCGTTCACGGTTTCTGCAGAACTAGACCAGTTGTGTGATCCAGTCACAACCATAGGGTCAGAAAGGGGCTCACTGTGGTCAATGATGCAATACTTATGGTGGAGTTGGTGTTCAACGTTTTCAGCAGTATACACTTCAATTCCAGCATCAAGGAGAACATCGTATTCAGAACCTGTCACATTCGTTTGTTCTATCATACCAACAGGGTTAATGAAAAGGCTTTGTCCCACTTCAATGATGGCTTCGGCCAGCTCATCTCTTGTGAAGACCAAAAGGGCGAAAGACATGTCGTAATCTGTAGTCAAAATGGCGTTTTCAATGGCTTTTGATGTCCCATCCGAAGGAGAGAAATAAACCTCTACGTCTGATCCACCAACGATGAATCGTTTCGGTGTGTTGATAGTCTTATCTGGACCGAATTTCGCGTTAGCAGAATCAGATTCAGGACCGTCACTTCCCCACATTTCGTTGAACTCTAGGGTGAATCCACGTGCCATACTTTGATCTTGGAAAATAATCAAGTTGTTTGGGTCTTCGGCAAGTTGACCTGTAGTCAGGTTAGTAGAACCCGTAAGCACAAAGGCTTGGTCAGTGTATTCTGCATCAATGACGATGAACTTGTTGTGCATTCCACTCCCTAAATCATCTGGTCGCATGAGCACTGGAATTCCAGTATCAAAGTCGCCAACACCAATGTTCGCATTTGAACCATGTCCAATGTATCTCACCTGAACACCATTTGCTAGTGCACCATTGATGGCGTTTACAATGACATCGTTGTTGATGTTGTAAATCGCCATATCCAAGGTGTGTTCAGCACGAAGGATGTATGCAGCAATGGTATCATTCATGTCTGCGCCAATGTTCAAAGCAATCTCTTCAGTGGCAACAGAGTTGTCAACGTTGCTGTTGAAATAAGTCAGAATATCGCCGCTAGACTCTGAAACAGTAGCATAAGCCATCACGTTTGAAGACGTTTCATCTTCACCAAGTGCTGAAGTTACTTTTGCATAGTAAATGGTTCCCGGCTCAAGTCCCGTCAATTCCACCACGTGTTCCGTCACCATATCGCCCACATACGTTTCTTCGCCCAAGTCAGGAGTCAATCCCCACTCAACGAATGAATCACCTGCGGCATCTGTATTCCAGATGAGCGAAAAGCTATTTTGTGTCAAGTTGATTTGATCAACAGGAGTAGACAAGTTAATTGCCGAACTTGGAATCAAGTCTTCTGTTGTGCGCGGAAGAATTTGATATCCGCCAACACCATTTGGAGCAAATTGTGAAACAATACCAATCAAGGTTGTTTCACCCGCCGGAAGCAAGGCATCAACAAGGTAGTTTCCCGTACGAATGTAAATCACGCCCGTTTCGCCAGAGGCTGTGTACGTGTAAGTGTTGTTTCCAGAGATAATGGTTCCGCCGTCGTTGAACATGGCGGCATCCACTTGAACCAATACGCCTTCAATTAGTTCTGATTGATCTGAAGGTACAATCACCATAGGTGTTGGCAAAGGATTCCCTGAACTGTTAATGGTTACTTCTGTAAGTGAAGGACCCACTTCCAACAAGCCATTGAATTCTGTTACTTCACCAGAAACAGTGATTTCATCGCCTATTTGAGGCTCAGTAAATGTTCCCCAGTCAATTCCAGGATAGATTGCAATGGCGCCTGATGCGTCTTGAATGTAGCGAACAGACCCAAGACTTTCGTCGTTTGTGACAATACCAGTTACAGTAACGTCAGCTCCAACGCCGAAATTTTCACGTGCGTCAAGAATATCTGTTTGTGCCGAAGCAACGAGTGTACCAAATAGGCACAGAGTGAATATGAGCTTTTTCATGCTTTTGGTTTAGAAACGAACTCTGAGCGAAACGTTTCCACGAGCGCCATAGCCCATGTAAACGCTAGCAGATTGTGCGTCAAAATTACTTTCAGTGAAATGGTAACGCAAACGGTCATCGTATTCGCCATTCGACCCTCTGTACAGATAGAATGGGAAAATATCGTTGTTCTGTGCGTTAATAATGTACAAGGTATTGACTATGTTCAATGCGCTTACGCGAAGATCAAATTGTGAGTCTTTTACGTTCCAAGTATAGCCTGCGTGCAGATCAAGCAATCCGTAACCGGGGATTTCCCAACTTTGTCTACGTGCGTTTTCGCCATTCAAACTAAACGGATCAAAATCTGAGTAATGACGGTGGAAGTAAGTGAAACGTGGCTTAAGGTAGACGTTCCCTTTCTGTATTTTCACTGCCAATCCGTATTGGCTTTGTGGCGCGTCTCCCACATAAACGCCCTTCGCATCATACTGAACTACAAGCGCTTCTCCCGTGTTTGGGTCTTCGAACGGACGGTTAGTTTCAACGTCAATCAAGGTCAAATTGTCTTCACTACTATCCCATTTCCAGTCACCTATTGACACAAAACCTTCTATGGTCAGTGCCTCAGAAACTTGGTACGCACCGTCTAACTCCACGCCACGGTGAACCGCACTCATGGCTGGAATGTTGGCTCTCAATCTGCGTTCAACACCTTGAGAATCCTCAATCACAATGCTCAACAGGTCATTCAAAGGCCTGTTGTTCCAATCTGTGTAGTACAAGTTGATGTTGAAGCTAAGGGGATATTTGCTATAGCCGTAACCAAGCTCAATGGAGTTGATAATTTCATTTTCTGTTCCTTGAACGAATTGGTTGTCAAAACCAATCACGTTTTGAAGAACGGGCGTTCTATTCAGCAAACCAATATTTACAAAGGCGCTGTGCCATTCGTCAATTTTATAGTTTCCTCCTGCTTTCACGGTGTATCCAGGAATCCATTTCCAGTCTGAAGTAGAGGTTCTAGTTTCTGGGTCGAACTGGGAAATCAAGACCGCATTGGATAACGTGTCAATTGGAAATCCATTGTCGTTCTCGATCACGTAAGTAGGACCTAAATCTGTGTCAATTTCGTACACATTGTCTGTTGGCGCTACAATAAATTCACCTGTCGACTCATTTAAGACGAATACATCATCGTTACCAAGTTGCTGGTAGTAGTTAATGCCGTTGTACTGTACATCTCGTGGAGCGTAGTAGTCAATTCGGTTGTACCCTTGATACACACCACTCACATTCAAGAAGGCCGTCCATCTGCGGTCTTTGTACTCAGCCAATCCAAAAACCCCTCCCCATCGAACGTAGGTTCTGTTGTGGAATTGAATTCGGTCTCCCTCATATTTCTTTTCTTGCGGATGGTTGGCATCTCCGTTGATATCCACAAAGTATTCAGCACCTAACAGGTCATGTACCTCAGAGTATTTTTCCCCTCTGTAATCTCTAAAGTCAACTCCTCCAGAGAAAGACCATTTTTTGCTGTGTGTATATTCGAAAGTAGAGAGTAGCCCTGTCCAGTAATGGTTGTTGAAGGTTTTACGAAGAATCCAGCCGGCTTCAGGATTGATGTTTCCAAAAACATCTGGCGTGGTGTGGGCATCGTAAAACCCTTGGAAGTTAATCTGTCCGTCTTGGCTAAAGTCACCATCACCAAGTGCTGGCGAAAGTGCTGTTCCACCTCCACGTCCAAGTGAGGTGTAGAGCGACGTTGAGATGTAGAGCGAGTCATTCACCGCCCATCCATGGCGCAAGGTGAAAAGTGGCTTGTGGTATTGATTTTGACGTTCGTACAACCTTCCGCCATTGAGCTCACCCCAGTGTACATTGTAGCGTCTACCGCGATCAATGACATTTGTAGTGTCAATGAAATCTGTTTGGTAGAGCAGATCTTCAAAATCTGCCTTTGACTCGTAACCGAATTCATTGTTCAAATTGGCAATGGCTTCTTGTTGGGAAGCAACGGTTGGGTATACGTTTCCAAGCAAATCGTCATTGGCGATGGTCCAATAGCGCACGCTGTAGTCGCGCATTCGCTCATATTCTTCATCTGAACCCTTAAATAGGCTTCGCGCAAGCTCTTTATCGTAAGTGGCTATACGTTGTTGGTAGGCACGGGTATTGTTTTTACTTGGCGCGCCCATGGCAGAAACGCTGATAATGTGGTTGCCGAAGTTCTTTTGCAATTTCGCGTAGTAAAACCACGCCTCTGATGACTGTTCACTTACATAACCGTCGTCGTATTTGTAGCTACCAGCAAGGGTGTAGCCCCAGCCACCATCAAGCATTCCACTGGTGTGGCCAACTGTGACACGGCCCATTCCAGTGGTAGCACCTTCGGCCTTCACCATGGTCTTTTTCCTCGCTTCAATTCCTTGGGTCATGATGTTGACCGTTCCTCCAATTGCTGGAAGGGCCAGTTTAGAGTGTCCCAGTCCTCTTTGTACTTGCATGGTGCGCATCACCAAATCTAGTCCGAACCAGTTGTTCCAAAACACACCGCCATTCTCCATGTCGTTCACGGGAATCCCGTCAATCATAACAGAAACGTTGCGTTGTTTGAAACCACGAATGGTGATAGATGGACCATTGTCGTCAGAACCTTCCTGAGTGGCATACACCCCAGGCGTAGAGTTCAAAATCATTGGAAGCGGTTGAGACGCCAACTCTTCTTCAATTTGCAAAGGCTTAATGTTAGAGAACGCCACAGGTGTTTCTCTTTCAATAGCTCTGTCTCCTTCAATAACGGCTTCTTTCAGCACGGTTTGATTGAGGGCGAAGTTCAATTTTTTCGATGGAGCGTCAATAACTACCTCTTGTGAGAACTGCTCATAACTCAAGGCACTGATTTTAAATGTATAAGTACCGTATTGAATGTCGGCTGAATACCTCCCATCGAAATCTGTCATCACTCCTTGTGGTGTTTCTGAACCTTTGAGTTGATAGATGACAGTTGCTTGAACCAATGTCTCTCCGGTACTTGCGTCTGTTACAGTACCAAAAACCTTGCTCTTCTGAGCAGTCACTGTGACCGCAAAGAGGAGCAAGGTTGTAAGTTGAAGTGCTTTTAGCATGCCTTAGGCCTTCTAAAATAGATTATTGTATGATCAAACGCTGTGAAAACGTTTTACGCCCTTCAAGGTGAGCGTTCACTACATAAATTCCAGTTTCGAACTGATCTGTAAGAAGTGTGAAGTTCGATTGGTTTCCTTCAACAACTGATTGGAAAACAATACGTCCGTTTTGGTCATACACCTCCACAGCAAGGATAGTAAGGTTCGCAGAGATGTCTACTTTACCAGTGCTTGATGGGTTTGGATAAATGTTAAACTCAATTGGCTGAACATTCTCTTCTACAGACATGTTTGGGTCGCAAACGCAGTTGTGCCATCCCAGTCCGTCCCAAGTATCATTTGGCAATGTATCCCACTCAGCAAGTGCGTAGAATGAAACAGGAACAGTTGTGTTTCCAGCAGTGATGCTAGACTTACGACGAAGCGTGTGGTTAGCAGTCAACCAAGTACCACCGTCGTTTGAAGTGTATCCAGCATCAGCGTTGTCAGTCCAAGCGTTTCCTGGATCTTCACCTGGCTTTCCGAACATGTCAACAGGAACAGTTCCGTTCTTTACGAAAACAAGTGCGTCATCTCCGTTCATGTAAGTTGGAGCTGGGTAAGGATTGTCAAGTTGGTTAGCAGCTGCTTGCATAGCAGGATCTACAGCTGGTGAAATGTTACCACCACCAAGATCTTCATCAGTTGTTTGTCCGTTTACAACAACCCAAGTGCCGTAAGCAGGAATGGTTCCTACCAAGGTTAATTCATCAGAAGCAGCTGAAGCTCCATTAGACCAACGCTGCAAAGTGTAAGCAGATAGATCAATTGCTTCAGAAGTTGGATTGTAGATTTCAAATCCTTTGTTGTTACCTGAGCCTTCCAAGTATTCAGAGATGAATAGTTCATCACAACCTTGTGCGTAGATAGCTTGTCCTAGAACTAGAGACAAACAAAGAGTAAAAATTGTCTTCATAATTTTTAATTATTTGGTGCGAAAATCGACTGCAAAACTACTGTAAAGTATTGAGCTAGTCCAACACTATGTTAAGCATCATATAATATTAACAAATCCGAGGTTAGGAATAACAGTATGTGAACATCAATTGTCTTTCGTACATTTGGAAGGAGAGAGAAAAAACTTTTGCTAAAACGCAGGGTTATTACTTTAACTAGCTAAGAAGTTCAATTGTTGATGCAGATTATCAGATATGTGTTGGGGCTAATTTGTGTTCTTTTGTCTGCGGACCTAAGCGCAAATCACATTCTAGGTGGAAATATTACCTACGAATGCTTGGGGGGAGATACTTACGGCATCACATTGACGATTTACAAAGACTGCTTTGGCGCTACTCCAGCCTCCACTCAAGAAAGCTTGTTCTTTATTCCGAACGGATGCACCCTTCCGTTCTCCTCAAATCTTCCTTTAACGAATGAAATTGATATCTCAGATCTATGTCCAACAGAACTAGAGAATAGCAGTTGCAATGGGGGATTGAACCCTGGGACACAATTACTCACATATTATGATGAGGTTGTGCTTGACCCTGGTTGTAGTTGGGAAATTAGCTGGGCCGCAGGAGATTGGAACTATTTTATCAATATGGACAATGGGATGTTGCCGACATCGTATTTCCTTGCGACCATTGATCCAACGGTAGATGGTTGTGCTAACTCAATTTCAGTCTCTTCCCAAGCGGTTCCCTATTCTTGCATCGGTGATCCTGTAGATTACACGTTCACCGTTGACAATCCTTCAGGGTACGACTTGGTGATGTCGTTGGCCTGTCCTCTGACCACGGGAGGAGTGAACGCACCTACAACAGCACCTTGCACCGAACCAATACCAGGACTTGTTTTTGATCCCTTAACCGGACAGATTACCTTCACCTCACCGGGGATGTTCGGTAATTATGTTGTGGGGATTGAAATCGAAATGTATGAGGCAGGAGTATTGGTGGGTACCATCATGCACACCATGGCTTTTACGATTCGTGTCTGTGACTTAACACCAACGACCTTCGACCTCCCTGAAATACAATCTTCAAATGATGACGCTACTGTTACTGGGACAAATGAAATTTCAGTATGCGCCGGAGATAGCCTGTGTTTCGAAGTGTCTGCTTCAAATGGAAACATCTTTAGAAGCATTGATCTCTTCAGTGATTTTGAGACCCTTTTTCCAACGGGTACGTTCACACAAAGCGGAAACAATCCTGTGGTGGGTGAGTTGTGCGTACTTACTGATGAAACAATGGTGGGCACAACAATCGTTACTGTCGATGCCCTTGATGATGCCTGTCC
>CAYGUR010000022.1:0-15446 GCA_964353035.1 uncultured Comamonadaceae bacterium | reverse complement strand
TCAAGCATTGATGCCATTGTGGTAGATGAGTCATGTGCAGAAAATGATGGGAGCATTGATATTACAGTAGGAAGCGGCTCAGGAAACTACAGTTTTAACTGGCCAGATATTCCTAGCAATAACGAGGATCAAACCAGCCTCGGTGGAGGAGACTACACCGTTGAAGTGACTGATTTGGATGTGCCGGGTTGTACGCGAGATACGGTTATCACCATTGTTGACTTGATTCCTCCTTCGGGCGAAATCTCTGGAGACACAACCATCTGTGAAGGTGGCTGTGCCGAAATTCACTTCGACCTGAATGGAACAGGACCCTTTACCGTAGAGCTATTGAACCTCAGTACTGGTCTGCTTGAAGCAGTGCCGCTTGTTCCAGGACAACTAGATTTTCAAGTGTGTCCTGCAACCACCACTACCTATGAATTGCAGCAGTTTCTAGATGGCAACACACCGCAATGTCTTTATACCACCCCAACAAGCCAGGTCACAGTGAATGTTCGCCCCCAAGTGGAGGCTTCTTTTATTCCCGTAGCTGCCATTTGTGCTGGTGAAACCGTTGATTTGGAAGTGGACATAAATTTACCTGGAAGCTTCGTTCTGACCTATGATCCGAATGATGGGAATCCAACCTCACCTGTCACAGTTGTTGACGGCGATGTAATCCAAGTTTCCCCCGCTGCCACCACAACCTATGAAATTACTTCCGTAGCCTATACAGATGCGCCGGGCTGTGCAAACACCGTTGTTTCAGGTACGCAAGTCCAAGTAGATCCCTTGCCTACAGCTGCACTAATAGGAACCCAAACACTCTGCGAAGGGGAACAAATTGACCTAGAGATTACGCTCACTGGAACAGGCCCATGGGAGGTGTCACATGACTATGCAGGAGATGTGAGTCCACTAGCCATTGCTGCAAGTCCGTTCACTTGGACCTTGCCTGCAGGCATGACCAATACCACAACCATCAACTTGACGGGGGTCACTGATTTAGGGACAAACTGCACCAATGTGGCAGCAGATCAAATAACCGTGACCATCAATCCGTTGCCAGTTGCCACCTTTGTTTCTGATGTGGTGCTGTGCGAAGGTGAAACAGCCGACCTTGTTTTCGACCTTCCAAACGGAGGTACTTTAGATGCAGAACTCACCATTGATGATGGCACGAGCATTTCCACAGTAATGGTAAATGACATTGTTGATGGATTTGTTTATCAAGTGACGCCAGCTGTTTCCACCACCTATGAAATTTCTACCCTCACAGACAATACAGTTCTTCCTGTGTGTCAAACAACTCTAGCTGAACTTGCAACGGTAACGGTAAATACGTCGCCTGTTGTCTCAAACGTGGATACTCTGTGTGCAAATACTGCACTCTTTTTTGAGTTCTCCTTCGAGATTACAGGTGGAGATCCAGCAACATATTCTGTAGATCTTCCGGGCACTTTTACACCCATCGGCATGGGTCCTGATGTGTTGTACACGTCTGACCCACTGGTGCCTGAAGATGGCGCCACATTTATTATTACTGATGCGAATGACTGCGGTCCAACCACCATTACAATAGATCCGTTCTCTTGTCCGATATTAACTACTGCCGGAACCGTTGAGCTGACGCCAGATACTTTGTGCGATGTTGGTTTACTTTCGGCCATTCACAATGGTGATGAGGTTTTGGACCCCAACGATGTATTGTCTTTCATCATTCATTCAGTGCCTGGTCCAGATGATTTGGGCGTAGTGTACTTCATTAGCGACACGCCTTCTTGGGACATTGTTGCTGATTTGAACATGGGCGTTACGCTTCAGTACGATGTGCAATACTACATTTCCGCTGTGGCAGGAGATGATGATGGTTCTGGTACTGTGGATTTAGGTGCTCCAGGAATTTCAATTTCTGAAGGAATGCCGTTTGTGATCGTGGAGACCCCTTCGGCACAAATCTCAGGTGGAGGAACCATTTGTGCGAATGAAGTGGTAGATGTCCAGCTTGATTTTACAGGGTACGGGGATTACAACATTAGCTACTTGATTGATGGTGTGGAGCCTACCGATAGTCCGCTAACAGGCATTACTGACAATCCTTTCACACTTCAAACGAATGAGCCGGGTACCTATACTTTACAATCAGTGAGCAACGATTTTTGTACTGGAACGATACAGGGAGATGCGATTGTGGTGGTGAACCCAATTCCAACTGGAACACTTGCAGGTGGCGGGAGTTTCTGTGAGGGCGAAGACTTAGATCTAACGTTAGAATTGACAGGTGCAGCAGATTGGAATGTTACAATAGCCAATGACATAGACAGTGATGGGGTCATTGATTTTACTGAAACCATTACAACAGCCAATGCAAATAGTACCTATACCGTGGCTGACAGTTTGATGTGGTTCATTGATGAGATTTCAGACGCCAATGGCTGCATCAACACACTTAATTCTGATACGTCCTATGTGAGTATCACGACCTTGCCCACTGCCGAATTCCAGTTTGGAGACACTTCTCTCTGTGCTGGAACTACAATTGATGTGATAGTAGACTTGACAGGCGAAGCTGACTGGTCTCTGGATTATGCAATCGATGGAGGACCCGTAAGTGCGAACATTACTACTTCGCCGTTTGCCTTTCCAGTTGGAGTAGGTGGAACAGTTTGCTTGAGCACTCTAACAGATGCCAACGGATGTTTGGCCATTGTGAATGAGTGCATTGATGTAGAAGAAATCGCTCTGCCAATTGCAGATGCGGGGCCAGATTTCATCCTTTGTTCAGGTGACGATTTACTGTTAGGCCAAGCTGACAATCCCAATTACGCTTATCAATGGACCCCCGCAGATAGTTTAGATTTCTCTGACATTGCTCAGCCCACCTTCACCGGACTGAATACCACGGGTGCTCCTGTTGATTTTGTGCTTGAACTTACAGTAACAGAGGAGTTCTGCTCGGCAACGGATGAAATTACCATTACACTGCAAAATCTTCCCATTGCTGAAGCAGGTGCAGACATTGACCTATGCTTTGGAGCTGAAGCACAATTAGGTGCATCAGGAGGAGATACCTATCTCTGGGAAGACAATGGTGCGTTCACCAATGGAGCAACTGACACAGCAGACCCAATTGTGGTGCCCCTTGCGTCTGATTGGTTCGTAGTACAAGTGACTGATGCGGTAGGATGTTTTAGTGAAGATTCACTCTTCATCAATGTCCCAGAAGAACTTACAGTGAGCGAAAACGTCAGTGCCAACCTCTGCTTTGGTAGCTGTGACGGATTTGCGGCAGTAAATCCAGAAGGCGGCTACCCTCCTTATACCTTCGCTTGGGATTCAACCGTTGAAACCTTGGACTCACTGTCGATGCTTTGCGCAGGAGATTATACCTATACCGTCACAGATGACAATGGGTGCGAATTGTCAAATACGCTGACCATTACAGAATTACCACAGTACTTTCTTGAAGATGTTTTGGTGGTGAACCCAACCTGTTTCGGAATAGCAACGGGAAGCATTGAAATTGTGTCAGCTACCGGTGTTGAATATGGGGTGGAAGAGTTGACGCTGGAAAACGCAACGGGTCTATTCCCAGATTTGACTGGAGGTTTCTACACCGTTTTTGCAACAGATGCCAACGGTTGCCAAGCAGATAGTTCAGTCACACTGCTCTCAGATTCTGACGAAATCACCATTGATGTTGACTTCACTGACTTGGTTGTTTGTGTGGACGAAGAAGTAACTTTGAATGCTACGGCACAGGGTGGAGACGGTACTTTCACCTATGAATGGTTTGATGGCTTTCCTCCCAGCACGTCCCTGTCGAACGCGAACCCTTTCGTCCTAAATGTGACAGATGATTTAGATGCTTATGTAGTTGCCGTTGACGGATTAGGTTGTGCTTCAGATACCATGCTTTCGGCCCTTACCATCAGCACGCCCATAGAAATTGAAGCTGGACCATTAAACGCCATCGAGATTTGTGATGGTGAATGCATTGATCTCACTGCTGATTTTAGCGGCGGAACAGGTCCAATAGAAATTGATTGGGTCGAAATCACTTTGTCAAATGACACCATTGCAGAAACAGCTTCAACCCAAGTTTGTCCGCCGAATGTGGTCAATATTTCCTACGTCGTCTTTGCGAATGATGGCTGCACCTTTGTGGCCTCTGATACCGTGGTAGTAACGGTGTTCGACAACCCCATCCCTGTTATTTCAGTGGATGTGACCTCAGGTTGTTTTCCAGTGGCCGTGAACTTGATCAATGAAACTCCAGACTCTGAATTGGTAGAGTTTTGTGAATGGGATTTAGGAGATGGGAATACCCAACCGATATGCGGAGACATTGCATATACGTACAACCTGCCAGGCGTATTTGAGCCATCGTTAACGGTTACTTCTGTTTTTGGATGCACTGCCACCGCTACGTTAGAAGTTCCAATTGAAGTGTTTGACTATCCCGTAGCTGAGTTTTCGTGGTCGCCTTTTTCACCTTCAACACTGGATACCGAAATAGACTTTTTCAATGAAAGCACAGGAGCCAATCAGTACGAATGGGACTTTGCAGGAATAGGCTCTAGCACAGATGAAAATCCAACTTTTGAATTTCCAGCAATCGACTTGGCGAATTACCTCGTTTGTCTGAATGTAGAAAGCGAGGAAGGATGCACAGACACGATTTGCTACGATATCTCTATTCGTCCTGAGTTGCTATTCTATGTGCCGAACACCTTCACGCCAGATAATGATGGAATCAATGAGGTTTTCGTCCCTGTGATTGGAGGTGGGATTTATACAGATAATTATCGTTTTAGAATCTGGGATCGCTGGGGCAACTTGGTTTTCGAAACAACAGAAATAGGTGTTGCTTGGAACGGAAACAATTCAAATGGCGATTACTACGTCCAAAACGATGTGTACATCTGGGAGGTTCAGTTCAGAGATTTACTCACTGCTGAAGACCAAGTGAAAACGGGTCATGTTACAATTCTGAGGTGATTTAGTGCTTCACATACTTCAAGGTCGTGGGCGTCCCTTCGTCTACAATAACTTCCACAAAGTACATTCCAGCATTGGCGTCTTTCAATTTCAGAGGAATCCAAAAAGTAGAGGTGGTGTTTTGCCATTTTCCTTCGTCAATGAGCTTGCCTTGGGCATCCAAGATGCGGTGTTCCAACTTGAAAATCCCTTCTCTTCGCACTTGAAGAATGGCGTCGCCATCTCCAGGATTGGGGAAGATGAGCACATCATTGGTCAGGGCTTGCGTACCATCGTCTTTCAGTTTGAAAACGTAGAGTCCGGTGTGACGATCGCAAATTAGAACTCTGTTGCTAGGAAGCCCAACATGTATTCCCCATGCACCCCTATAATCTTCTGATGGTCCGTCAAACGTGTCATACCAAGCAAAAAGCTCTGGTTGCAGTGGGTCAGAAATATCGAAAACCTGCAATCCATCGAAGTAATACGACACATACACAAAATCATCTTTGACAATAAGGTTGTGCGGCATGGTATGCGAAGGGCCATTCGATTTGAGCAAAGATAACACCGACATTTGTTGAAGTGAACTGGTATCAACCACTTTCAAACTGGTACCAGGTGTTTCATCTGCAAAAACATAGATGCTTCCATCCTCATTGAGCCATCCAGAATGGTTGTAGCCCTGCTCAGGGTACTCAAGAAGATCGCCTAATAAAACAGGATTTTCCGATTCTGTGAAATCGAAAACGAACATTCCTTCTCCTGCGGCATGTAGGAAGACTGTATCTCTTCGCGCGTAGACATCATGCACATATCCCACACCATTGAATGCATTGAGTAAGGTTGGATTCTGAGGATCTTCATTTGCGTCCAGCACTACCAAGGCATTCGTGGAAGGACCGCTCACGTAGAGTTTTCCGGTGTATTCGTCAACAAAGATGTTGTGCGCCGTGGTGAAGAATTCAGAGCTGCTGTTTACCAATGTGGCAGAATTGGGCAGATTTCTGCAATCTATAATTTGCAATTGCGATGGTTGTTGGTCACAAACACCGTATAGGAATCCTTTGTAAAAAGTGAAATCACGGTGAATCACAAATCCGCCTTGTGCATCTCCAGGAATAAAAGCCACATCGGTCAGTGCGTTGTTCAAATTGAGCTTCACAATATGGGTGCCCAGGGTAGATCCGATGGCGGCGTATTCTTCGCCCTCCCATTCCCAAGCCCAAACATCATTGAAGCGGGCATCTCTATTGTTCGTGGGTGGGTCTTCATCAAACCATCTTGCAACGAGATAAGCGTTTTTTGCAGATTGACTGAAGCTGAGTAAAGTGCCAAAAACAAAGCAGAATAACAACACAGATATTTTCCCTCCCATACCTCTAAGGTCGTCAATCCAAGCCATTCGGAAAGTAGAATATTCATCCAATATTGCATTTCAGAATTGTCTGATGAACCAATCAGTTCGAAACAGAGTAGTACTAAGTTAGGTTAGAAGCATTCCAAGATTCTTTTAGAATTGAGGGTTCTTCGTGATAAAATTGTATTGATTGAGCGGTACCTTTAGGGCTGTTTCGAATAAAAACCTGGAAAATAGAGAGATGAGAGGATTGTTGCTGGCACTGGCCATTTTCACAGCAGGATTGACTTCTGCACAAGACGTAAAATATTGTGGGCAAACTGAACAGACAGAAATTCTGTTCAACAGATTGAACCACCGCCATCAGGCAGAGGAGGCTGCTCAGCAATTGGAGCAAGAGACACTTGAGTATGCTGCTAACAGAGGTGGAGGTCAAAGTCAACTGTACATCATTCCTCTTGTTTTCCATGTGATTCACAACAATGGAGACGAAAACATTTCAGATGAACAGATTTACGACGCGGTTGAGATTTTAAATCGTGACTTCCGCATGCTCAACGAAGATTTGGAAGACGTAATACCTGAGTTTGCTGATATCACTGCAGATATAGAAATCGAATTTCGCCTTGCACAAAGAGATCCCAATGGAAACTGTACCAAAGGAATTAACCGAATTCAGTCTGATTTAACCTACGAGGGAAATCAAGACATGAAAGACCTAATTCAATGGCCACGTAACATGTATTGCAACATTTGGATATGCGAAGATGCGGGCGGTGCAGCAGGATATACATACCTTCCTAGTTCAGTGAGTTCTAACAATGCAGCGCCAGCAGATGGTATTGTGCTTCTTCATAACTACACGGGCTCTATTGGAACCAGTAGCACTTTCAGATCACGAACGTTAACACACGAAATTGGACACTGGATCAATCTTTCTCATCTCTGGGGAGGAACAAACACTCCAGCTGTTGCGCAGAATTGCAATTTTGATGACAACGTGAGTGATACACCTGAAACTGAAGGTTGGACTTCGTGCAACTTAGAAGGAGCTACATGTGGTTCTTTAGACAATGTTCAGAACTACATGGAATATTCATATTGTTCGAGAATGTTCACCGAAGGACAGAAGACAAGAATGCGCACCGCTGTTCAATCAAGTGTGGCACAACGAAATCAATTGTGGCAACAAAGCAACCTGATTGCAACTGGTGTGTATGACGAAGAACCTATTTTATGTCAAGCGGAATTCTCTGCTGACCGCTTTAGCGTTTGCCAAGGACAAGCAATTCAATTCTTTGACGAATCATACAATGGAGTGACTGAATGGACCTGGGAAACCAGTGACGGACAAGTTATATCAGGTTCTGATGAAGAAGTACACAAGAATCCGTTTATCACCTTCGACACTCCCGGAATGATCACCGTTACGCTCACAGCTGGAAATGGAGTTGAAAGCACACAAGAAGTTAAAACGGAATTCATTCAAGTTCTGCCTGACGGAGCGCTGCCAACTCCTTTTTATGAAGGATTTGAAAATGGAATTTCTGATGATTTTTGGTTTGTCAAAGGCACAGATAACATTGATTGGCTTGTAACCTCATCAGCGGCGTACTCTGGGACCAAGTCTCTTCGCATTAACAATAACAATGTTAGTACTCTAGGAACGAAAGATCAACTCGTGTCTTCAACCATGGACTTGACGAATGCTGTCTATGCGATTGTGACATACAAGTATGCTTCCTGCAATAGATTGATTGAAACAGATGATAAACTTCGCGTGAGCGTCTCAAAAAATTGTGGTGAATCATGGACCTTGCGAAAAATGCACCGAGGTGTAACTAACCTCCCTACAGCAGAGCCACAAAACTCATCTTTCACGCCAAGTGGACCTGAAGAGTGGGCTGAAGGAGCTTTCCTCGTTGATAATCCTGAATTCCTCGTTCCGAACTTCAGATTGATGTTCGAACTAGAAGCCCAAGGCGGAAACAATGTTTACCTAGACGATATCAACATTACCATTTATACAGCAGAAGATCTTGCTGTAGATGAAATTGCAAATTCATTCTACTATGATTTATTTCCGAATCCAATGAATGAAGAAGCTACGTTGAACTTCTTTTTAACTGGAAGTGCTGATATGCAGATTACGCTGCGTGATATCCAAGGAAGAGAAGTGCAACAGATTTTCAATGCTTCAGCAGCCCCAGGGAAAAACACAATTCAAATTAAAAAGAACAATTTGAGCTCAGGAATGTATATTCTTCAGATGACCGTTGCTGGTCAGTCGTTCACAGAGCGATTGATTGTGCGATAGTCTGCCTTATAAACCGACGAATGAGAAAGGCCTCTGATGAATTCAGAGGCTTTTTTTGTGTTGTTTATTTTCAGTTTGAAACCTTTTTTTTGCACCTCCCGTAAAAGGCAGAGCGTACCAACACGCCCTAATAAATTTGAAGATGAAACGAATTTACAAACTGCCTGCACTTATTTGCTTTGGCTTCCTGCTTGCTGCTTCGTCAGTTCTAGCTCAACACTCGGTGTTCCCATTGGAATCTCCGAGCATTCCTACAACAGGAAATGTACAATTAGCTGAAGAACCTATTAATGTACAGCCTTTGCCTACTGCCGTTGCTGCTGCTATTGAAGTGAACTCTATCGCTTCTGGTAACTGGAACCAAGCTTGGGTTTGGGACTGTGGATGTGTTCCGAGTGACCTGCATGATGTGAACATCATGTCTGGACACACAATAGAAGTGAACACGGCTATTTCAGCTGTGGACCTCTCCATTGAGTTTGGAGCTGCTTTAACCATTGCTGGTCAAACAGAAGTTTCAATCCTCGGTGATTGGGAAAATATCGGCACATTTGATGCGGGCGAAAGCCTCGTGATGTTCCAAGGTGAAGCTGATCAACAAATCCTTGGATCATCTGATTTTTATGTGCTCAGCGCAGAAAATGGTTTTAACCTCCATTCTATTGGGTCTACCACTGTGTGGGACCAGCTTTTTATAGATGGAACAAACCTCGTAACCAACGGACTTGTGAAATTAGCGAGTTCAGGAGTTGGACAAACTGCTGACTTGGCGCCTGTTCTATCAGGTTCCATTGAAGGAGAACTAGTTGTTGAACACACTGTGACTCTGCCATTCACTGGCTGGTTGACCATTGGAGCGCCTTTTGAAGATGCTACCGTGGCTGGCTGGGATGTTGATTTCATCACCACTGGATTCGAAGGGTCAGATTACCCAGATTACAATTTCGTAAGTATCAGATACTATGACGAAACAATTCCAAGTACTGATGATGCTTTCGTTCCTGTAGCGAACGCTGATGAGATTCTGGTAAACGGACTAGGTTATTACCTGTATGCGAACCCAGGAACGTACACCTATGAAGTGAGCGCAACACCTAAAGTAGGTGAGGCTTCAATTCCAGTAACGTACACAGATCTTGGAACACCCATTTCTGACGGATTGAACGTGGTTGCAAACCCATATCCTTCAGACATCAATTGGGATAGTGAGTCAGGTTGGGACCGCACAAGCATTTACAACGCTGTATACATTTGGGACGTAGGTCTTCGTCAGTTTAGAACCTATTCAAACGGATACGGTGTGAACGGAGGAACTCCTTTGATTCGAAGTGGAGAAGCATTTTGGATTCAAGCATTTGCTCCAGATGCTGCCATTAACGTTGATGAAAGCATTAAAGTAAGTGGCTTCGATCCTCAAGTGAACCAAACAGCTGATTTCTTGAAAATTCGTGCCAACGGAATTGGACTGGGAGATGAAATCGTTATCGCTTTCAACGAAAATGCAACGGTCAACTTTGATCCTGCCATTGACGCCTTCAAGTTTTACTCAAACACAGCTCAGATGAGCATGGCCTCAATGTCTGAAGATGAGCAAACTTTAGCTATTAATAGTGTTCCTCTTACGCCAGAAGCCTATGAAGTACCTATTGTATTGACTACTACTGCAGCTGGTTCTGCCAACCTTGAAATCCAAGAGATTCCTGACCTCGGAAACCGTTGTCTGTACCTTGAAGATGTCCTTACGGGAGATACATACCCTGTGAACGAAGTGTCATTGATCAATTTCGACACTGAAATCGTTACGCAAGAAGTACGTTTTATACTTCACGTAGGTGAAACGTTAGTAGCCAGCGCGAACAACATTACCTGTTTCAATGACACTAATGGAAGCATTATGGCCTCTGGAACGGGGGACGGACCATGGGATTACATGTGGATGGATGAAGAAGGGAACGTGTTCTCTACTACTGAAGGAAGCATGGAAGCGGATGAAGTTACTGACTTAATGCCAGGTGTTTATACAGTAGTTGTAGACGGAAATCCGGTATGTGCTGCTTTGCAAATGACTTTCGAACTGACTGAGCCAGAAGAACTTTTGGTTTCAAGTTCACATACAGACATTGAGTGCGATGAAGTAAATACAGGAACCGCATCTGTTGAATTCAGCGGTGGTATGGAACCTTATGTTGCTATGTGGGAAGACGGTTCAGAAGAACTGATGCTCACAGATCTAGCAGCTGGTGACTATGTGTTCACCGTGACAGACGGCAATGGCTGTTCAATTGAAGAAACAGTAACTGTTCTTGCGGCACCTACCGTGACAGCTGAGTTTGAGGCAAGTTCTCAAGTGATTAACCTAGAAGATGGTTCAGCTACGGTTGATTTCACAAACCTTTCGGTCAATGCAACAGACTACATCTGGAACTTTGGTGATGGTGGTATGATTAGCACGGAAATTAGTCCGTCACATACCTACACTGAAACTGGTGCTTTCATTGTAACACTTGATGCTACAAACAGTGAGTGCCAAGGTGATTTCCAAATTGTAGTTGTAGTACAGCCTGGAATGAGTGTAGAAGAAATTCCTGTTGACCAACTTGTTGATGTTTACATGAACAACGGTCAACCTAACATTCGCTTCAGACATGCAGACGCTATGGAATATCAAATCAATGCGTTCAACTTACTGGGACAGCAATTGATGAACCCAATGACTGGTTCGTTTGGTGGACAAACAATTCCATTGACGAATGTGCAGAGCATTCCTACAATTCTTATTTCGGTTCGAAATATCCAAACGGGAGACATGCACACCTTCAAAATTATTCGCTAACAACAAGTAAAACTTAACCAAGTTTTTACATATAAAACCCCTTGTCAAGCTTTTGATGAGGGGTTTTCTTTTTCTGCTAACGCGAAAGGTGTGTGAAAAAACGACGAAGAATCTACACCCTTTTTCGTACTGCAACTTTCTCCTTTTCCCTACCTTTGCGGCAAATTCTTTCACATGAAATTTGGTGTAGTAGTTTTTCCTGGGTCGAATTGCGACGAAGACATGGTTTACGTTCTTCAAGATATTCTTGGACAAGAAGTTGAACGCCTATGGCACAAAGAACGCGACCTCAAAGGTGCTGATTTTATTGTCCTCCCAGGCGGATTCAGCTACGGAGACTACCTCAGAAGTGGCGCCATTGCCCGCTTTTCACCTATTATGGAAGATGTTGTAGCGCACGCCAACAAAGGTGGATACCTCATGGGTGTATGCAACGGTTTTCAAATTCTCACTGAAGCCAAATTGCTTCCTGGTGCATTGTTGCACAACACCAATAGAAAGTTCATCTGTCAGAATACATTCATCTTGCCGCAATCACCCATTGCACTTCCAACAAGAGAACTTGACCCAACCATTCCATTGAAAATTCCAATTGCCCATGGCGAAGGAAATTATTTCGCTGATGACAATACCTTGATGGAGATGGACGACAATGATCAGGTGCTTTTCAGATACTGCGACGAAGCAGGGAAAATCAACGAAGACACCAATCCAAACGGGTCCATTGAAAACATCGCAGGTGTGATGAACAAAAATGGAAACGTTTTTGGAATGATGCCTCACCCAGAGCGTGCTTCAGACCTTGATTTGGGGAACACTGACGGACGAAGAATTTTCGAATCGATTCTTTCTGTGTTAATAGAGAAGGCTTAATCTTCTCTCGTAGCTGGTATATTGAGTTTACAGCACCTTAAGCGAACAATAATTTTCTACTTTTGTTTGTTACGGTATAAACGGCCACGAAATGACCGTAGCCAACAGTACAGCTATGAATGAATACAAGGCAGGACCGCTTCTAGATCAGGTAACCATTCCTTCTGACCTTCGAAGTAAAATAAAAGAAGAAGAACTCCCACAATTGTGCGATGAGCTTCGTGATTACATCATCGACATCGTTTCTGAAAAGGGAGGACACTTCGGTGCCAGCCTTGGTGTGGTGGAATTGACCGTGGCGCTGCACTATGTGTTCAATACACCGTATGACCAATTGGTGTGGGACGTAGGTCACCAGGCGTACGGACATAAAATCTTGACAGGACGAAAAGACCTGTTTCATACCAACCGCGTTTACAAAGGCATTTCTGGTTTTCCGAAGCGCAGCGAAAGTGAATATGACACCTTCGGTGTGGGCCACTCTTCAACTAGTATTTCTGCGGCCCTGGGAATGGCTGTGGCAAATCGTGTGCAAAAAGACCACGAAAGACAACACGTTGCCGTAATTGGTGATGGAGCCATGACCGCCGGTTTGGCCTTTGAAGGATTGAACCACGGTGGAGTAGAAGACACCAATATGTTGGTGGTGTTGAATGACAACTGCATGTCCATTGATCCCAATGTGGGCGCCCTCAAAGAATACTTGACAGACATTACCACTTCGCACACCTACAACAAGGTAAAAGACGAAGTGTGGAACTTGTTAGGGAAGGTGAGCAAGTTCGGACCGAATGCGCAATCCATTGCCCAGAAAATTGAAGGAGCATTAAAAGGAGCTTTGTTGAAGCAGAGCAACCTCTTTGAATCGCTCAACTTCAGATACTTCGGCCCCATTGACGGACACGATGTGGAATACCTAACCAAGGTGCTTCGTGACCTGAGAGACATTCCTGGTCCGAAAATTTTGCACTGTGTTACCGTAAAGGGTAAAGGATACGAACCTGCTGAAAAAGGATCTGCTACCAAATGGCACGCTCCTGGTTTGTTCAACAAAACAACAGGCGAAATCATCAAAGTCACGCCGAAAAGCCCAGGCCCACCGAAGTTTCAAGATGTCTTCGGACACACCATTATTGAATTAGCAGAAAAGAATGAAAAGGTAGTAGGTGTTACACCTGCAATGCCTTCTGGTTGTTCACTGAAATTCATGATGGAAGCCATGCCTGACCGTGCTTTTGATGTGGGTATTGCTGAGCAACATGCCGTGACCTTCTCTGCTGGTATGGCAAGTCAAGGATTGGTGCCGTTTTGTAACATCTATTCGTCATTCATGCAGCGTGCCTATGACCAAGTCATCCACGATGTAGCCATTCAGAAATTGAACGTTGTTTTCTGCCTAGATAGAGGTGGATTGGTAGGCGCAGACGGACCCACACACCACGGTGCGTATGATTTAGCGTTTATGCGCTGCATTCCAAATATGGTAGTAGCTTCTCCTATGAATGAAGAGGAGTTGCGAAACATGATGTACACCGGCCAGCTTGAAAACCAAGGTCCATTCTCAATCCGTTACCCAAGAGGAACGGGAAGTATGACTGAATGGAAGACGCCGTTGAAAGCCATGAAAGTGGGAAGCGGACGAAAATTGAAATCAGGTGACGACATCGCGATTTTATCCATTGGCGCTATTGGGACCTTGGCAACAGATGCCGTGGCTCAATTGGAAGAAGATGGAATTTCAGCTGCACATTACGACATGCGCTTCGTGAAGCCATTGGATGAGTTGTTGTTACACGAAATCTTCGGCAAATTCAAGCAAGTAATCACCGTTGAAGACGGCTGCATCCAAGGTGGATTTGGAAGTGCCGTGATTGAATTCATGGCAGAAAACGGCTACATGTCTCAAGTGGTGCGTTTAGGTGTTCCTGACGAATTCATTGAGCACGGAACCCAATCTGAACTGTACAATGAGTGTGGTTATGATGCCGCAGCCATGGTGAAAACGGCACATGAACTCTTGAAGTCGAAAATGCAATCCAAAAAATTGGTAGGCTAATATGGCAGATGAAATCCTCAATCGTGTTACCAGCAGCGGACTTGTATCGCTAGATCTAGAAGAAATTCTACCCCATTTTGAGATTGAGGTCATTGATTTAAAGCACCAACTGTGGCAAGAACTCATGCTCAAGGAAAAAGACTTTAGAGCGTGGATTAAGGAGTCAGATTGGAGCCAATACCAAGGTAAAAACATAAGTATTGTTTGCACCGCAGATGCTATCGTTCCCACTTGGGCATATATGTTGGTGGCTTCGGCTTTAGCCCCTTTCGCCCAAACAGTAAGTACGAGCGGCCCAGATGACGTTCGAAAAAGCCTCACTTTGAGTTTCATCAATGAAATGTCGGTTGATGCCTATGCAGACGCCCGCATTGTGGTCAAAGGCTGTTCAGATGAATCCATTCCCTTAGAGGCCTATACGGCTTTGGTACAAAAGCTACAGCCCGTAGCAAAGTCATTGTTGTTCGGTGAGCCTTGCAGCACGGTTCCGATATATAAGAAGCCGCGTAAATAGGCTGATGAAAAAGACGGGAGAATCGAATGTTTTCCCTCACGTCTTCGCTATCTTGTTCCCCAAGATTGATTGACCCTACACAAACGAAATTCCTGCGATGTTATCTAAAGACACCGACAAAAAACTATTCCTAGTTGATGCGTATGCCATCATCTTTCGAGCATACTACGCCTTCATTCGCGCACCAAGAATCAATTCCAAAGGACTCAATACGAGTGCCATGTTCGGGTTCACGAACGCGCTACTCGACGTGTTGAACAATGAAAAACCTACCCACATTGCAGTAGTTTTTGATCCGCCCGGGGGTTCTTTTCGTGTAACAGATTATCCTGAGTACAAGGCCAATCGAGATGAGACACCTGAAGACATCAAACTTGCAGTTCCGTTTATCAAAGATTTGATCGCCGGATTCACCATTCCCATCATTGAGGTTCCGAATTACGATGCTGATGATGTCATTGGTGCCATCGCGATGCAGGCAGAAATAGACGGATTCACTACTTATATGTTGACGGCCGATAAAGATTTCGG
>CAYGUR010000021.1:0-23636 GCA_964353035.1 uncultured Comamonadaceae bacterium | reverse complement strand
CTGTTACACAAACATTGATATGATGTAGCAAACCAATTCATGAATATGCTGGAACCAAAAGTTTTCGACGCAGTAAACAAACCAGATGCTTTCGAAAAGAAGCAAATCATTGACTTCCTATTTGACCACCTCGAACAATACGGTGACCCGAAAAAACACATACAAAAAGCCATAGACTATGCCATTAAAGAGTTTGTCTCCTTTGGCGGATTCGTTCTTCTTCTTCAAGATGAAGATGAAATCACTCGGAAACGTGGAATTCATCCAGCTTTTTAACTGGCTGATTACCATTGTTCCAATCTGGTTCGTGGGAATGACCTTGTATCAGCGTATTTATGCTTGCAGAGATGAAAAAACGGCGAAAAAAGCATGGAAAATAGCAGGTTTATTTGAATGGCCAATTATGGCTTTCATGGGGGTTTTGTTGGGATTGTTTGCTCGTGTAGCATTCGAACAAGGAATGTTTACCGAACTAGGCTTCGCTGCTGATGCTAAGATGGATTCAGAGCTAGGCCTACCGCTGCTTTTGAGAAGTATTCTACCTATTGGCCTCATGGGGCTCATGATGTCTGCTTACTTCTCAGCCATCATGTCTACAGCAGATAGTTGTTTAATGGCAGCGAGTGGAAACCTGATTACCGATGTATTAGACTACTTTAGACCCACCAAAGAAAACCATGCGATCAAAAAATCGCAACTCATTACATTGGTCATTGGAGCTGTAGCCATTGTATTGGCTACCTTGATTACAAGTGTTCTAGATCTGATGCTATACTCATATGCATTTATGGTTTCTGGTTTATTGGTGCCTGTTATCGGAACCTTGATCTTCAAAAAACCTAATCCGCTTGCTGCATTGCTTGCCATGGTTTTAGGAGGAACAACCACACTGGTGTTGATCATACTTGATTTCAAACTCCCACTAGGTTTGGATGCCAATTTCTTTGGGATTAGCATCTCTGCAATTACATTTTTAATCGTTCAAAACACAGCAAAAATCAATGCTCAAAGAAACACAACTTGATCAACTCAAAGAGATTCGGAGAACGCTGCATGCAAACCCTGAAGTTTCTGAACATGAATTTGAAACGCAACAACGAATCCTAGATTATTTGTTGGCCAACTCCAAGGCTCATGTGCAGAAAGTAGGACCAACAGGTGTATTAGCATCTTTCAATGGCAATGAGCCGGGTCCAACCGTGATGATTCGAGGTGACATTGACGCGCTTCCCATTCAAGAAGTGAACGAAATGGATTACAAATCGACCAATGCGGGTGTTTCACATAAATGTGGACATGATGGTCACACCACAATTCTATTGGGTTTGGCTCAGCTGCTGAGCGAAGAGCCCATCAAAAAAGGAAAAGCTCTGTTGCTTTTTCAACCTGCTGAAGAGAACGGAATGGGCGCACAATCTGTTCTAGACGATACTGAATTTCAACAGGAGCAAATTGACTTCGTCTTCGCCCTTCATAACTTACCCGGATATCCCTTGCATGAAGTTGTGGTGAAAGAAAACGAATTCACTGCAAATGTGAAGAGCATCATCCTGAAAATGACGGGGAAAACAGCCCACGCTGCTGAGCCTGAGCAAGGACACAATCCGAGCATGGCGATTGCCGAAATCTTTGAATTCGCTGAAAACCTTACATTCAATGAGCCTGCACAATCCAACTTCTTTCTCATGACCCCTGTCTATGCCACTCTAGGAGATACCTCGTATGGGATTTCTGCTGGCTATGGCGAAGTTCATTTCACCATTCGCAGTTGGTCAACTGACTTGATGGATGAGCGAAGTGAGGAAATAGTGCAATTCATGAAGTCAACATGTGAAAAGCACAAGCTTGAGGCAGACATTTCATGGACTCAGGTGTTCGCAGCGAACATTAATCATTCGGACGCTGTTGCTTTTATTAGATCAGCAGCAAAATCATCTGGACTTTCGCTCACAGAGCGGCCCTATCCATTCCGCTGGGGCGAAGACTTTGGACTTTTTACACAAAAGTACAAGGGTGCCATGTTCGGAATAGGTTCAGGAGAAGATACTCCTGCCCTTCACAATCCTGATTATGACTATCCAGACGAAATAACGAAATCTGGAATTTCAATGTTTCACGAAATACTTCAACAAATCTTATAACCCTTGATTCATACCTCCTACATTGAATTATCTGAGTCTGCAGTCAAGCAGAACATTGGCTTTATCCAAGACTTTTTGGGTAAAAATGTGACCTTTTCTTCTGTTGTGAAAGGCAATGCGTACGGACATGGAATTGCGCATTACTGTCCGCTAGCTTATAAATACGGCGTTCGCCATTTCAGTGTTTTCAGCGCATAAGAAGCGTTAAACGTGACAAAAGCATTGCCCAATGATGACTATACGCTCATGATTATGGGCGAAATAGAAAATGACGAATTGGAATGGGCCATTGAAAACGATGTACAGTTCTATGTGTTCGAACAAGACCGTTTGGATGCAGCCGCTTCGGTGGCAAAGAAAATTGGCAAGAAAGCGCTGATTCATGTTGAGCTTGAGACGGGCATGAATCGAACGGGGATTCCCCAAAAAGACATAGCGTCAACGTTCAAAAAAATTGAAGACAATCTAGACTACCTCGAAACAAAAGGTGTTTGCACGCATTTTGCAGGGGCTGAAAGCATTGCGAATTACAAACGAGTGACAGATCAATTCAATCGGTTTAAGCGCAATCAAACGCTCGTCAATGCATATCCGTGGATGCACGCCATTAAACATACAGCCAGCTCTTCAGCCACCATTCGCTATCCCTACATGGCAGTAGCGCGATTGTTAAATTCCAAATTCATCGATAAAAAATATATATAACTTAGTCGAGTTCTAGAACTACATAACGAGGTTCTTCTATCACTAAATTATGGCTAAGAAAGTTCTCCTTTTCCTTTCGTTCACACTGGTTGTGGCAACGTGTTTCGCCCAAAAGAAACAAGAAAAGCTCATTCGTGAATCCTTTGAAAAGTACAAATCAGCAATTCTGAATGACCGAGGTGAAGAGGCTGCAAAGTATGTTGATAGCAGAACCATGAAGTACTACTCTGACATTGCGGAGATGGTTCAATCTGCTGACTCACTTTCGGTGAGAAAGTTGAATATCATGGACAAACTGATGGTTTTTACCATTCGGCACAATGCAACCAAAGAGGAAATTCTAAATTTTGATGGCGAAGGACTTTTGATCTATGCAATTGAAGCCGGAATGGTTGGTAAGAGCAGTGTTGCTGGCAACACGATTGGGACCATTGTGATAGAAGATAGCTTCGCCAAAGGACAGTTGGTAGCCAACGAGCAGCCCACTGACATCGATTTTCATTTTTACAACGAAGACCAAATGTGGAAGATCGATTTAACGTCAATCTTCCCTGTTGCACTTATTTCTTTCAAACAAATGCAGGAG
Organism: uncultured Comamonadaceae bacterium; assembly: GCA_964353035.1. GTDB lineage: Bacteria > Bacteroidota > Bacteroidia > Flavobacteriales_D > Sanyastnellaceae > JAQWQB01. The sequence continues at coordinate 20,204 of CAYGUR010000021.1, read as the reverse complement.
GATAGTGGTCAAAATGAAGTTGACTTTCTGTTCAAAATTCTTGAAATGGTTTCAGGGAACAAACCAGATCACACAGTCTGGAGAGAAGTAGCGCGATAATATAGCGCTGAATCCAAAGAATAGGAATACCTTTGCGCGTCATTTTGAAATCGACGGGCATGAAACGCATTAATGAATACAAGAAACTCTTTCAAGTAGAAGGGGAAATTGAGTTGAAAGAACTCAAAACAACTTACAGAAACTTGGTGAAAGAGTGGCATCCCGATAAATTTCAGGATGAAGCGAAGAAGGAAGAAGCTGGCCTTCAGAGCCAGATCATCATTGATGCCTATCACTTCCTTGTGAGTATTGCTCCTGAAACGAAGGAAGCTCAACTTCCTGAATACACGAAAACAATCACTGAATCGAAAATTGCTGATTTCAAGCACAAAGGACTGTTGCTTGAGATTACGTTTACTGATGGCTCTACCTATGAGTATTTCGGTGTGAACGGAACCTTGTTCAACAAATTTGTGAATAGCGACAAGCAGCAACGTTTTGCCAAGCGAAGTATTTTCAATTCTTTTCTCTATCGAAGAGCGAAGCGTGAGTCGGTAGAAGCTTAGTCAGGAGTACAGTGCTGGCACAATTTTTCGGCACAAATATTGTTTTGACAATGTAAATTCAAGTCATGCAAAACACTCCTCTCCTTCTGGGCTTCTTCGCCATTGCATTATCAGTTGCTTCTTGCGACACACTCTGCACAAGTGGAGACCTTGTTGTGACCAATAACTCCAGTGAAACCATCTTTGTTTACGCAGAAAACGAATTGCTTGGGAGTGTCAATTCCAACGATCAGAATTCATTCAATGTGAACTCTGGCGAACAAGTTATTGAGGTCGAATCTGGGGTTGTAGCTCCCTCCCTTGAAGTTTACAACATTGATGTGAATGGTTGTGGGGAAACCGCGCTAGAGGTAGATTAAGACCGAACTACTTCATTGTTCCCATAGTTATTTGCTTCATTTCTCCAATTGTCACCGATTTTTACCGTCCATTGATTTAAAGAAAGTTGGGAGGCTTTCTCAATGTGCATTCCTTAACTTGTGGGTCACAATTCAAAAACCTATGAAACCTATTTTATCACGCTCGAGCATTTTGCTCTTGATTTTGTGCCTTTTTGTTGCGGTTCCTGCAGACGCGCAGAAAAAAGGCAAAAAGAAAAAGAAAGGGGCCCAAACTGAAGCTCCTAAACCATCCAAAGACAAAAAGCCTTCTGAAATCACCAAGTCGTGTGCGGCATATGAAGGTCTGTTCACAATCTATCAAGACAGTGTGACCGGACAGTCTTACATGCAGATCAAAGAAGATCAACTTGGAAAAGAATTCATCTACTTTTCGTTTACAGAAGACGGTGTGCTGGAAGCCGGACATTTCAGAGGTTCCTATCGTGGGTCGAAAATCATTTCGTTCCACAGACACTTCGACCGCATTGAAATTCATCAAGAAAACACCAGCTATTATTATGATGAGAATACTGCTCTGGCAAAGTCTGGCAAAGCGAACATCAACACCCCTATCATCGCCAGTGAAAAAATTGAAGCAAAGGATGATGAAACGGGTGTAATGCTCATCTCTGCTGATAACATCTTTTTGAGCGAAGACTTTCAAATGATCAAACCGCCTTCTAGTCCGCAAAGACCTGGACTTCTTGGTGGATTGAGCAAGAGCAAAACAAAAATACACGACGTTAAGAGCTATCCTGAGAACACAGACATCACGGTTGACTATGTGTATGACAATAGCAGTCCGAAAACAGGTGGAAGTGCTGCTGTGACAGACGTGCGTTACATCACCATTCGTTACCAGCACAGCATCATTGAGATGCCAGATAACGATTTTCAACCTCGTCCGGACGATGAGCGCATAGGCTTTTTCATGACCCAGGTGAACGACATGACAACCTTTGACAACGCTCCTTATAAGGATATGATTCACCGTTGGAACTTGGTAAAGAAGGATCCAAATGCTGCCATTTCTGAACCAGTTCAGCCAATTACATGGTGGATTGAAAACACTACACCAGAAGAGTTCCGTCCGATCATCAAGGAAGGTGTTGAACGTTGGAACATCGCCTTTGAAAAGGCTGGTTTCAAAAATGCTGTAGTGGTCAAAGTTCAGCCTGATGATGCTGATTGGGATGCAGGTGATATTCGTTACAATGTGTTGCGTTGGACCTCATCTCCACAACCTCCATTTGGTGGCTATGGACCTAGCTTCGTGAATCCGCGTACAGGAGAAATCTTGGGCGCAGACATCATGCTTGAGTTCGCTGCTATTCGCGGGAGACTGTTCAGACAAGACGTGTTCCAGCTGGCTGGTATGGCAGGTGCTGAAGCTGATTTGACGAAGGAAGACATCATTGCAGATATGCACCGATGTGATGCTGGAAATGTGCTTCACCGCAACATGCTCTTCGGAATGGCAGCGATGAAAGCAATGGACATGGATGGAGCCTCACAAACAGATTTCGTGAAACAAACATTGCATCGCTTGGTATTGCATGAAGTTGGTCACACCTTGGGTATGTCTCATAACATGCGCGCTTCGACCCTACTTTCTGTTGATGAAATTAAAGACGCAGCCATCGTTGCAGAAAAAGGATTGTGTAACTCTGTGATGGAATACCCAGCGATCAATTTCGCCCTAAATAAAGAAGATCAAACAACTTACTATGATTCAAGTCCTGGTCCGTACGACATGTGGGTCATTGAATACGGTTATTCTCCATCCTTGCCAGATGAAGCTGCAGAAGCTGCACGATTGGAGCGAATTCTTTCTCGTTCATCTGCGCATGAACTGGCCTTTGGAAATGACGCTGACGACATGCGTTCTCCGGGGAAAGGCATCAATCCAGACGTGAACATTTATGACCTTAGTTCTGATCCTGTAGCCTACGCTGTTGAGCGTTGCATGTTGGTGAACAAGGTGATGCCGAAAATCATGGACAAGTATGTAGTTGAAGGTGATAACTACCAAGACTTATTGATTGCTTACTTCTCATTGTCAGGAGAATATGCTACTCAGTTGGGTGTGATAACACGTCAGATTGGTGGTGTACGTTACGACAGAAGTCTTTCGGGACAATCAGGCGCTACAACGCCTTTGCAACCTGTTTCCGAAAAAGATCAGCGTGCTGCTATGAAGGCGCTTACTACCTACGCTTTCGCACCAGATGCCTTTGCTGTACCAGAAGACTTGTACAATCACTTGTTGGCACAACGAAGAGGATTCAATCATTTCGTCAATACAGATGACCCGAAGATTCTTGAGCGTATCAAAAATGCACAAGGCAGTGCTTTGGCTCATCTTACGCATCCAAATACACTGCGCAGAATTGTGAACAGCGCGGAATATGGAAACACGTATACCCTGGATGAAATGATGACTGACTTGACAGATGCTGTGTTTAAAGCTGACGCGAAATCGAAGGTCAATGCTACACGCCAGAACCTTCAGATCATGTATACCAAGAAATTGGCTTCGATTGTTGAAGACACAAAGAAGTACGATGACATTTCACGTAGCATGGCACTGTATGAATTGAACAGAGTAAGAAAAATGATGGCAAGTGGATCATCTCCTGACACCTTAACACGTGCACACAGAGATCACATTAAGCTTATCATCGACAATGCTTTAGCTGCCAAGTAGGACGTAGTTTGAGCAACCAAAAAGGGCTAAGTAAAATTTACTTAGCCCTTTTCTTTTGCTGTTATCTATGTTATTCGCAAACAGTACCGAAGACTGAAAGCAAGGCTAAGAAATCATCTACGTTGATGAGACCGTCACCAGTAATATCAGCTGGACAGCTGCTTACAACTGGTTCGTCTGCGTCACAAATACCATCACCATCTGTATCAATGATTTCAAGTGTTTGTCCATTGCACTGAGAACAGTTCGCCACAGGAAGCAAGCAAGAACCGTCATCATCAGTTGCTTGATCATTGTAATTACACGCATTTACATCTGTACATCCTAGAACCGTTGGACAAGTTTCAGCATACGCATTCACTGCCATTGGAGCAGTTGATTGTGAGTTGAGCCCTGTAACAGGATCCAATGCGTCATACACATTCACAGCTCCAAAGCTCCAATTTGCTTCAACAAATGTTGCACCATCAGGTCCTGTAGAACAGTTACGCGTTGCATATGAGTCAAGGTACTCCCATGTTGTACCAGTACCATCAGTGTTGATGTCTCCGAAGGTGTCAATTACTTGTCCGAACTCAAACAGTTCTATGGCATCGTCGCCGTTTATCGACATAGCGCTTCCTGCGTTCAAATTCAAGCTCGCACTTTCGAAAAATGCATTTGCACTGAGTTCATCAGAGGAAACGAAGATGTAATCGCCTGCTTGGACAGGAATTTCTGGGAAGGTGAATTCAACACCGTCAGACCCTCCACCGTTGTTGGCAGAACCAATTCCAAAATTTTGAAGGTCATCGATGTCGATCAGAGCGTATAGCTCAACGCCCTTAGGCGCTCCTCCAGTTAGCGGTCCGTCATACACGGCTGTAATAACCAATCCATTCGTCAAGGTGAAGGTTTCACCAGCGCATGAACAATCAGGTTGAATGACATCATTGATTGTTAATGGATCAAGGTCATCACACGCATCGCCGAAGTTCGCTTGCGCTGCAGGACAGTCGTAAACCGTAATATTTGTTGGACAATCACCACTTAGGTTTACATCAGTAAGAGTCCAGCTGCTGAATCCATCAACAGCATCATCAAGGTACTGAACACCCAAATAAACTTCCGTTAGTCCTGCTAGCGCAGACAAGTCGATGGTGTATCCACCTGCGTCAGCAATCACTAGAAGTGAAGTCCAAGTGCTCAAAGTTGGATCCCCATTGAAAGCAGTTGTATATTGAATATCAAGGTCTGTGGTGCCGAAATTTTCACTTGCGTTGAACAACAGGTTTGATGCTGTTACAGCAGAAAAATCATATCCATTTGATACAATCCAAGTGTCAACTGCTTCAACACATCCACCACCGCAGAATCCGTTTACTGAGTATGCAGTGCCATCAAACTGCCAAGTTCCACCTGTAGATCCAGAGTTTGTTGTTACGTCAACTGGGGTAAAGATGGGCGCATCGCATACCGTAACTGCTGTTCCGGCACATGAGCAATCAGGTTGGATCACATCAGTTTCAGTCAAGGCATTTCCGTCATCGCAGGCATCACCGGGAAGAATACATGAACCATCATCATCTGTTGCTGTCACATCATAGTTACAAGCGGTGTCATTCGTACATCCGAATACTTGAGATGGACAAGTTGTAAGGTATGCAGCAACGGGCATTGGCTCAGTAGCATCTGTGTTCAATCCCGTGATTGCATCAATTCCGTCAAATAAATCTAAAGCTCCAAACGTCCAGTTTGCAGGATTAAAAGCTCCATCAGGACCTGTTGCACATTTACGAGTAGCGTAAGTATCAGTGTACTCCCAGGCTTCGCCTGTTCCATCTACACCTACTTCACCGTAGCTATCAATCAACTGTCCGAACTCAAACAATTCAATGACGTCATCACCATTGATTCCCATTACAGACCCCGCGTTATAGTTAGTCGCTGAAGAAGCGAAAAAAGTTTGAGCGCCAGTGTCGTCTGAAGTAACGAAAATATATTCTCCTTCAGTCAGTGCATCAGCAGGGAAGGTAAATTCAACACCAGCAGAAGCACCGCCATTTGAGGCAGACCCAATTCCGAAGTTGCTCAAATCTACAATATCAGCCAAAGCATAAAGCTCAACCCCTTTTGGTGTTCCTCCACTAATAGGCCCATCAAAAATAGCCGTAATCACAAGTGCATTGGTTAGCGTTGGAATGGTACCTGCGCAGGTGCAATCTCCTTGGATGATATCATTGATGGTAGCAGCATCTCCATCATCACACGCATCGCCGAAGTTCACTTGCTCAGTTGGGCAATCGTAAACTGTAACATTCGTAGGACAATCTCCGCTCAAATTAATGTTTGATAAGCTCCAACCAGAAAATCCATCTAAAGCGTCATCTGCATATTGAATACCTAGGTACACCTCAGACTGACCAGCTAATGCTGAAAGATCAATCGAAATTCCACCAGCTGCTGCAACAGATGCAACAGCAGTCCATGTGCTCGCTGAAGGATCACCGTTGTAGCTCGTGGTATACTGAACAAGTAAATCAGTAGTTCCGAAGGCTTCTGTAGCATCAAATGTTAGTGTTGAAGTTACAACACCGCTGTAGTCAAATCCATTGGAAACAATCCACGTATCTACTGCTTCAATACAACCGCCTCCGCAGAAACCATTCACATCAAAGCCAGTACCATTTGAAATCCAAGAACCGCCAGTTGATCCAGAGTTGGTCACAACGTCAGCTGGTGTCCATACTGGTGCACTGCAAAAAGTAATTGCTGTACCAGCGCATGAGCAATCTCCTTGGATTACATCATTCTCAGTAGCAGAATCAGCATCATCACAGGCGTCACCTGGGAGAATACAAGAACCATCGTCGTCTGTTGCAGTTACATCGTAATTACAAGCAGCGTTATTCGTACATCCAAAAACTTGAGAAGGACACGTTGTGAGGTATGCAGCAACAGGCATAGGTTCAGCAGCATCGGAATTCAATCCAATGCTAGAATCAATTCCATCGAACACATCTAATGTTCCAAAAGTCCAGTTTGCTGGATTGAATGCACCATCAGGACCCGTTGAACATTTACGTGTCGCATAGGTATCCAAATACTCCCAAGCTTCACCGGTTCCGTCTACTCCTACTTCGCCATAGCTGTCAATTAACTGTCCAAATTCGAAAAGTTCAATTACATCATCACCGTTGATACCCATAACAGAACCCGCGTTGTAGTTGGTTGCTGAAGAAGCGAAAAATGCTTGAGCACCTGTGTCATCAGAAGAAACAAAAATGAACTCACCGGCAGTCAAAGCGTCGGCAGGAAAGGTAAATTCAACTCCTGCAGAAGCACCTCCATTGGAAGCTGAACCAATTCCAAATGTGCTCAAATCAGCAATGTCAGCTAATGCATAAAGTTCAACTCCTTTGGGAACTCCACCTGAAAGCGGTCCGTCAAAAATGGCTGTAATTACCAGTGCGTTGGTTAGTGTTGGAACAATTCCTGCGCAAGAGCAATCTCCTTGAATGACATCATTTGCTGTTAGGGCGTCTCCATCATCACACGCATCTCCAACGAGAATGCAAGCTCCACTGTCAATTGTAGCTGTAGCATCGTAGTTACAAGCTGCGCTATTCATGCATCCTATGCAAGAATAATCACATGAAGAATCATCCGTTGTTGCGGTGATGTCATAGTTGCATGCTTCTGAATCTGTGCACCCAAGAATTTCGATTTCGCCAGCACAAGAACAATCATTAAGGTATACATCATTTACAGTAGTTGCGTCTCCGTCATCACATGAATCACCTTCAAATAGGCACGAGCCATTATTAATTGTAGCTGTAGCATCATAGTTACAAGCTGTGTTATCAGTACAACCAGCTACACCACCAGTTGAAGGAGAGTATGTACCAATTGGCATTGGAGTTGAAGCTGCACCGTTAGTTGTTACGGGATCATAAATATTGATGCCAGGAAGAATCCAATTTGCAGCATCCCAAATGGTTTCTGGTCCAGTGCCAGAAACTCTGTATGAATATCCATCTAGGTACTCCCAGGCAAGGCCTGATCCATCTAGGGCAACATCGCCGTATACATCGATTACCACTCCATTCTGGAAAAGTTCCACAGGGTCATCGCCATTGAAATTGAATAATCCCGATGTGTACTGAGCAGTAACACCGAAAAAATCGTTGAATGCAACGGCATCCTTTACAATGTAAATGAAATCACCTGCGGTGGCTGCATCGGCAGGAAAGGTATACTCCTGTCCGTCTGAACCACCACCATTATCGGCTATTCCTATTCCCACCACTGAAAGGTCTGGGATATCATTGATGACATAAAGTTCAAGACCTCTTGGGTTTCCCCCAGTAAGCGATCCATCGAAAATAGCGGTAATGACAATGTCTTGGCATACCGCTGGGCTGATAATCGCAAAGGTTAAAAGCGATAACAGTAATTTTTTAAAATCCATAGCGTTGATTTTGGTTGGGTAAAAATTTTCCACTGAGGGCAGTTTTTGCACGTTCAGTTTTCAGCACGAAATTATTTCACCGGTTCAACCTATAGATTAGAGGAATGTAAACGCTACACTAAGTGTGGGGCATTGGGTAGCATTAAATTAACACGCTCCAATTTGCCTTAAAACACTGCTACCTCAGGTACTTGCTTGGATATCTTGATTTGGTATTTTACTTCATGGTTAGCTGTTTATTAAGGCGAGGGTTCAATTCAATAGAAAACAAAAAACCCAGCTGATTTCTCAACCGGGTTTTATGTGTGTATTTGATTTCTTTTTACTGCTTATCAATGCTGAGCACTACACCAGAAATGGGAGTAGTTTTAAGGTCTACTCGCAGTTCAATTGGATTTCCATTGGTGTATTGGGCGTTTGATTCGCCAATGACTTGTTGCAACTTGTTTCCGAATGCGCCGTCTGCCTGAGTAATTCGGGCATTGAACTCATTGTAATCTAGGGGTTCGCTGGACATGACAATAGCGATGTGGTCACGATTTCCGACATCATCGGTTTCCATGGAGTAGTCTTTCGGAAACAATCTCGTTCCTGTGATTCCGCAGTAGGGCGAATGCTTTTTAGTGTAAGGAAAGAGCACGTATGAACTACCGTCAGTTTCTTCGCCAAACACATAGATATAACAAGGAATATTGTTGGTGATTTCTACCTTAAATAAATCTCCTTGTCGAACAGGTCTAGAGGTAGAGAACATTCCCGGCGCTCCACCTTTGAAGGGAATGTATCCGCCTTCGTTTAATTTAAGGGCAATTTGCGCATTGAGCACAGTTCCTTTTGGTGCATCTGCATTGCCCATTGGGTCTATGCCATACGCTTCACGCACAAAGAAATCGAAGTCTTTGTAGCGCACCCAAGCAACGCCTTTCTTCCCCCATTCTTCGCCCCAGCTATTCATGATTTGAAAGGATCCACCTTCTTTGTAATCATCATATCCGATCACACACATGGCATGTCCGCCGAAACCACTGGCATCGTAATCACCACGTGAAGGAATCCAGGTGTCTTGGCCTCGCATGTCGTTCATAAACGTGCCACCTACCATCATTCCAATCACCACAGGCGCGCCCTGAGCCAAGTGCTGTTTGATGGCCAGCATATCAATTTCCTTCGCATTGTCGCCGTTTGACAGGCGATTGAAGCCATGGATGGTATATGCTCTTCCAGCTTGCTTCTCTTGCGCATCTGGCTTGTCACTGCAGCTCCTTTCGTCGTATTTGAACTCCCTAAAGAGCATGTTCCCATTCTGAGACATTGTCTTCATGGCGTCTGGAAGGTAAGCTCCCTGACAATTGGTCAGTGCAATTTGATTGTACAAATAGCTCGGACTGAAGGCTACGCTGTTGGGATTCGCCCCTGTTTTCTGTGCTTCTAGAATGGTTCTAGCTGCATAACTTGACGCCCATGCAACACAAGACCCTTGTCGTCCTTGATTGAGTCTGTTTGGCGCATACGGCAACAAACTGAACTTTTCAGGAAGCGGATTTTTGATGTTGTCTGCAAGTGGTTCAAAGATGTCAGTCGCATCGTATTTTTCGGGCGACATTTCCAATCCAGTAGAGAAGAGCGTTTTTACGATTTGATTCGTAATTCCTCCTCCCCCTTCGGTGGAGTCTTCAGAAACAATTCCACCACCATTGCAGTTTCCGCCCAAGAAGTACCAGGCGCCAAAAACAACCGCTGCCACAAGAAGCAGTTTTGGTTTTTTCAATAACAATGGAAGTAAATAAGCAATGGGATTGGAACCGCCACCGCCACCAGTGTTGGAAGATCTCCTTCCAGGGTAGTTGTCTTTGGAGGACCCTTTATCTGGGTCTTTACGCATTCTTACAGGCATTCTTTCAAGGTTTATTTGGAAAACGAAAGATAGAAATTATGTCAGCAACATGATTTTTAATATTCCCTTCCTTTGACGAAGTTTGAAGCTCAAAGTCACCTCATTGGCTTTTCAATTCAAAAACCGCCATGAAAATAGCTTTATTCACTTTGTGTATTCTTGTTCAAGGTGCACTTTTTAGCCAGACCACTTGTACTGTGTTCTTATCAGGCGCTGTTAAAACTGAAGACAAAAAAGGTGAACGGCACCTTTGTGACGATTGTGAAATTGAAATCACCAAAGACGGAATTCTTGTGAGCTCATTTACAACAGATTCCATGGGGGCGTTTGAAGCACAGTTGACTTCAGATGCCGTTTGGACGTTGAGAGTGAAAAAGAGAAGGTATTACGACAAGTGGATACTCTTTGATTTAAACGGAATTCCGGAGGAGAACAAAGAAGGAGATTTTATGATGGTGACTGATTTCACAATGTTAAAATCAAAAAGCCGGAAAACGAAACGACTTTTAGAGAAGAATCCTGTTGGCAAATGTGCTTATGACGTAGAAGAAGATCGCATCACTTGGGATGATGAGTATACCTCAACTATCAACACTCAAATCAAGAGGTAACATTCTTCGGGATTCATGGCTCGGTGGTTTTAGTGGACCTTCTGTCTCGTGTTGTGAATTCAATGTGGACAACTTCAGCTGTATTCGTCCTTCCTTTACAATGATTTAAAGTTGAAATCCTGTTGTTCTTAACTAACTTCGGACACATCATGAACGAATTAGAAGGTCGGCAGCGCATTTTTCAAGTCATGGATGGCGAGAGGCGCATGGATTTCAGCGAGTACATCTCTAGCTTTTGGAAGGTCTATCCACATTGTGAACTGCACATTGGAAGTGATAGTCAAAATTTCAAAACGTACACGGTTTACGTGACCACCATCGTTTTTCGTTTTCCCGAATCTGGCGCTCACGTTATTTACCGCAAAGAGCGCGTGCCGAAGATCTATGACATGTGGACGAAGCTATGGGGCGAAACAGAACGCTCTGTTGCCTTGGCGGATGCCATTCGCAAAGAATGCGGCATCAAAGTGAAGCAGATTGATCTTGATTTCAATACCGACCCCTCCTTTCCTTCCAATAAGCTCCTGAGCGCAAGTGCCGGCTATGCAAACTCTATGGGCTTCAACTGCAAAGCCAAACCCAATCTACTTATGGCGGTGTGGGCGGCAAATGCCCTCTGTCAGTAATGAACCTTCTTGTACCTTGTTGGTTATCTGTACATGAAAATGCACCGATTGACCTCCAAGCAATGGCTTCCAATCTCAGTTGAGGAAGCATGGGACTTCTTTTCTGTTCCTGAGAACCTGAATAAAATCACACCTGACGACATGCACTTTGAGATAAAAAGTGGAGCAGGAGAACGTACCTATGCAGGGCAACTGATTGCCTATAAAATTCGTCCGATGTTCAATATCCCGATGAACTGGGTCACCGAAATTACACAGTGCGTCGAGGGAAAATATTTCATTGACGAACAACGATTTGGTCCGTACGCATTTTGGCATCACCAGCACCGATTTGAGTCGCATGAAGGAGGTACCATGATGAGCGATGTCTTGCACTACGGTTTGCCCGGTGGAGCCTTAGGGAATCTATTTGGTGGTCCCATCGTTCATCCAAAAGTTCGCGGAATTTTTAGCTTTCGCGAAAAAGAATTGGAGCGCATTTTTCCTGGAGCAAAAGTCCCGCAATAGTAAAGCCACCCCTTTCGGAGTGGCTCACTAACCAATGATGTCCTATTGCGCATGAACAAACACCGAAGTGAATGTAGATGGCTTGACAATTCAATTTCAGTTCATTTTTTCTAGAACGCAAACTTATTCGCCCAAGGGCACTGCTTCATAGACCAAAAAGGGAAATGCATAGAGCAATTGTTTTCGTCAATGAAGAAGCCATCTACTTTTTACTGTTGTGAAGTTAAAATTAATACCTTGGAAGCATGAAATATCTGATCCTATCTGTGCTGTTCCTGAGCGTTTCAAACCTCCTCGGACAATTGAGTTCTGCCGTTGATCCCTTCCCCGCTAAACCTTATAAATCGAAAGTGAAGGTCAAAGGAGATGTGGCACATTTCAAATACAAGAAAACCAAATTGGTTGTTCAATGTACTTTTACAGATGGACGAATAGATTCAGTGCTTACAGTGCTCTCAGACAAAAAAGAACTCAATCGCTTCGCTCCAAGCGAAAAGACCAATGTCCTTGAATTGATGGAGGTTGGAAATTACTCTGGACTTGAGGTTTACAGACGTATTTCTGAAATGTATTCAACCGCCGAGGACATAGAGCGAAACTTCATGAACCAATATGCCGCCTATGAAGAGTTCCTTCCAAATCAATATGGCAACTTCAGTGATGGTTTTGCTTTGGTGAAATCAGATGGAAAATTTGGTTTCATTGACCGTACTGGAAACATCTTTTTCGATTTCATATTTGATAACGCATCTAATTTCATTGACGGACAAGCACATGTTCAAGTGAATGGTGTTTGGTACCTTTTACAAAAAGACGGACAAGCGAAGCTTTTGAATTGAACTTCACTCCTGTCTTTGCGCTTCACTTCACAACCTAAAAATCACGAATACGATGAATGCCCCTTTTTTCACTTCCGACTTCCACTCTTTCTTTATTGAATTGGCAGGGAACAACAATAAAGATTGGTTTCACGCGAACAAAAAGAGGTACGAATCGTCGGTAAAAAAGCCTTTTGAGGCCTTTGTGGCTGCTGCTTTTGATGAAATGAAAAAGGAAGGTGAGCACATTGAAATCAAACCCGCCGATGCCATTTTTCGCATCAATAAAGACATTCGTTTTTCGAAAGATAAACAGCCATACAAATTAAATCGATCTGCGATTATTTCGCCCTTTGGCAGAAAAGACAAGTCCTATCCCGGACTGTATGTAGACTTCGGACCAGAAAAAATATGGATTGGCGGAGGCGCTTATTTCTTAGAGAAAGAGCAACTCTATGATTTGCGTGATCACATGACAAAAAAGCCCAATGAATTTCGCGAAGCAATTGAAGATAAGCCGTTTAACAAATTATTTACGCAAGGTCTTCAGGGTGAAAAGAACAAGATTCTTCCGAAAGAGTTTAAGGAGCCTTCGCAGACACTTCCAGAAATTGCCAACAAGCAATTTTATTACATGTCAGAGCATTCGCCAGACCTCATTACTTCGCCAGACCTTCTAAAAATCACTTTAGACCACTGGAGGGCTTCTGCGAAAATTAGAAGATTTCTGACAGAGGGCATGTTCCGCTCATAGTTTGAGCTCCCTTTTATCACCTTTATCAACCTTTTGAACCTGCATCGTTTGCGGACCTAACGAGGCTGCGTATCTTGCGGACGAATTATCCAAAGAAGAGTATATGAACAAGATGATCGTATTGGTGGCACTTTTATGTGTTGCCATGAACCTGGACGCCAAGGACAACTATTACTGGCAGCAAGAGGTGGATTACAAAATGTGGATTGACGTCAATGCAGCGGCACATCAGTACAGCGGTACCCAGAAACTGGTCTACAAAAACAACTCTCCAGATGAGTTGAACTCTGTCTTCTACCACCTCTATTTCAATGCCTTCCAACCAGGAAGTATGATGGATGTCCGTTCTAGAACCATTGAAGATCCTGATTCACGCGTAGGAGATCGCATTGTGCATTTATCTAAGTCGGAAGAAGGATGGATTCGCGTAAAGAGTCTCACGATGAACGGAACAGCAGTTGAATTTAAAGATGTAGGTACCATTCTGGAAGTTCAGCTACCAAAGGCCATTCCGGCGGGTGGAAAAGTGACCTTTGAAATGACATGGGACGCACAAGTTCCCTTGCAAATTCGAAGATCAGGCTGGAACAACAGCGAAGGAATTGAACTTTCTATGGCCCAGTGGTATCCCAAAATGTGTGAGTACGATCATGAAGGATGGCAAGCCAATCCGTACGTTGGACGCGAATTCCACGGAGTTTGGGGCGATTATGAAGTAAACATTTCCATCGACGAAAACTACATCATTGGGGGCACTGGTATTTTGAAAAATGCTGAGCAGATTGGACATGGTTATGGCAGCGAAAAAGCAAAGCCAGCGCCTACAAATGGCAAGCTTACATGGCATTGGGAAGCCGAAAACGTGCATGACTTTGTATGGGCCGCTGATCCTGATTACATCCATCGCGTTGAGCAGATGGAGAATGGACCTACATTTCACTTTTTGTACCAAGACAATGCCGAGTTCAATGAAAATTGGGATGTGTTGCCTGAATATACCATGAAAGCGTTCAAATTTATGAGCGAGCATTATGGTGAATATCCGTACCCTCAATACACCGTAATTCAAGGTGGAGATGGTGGAATGGAATATCCGATGGCTACTTTGATTACAGGAAAAAGAAACCTCAGAAGTTTAGTTGGTGTTACTGTGCATGAAGCAGCTCACTCCTGGTATCATGGTGTTTTAGCAACCAATGAGAGTTTGTATGAATGGATGGATGAAGGATTCACCTCTTTCGCCACAAGTGAAGTTCTGGCGAGCTTGTTTGTTGACCCAACACGTGACCCTCATGCAGCAGCATATCAAAGCTACTTAGGCTTGGCGCGAGCAGGTAAAGACGAAGCATTGATTACCCATGCTGACCATTACAACACCAATCGTGCCTACGGAACTGCTGCCTACAGCAAAGGTGAAGTACTGTTAACTCAATTGGAATACATCATTGGAAAAGAAAATCGCGATGAAGCGCTTTTACAATATTTCAACGAGTGGAAATTCAAACACCCTACTTCAACGGATTTCAAACGGGTCATGGAGAAGCATAGCGGACTTGAGTTGGATTGGTACTTCCAATACTTCGAAAACACAACGCATACCATTGATTATGCAGTGAAATCGCTCATTGGAGATGAGCAAGGAGCTGTGGTCACTTTAGAGCGAAAAGGACGCATGCCAATGCCGGTGGACCTGCTCATTACACTTAAAGACGGCGCTCAAATTATGTACAACATTCCCTTGGAGATGATGCGAGGCGAAAAGCCAATGGAAGTTGAAAACATGGATTACACCCTTGCAGACGATTGGTCGTGGACCCACCCAGAATATGCCATTCGACTTGAAGTTCAGGCCAATCAAATTGAGAGCATTGAAATTGATCCCAACAAACGATCTGCAGATATCGATCGTGGAAACAACACTATTGTTTTATCCAATGGTGTAAACTTTTACTTGAACAACGACTGATGCTCAATCAAAAACTTCGGTTCACGAAGCATGCGGCATTTGACGCGCTCATTAAGATTGTTATTGGGTTGCTGCTGCTCTGTTTTTTATCGCCCATTGAACTGAAAGAAGGTATCAACGTGCCCATCACCCTGCAGTCAATGCTGGTTATTCTTGTGCCTTTGTTTTTTGGTTGGGTGAATGGTGGAGTAGCTGTGTTATTGTATTTGGTTTTGGGCGGACTAGGACTTCCTGTTTTTGCGAATGGTGCTTCGGGATGGAACGTATTCACGGGCGTCAGTGGAGGATTTCTTTTTGGGTTCCTCTTTGCAGCCCTGGTAGTAGGTTACTTAGCGGAAAAGCCGTGGCGGATGACTTCGCTAGCGGCAGCAGCGTTGATGATTGGCGGACAGCTCATCATCCTGCTATTTGGTATGTATTGGATGGAACAGGTTATGGATGACAGCCTTGACTGGATGGCCCTGTTTCAGAAATTTCTTCCCGGCTTAATGATCAAAGCTGCTTTTGGAATGATCATTTATATCTTAATTGAACGTTTGGTGCGCAGCGCCATGAAAACGAGAGAGCTAGGAAATTCCTAGTTTTACCACAGAAAGAAAACTCATGAAAAAAATAGTCTTTGCCTTAGTGGCCTTCCCCCTACTCTTTGCTTGTGGCGAAGGGGCGAAAACAGAATCAAACGCAACTGCAGAACGCAGCGAGAGCACAAAAGAACTGATTGCGAAAATGAAACTAGCAACTGATCACCATTCCTACGCTCGTCCGAATGAGGCGAAAGTGACCCACCTGAGCTGGGATGCAAGTGTAGATTTCGACACGAAAATCATTTCGGGAACAGCTACGTATACGATTGAAGCGAAAGACAGCGCTGATAAAATCATCTTCGACATTCGTGAATTAACGATCGAAAAAGTAACAACCAACGACGGCGGTGCTGTAGAGTTCGAAATAGGACCAGAAGCTGAGTTCTTGGGACAGCCTTTGCGCATTCCAATCACTTCGGCCACTTCTGAAATCAGTATCCAATACAAGAGTTCCCCTGAGGCAGAAGCGCTGTTGTGGGTTGAAGGTGAACAACCCTTTCTTTTCACACAGTCGCAAGCCATTCTTGCGCGCACGTGGATCCCATGTCAAGACAGTCCGGGAATACGCTTCACGTATGATGCGACGGTTAAAGTTCCTGGCGGATTGCTCGCGTTGATGAGTGCTGAAAATCCGACTGAGGCCAATGAGGCAGGTGTATATTCGTTCAAAATGGAGCAACCCATTCCTTCATATTTGATGGCGCTTGCGGTTGGAAACATTGCCTATGCCCCTGTTGGGGAGCGCACTGCTGTTTACGCAACACCAGACTTGATAGACGCTGCGAAGTATGAGTTCGAAGAGATGGACGACATGCTGGTTGCGGCAGAATCACTTTACGGACCGTATGCGTGGGGTAGATATGATTTGCTCATTTTGCCTGCTGCCTTTCCGTTCGGCGGAATGGAAAATCCGCGCTTGACCTTTGCAACGCCAACCATTATTGCTGGAGACCGTTCGTTAACCTCATTGGTAGCCCACGAACTAGCGCATAGCTGGTCGGGAAACTTGGTAACAAATGCCACTTGGGATGACTTCTGGTTGAACGAAGGGTTCACCGTTTATTTCGAACAGCGCATTATGGAAGCGGTGTATGGAAGAGAAACATCAGAGATGCTTGCTACTTTGAGCTATCAAGGATTGGAAATGGAAGTGGAAGAGATCATGGACATCAATCCGAATGACACCCACTTGAAACTGCACTTGCAAGGAAGAAATCCAGACGATGGAATGAGCGCTATCGCATACGACAAAGGATACTTCTTCCTTCGTCTTATAGAAGAAACAGTAGGAAGAGAAAAATTCGATGCCTTTTTGAAAGAATACTTTCAAGGCAATGCGTTCAAAGTGATGGACACAGAACGATTCGTTACTTACTTGAAAGCAGAGTTGCTGACACCAGAGCAAGTTAAGGCCATTGATTTGGATGCTTGGATCTATGGGGCTGGACTTCCAGGAAACATCCCTACAGTTCAATCAGATCGACTTGTAGAAGTAGACAGCGCGCTATCAGAGTGGAGTAAAGGCTATTTGCCAACAAAAGATTTGAAATGGAACGACTGGGCCTACCAAGAACGTTACAGATTTCTTTCAAATCTTCCTGAGACAGTGACTTATGCGCAGTTAGACGACCTGAACAAAACCTTCGCTGTCAACAAGACAGGAAACAATGAAGTGTTGTTCGCATGGTTGGAACAGGCCATACTTCACGATTACACGCCTGCTTACCAGCGAGTTGAAGCATTCCTTGTTTCTGTGGGTCGAAGAAAATTTCTCACGCCACTTTACCGTGCAATGAAGGAAACAGGCAAGATAGAAATGGCGCGAAAGATTTACGCGAAAGCTCGTCCGAACTACCACGCAGTGGCCTACAACACCATGGACGAATTGCTTGCAGACTAAGAAAATTGAGTCAATCAAAAAGGCTGTCCTCACAAAGAGAACAGCCTTTTTTTTGTGCTAGAAATTAAACATTGTTCTTGGCTCTACTCCAAGGTTATTAGCGCTTTACAGCTACAATATTCATGTAGTCATAAAGTGCTGGTCTGCATTCTGCGAACCATTTTTTTCCATCAGCAACACGTTGATTCATGGTTGCACGTATCACATTGTGTTTCCTGAGTTTTGAAAGTTCTGTAGGTAACAGCTTTAAGTTTTTAATTTTCGCTATCCTATGAACATACTGAATGTCATATCCGAACTTATCTAGCAGTGTACCTAGCGTCTTTTCGCTGAAGTAATACGTATGTTGGGCATGAATGAAATACCAATTCTTTCCAAAAATCTTATGTCCGAGTGAGTCAACATCCATTGTAGAAATAAAGATCTGATCGCCGGTCTGTTGCATTCTACTGATTAGTTCAAAATCTCGTCGTGGATCTAATAGGTGTTCTACAATATCTACCATCGTCACCAAATTCACGCGGTCCACGTGTTCGTTCTTGCAGACACTGTGTAAATCTTCAATGGTACCTTGGTGCACATGGTTGAAACCAGCTTGATTCGCAATTTTCACTGCTTTCAGGTTCATTTCTATACCCAGGGCGCGGTAACCTTCATTCGATAAGAGTTCAGGTAAGACTCCATAACGCGTGCCTAAGTCCACTGCTGTTTTACCTTCAGAATTTGCTGCATGCTCGCGAATCAGATCAATCAAAAAATGAAATTTATGATTTCGCATGAGCCTTTTATAGCTCAATTTCTCAGGAAGCGGATGATTTGGATACAGATGATGGAGGCTTTCCGCAGAAAACCTTGGACTTTGAAATACCAACTGACACCCCTTGCATTTCACAATGGTTAAATCAAGAGGCAAACCGCCGTCCCATGAAAAGGTTTCATACTGATCATGATTGTAGTATTCTTGATCAAAATGATGCACCACTGCATGGTCATCACTGCCACAGTTTACGCATGAAACTGCTTCACGTTTGACCCGAAAAACAAGTCGATCAGTCTCAACTTCTTTCGTTTTTAATAAGGATGGTAGGTGAACATTGGAAATTGCCATAATCTATTGTGTTATGCTGCTTCTTTTTTGTGAGGAGGAGGAAATGGAACCACCGTTTTCAATCTTGCTCTATATACTCTTCTTCGGTACGCAATTTTCTCCTTTTTTGCACGATTCCTTGTGGGATGAAATCTGAGAAGATTTTGAGTTTTTCCTACGGAGTGTGAGAAAAACCTTACCATGTACTTCCAGTTCATATGGTCAAACAGAAATTTACTTTGCGCCATTAAGTACCATATCACTCTGAAAAACAAAATGACAGAACTCCATATGAGAATTGGCATGAAATCTTTAAGAGCAAAAAGGCTTGCGCTAATCATTTGTGCTGGTTCAATTGGTCCTACAAAGTTAGGTATACGACGCACTACTTTCGCAGGTTTGTCGGCGCCAAGCCTACAATTACGTAAGGTGCAGCCATGAGAAAACGTAAGGAAAACCCTACATTTTTAGATGACCCTAAAACCAAAAAAAGAATGATTGAAACAGAAAAAAGAAAATGCTTATCCAACTATCAGATACTTCAGCTTGTGCCTGTTGGTTCTTGAAACAGGATAACTCTGGTCACAAACTTTGACGGAGGTAGCAGTTTTTTCACAAATTTTAACAGAATTAACAACGTATGAACGGTGAATTTGGATGAATTCAGGGACGTCATTGATGATTTCTTGGATGTTTTTCAGCGTTGTATGTACAATGAAGCGATGTTCTTGCGTGTGGAAAAGCACATAGTCTCGCATACTCTCAAAACAACAAATCTCTTCGAGCTTTAACTGAATGAGTACACCATCAGTCTTGAAGAGGATGGCTCCTTTCGAGCTGCGCACAACAGACTCACCACCACGGATCTTGTGTACTTTGGTGAGAGCCTTCAGAAGCCGTTGGAACTGAACAGGCTTCGGACAGTTATCGATTATACTTAACTGTTGAACTGTAGATTCAGACGGCATTTCGCCCAAAACAACAACCTTTGATTTGCCCATAGCAACAAGGTATTGGTCATCTAGCTGCTTTAAAAATCCTTCATCTAAAATAACTAATTCGAACACAGAATGCTTGAGTAATTCGGAGAGATGGAGCACATTATCAGCCTTAACAATTGTGATACCACGCACCTTGTGAAACCAGTCCACAACAATTCGTGCATCACTCGTGTATGCAAGGAGAGTATTCATGACTAACTTGGTTACTGTGTTCTTTTTCTCGAACACGAAATCAATGATGTTAACTCACTATTTCTAGAAAATCAATCACCATTTGTCCGAAGATAGGGAAGAAATCTAAAAATAAAAGGCAT